>DASVXQ010000027.1:0-27559 GCA_036392615.1 Actinomycetes bacterium | reverse complement strand
GCGGTGTAGTCGCAGTCGCCCTTGAGCAGCGACGAGCCCACCGCGTAGGAGTCCACCGGCACGCCGGCGGCCTCGAAGGCGGCGATCCGCTCGGCGGTGAAGCCGCCCGAGACGATCACGCGGATGTGCTGGAACCCGGCGGCGTCCAGGGCCTCGCGGACCTTCCAGACCAGCCGCGGGTTGACGCCGGTGGGGACGAAGTCGCCCATCTCGTCCCACAGCGAGCGGTCGACCATCATGTTGGAGGTGTCCAGCCGCACGCCCCAGAGCCGGTCGCCGAAGGCGCGGGCGCAGGCCAGCGAGGTGCTGACCGAGTCGTTGGCGAAGTCCACCAGGGCGACCAGCGGCACGTCCGGGAGCTGCCGGGCGAAGGCGGCGGTGGCCGCGACGGTGTCGCCGTGGTACACCGCGATCAGCGCGTGCGGGATGGTGCCGAGCCCGCGCTCACCCCACCAGGCCGCCTGCGCGTCGGTGGCCACGCCCTGGGCGCCCCCCACGAAGGCCGCGTAGCCGTCGCCGCCCTGGGTCGCCCAGTGGTCGAAGCGGTCGGCGAAGAACAGCACCGGCTTGTCGCCGGCGGCGTTCACCACCTGGGCGACGTTGCTGGCCACCAGCGAGCGGCGCGCCAGCACCCCCAGGTAGACGCTCTCGAGGTGGGCGACCAGCCGGTAGGGGCCGCTGATCTCGACCACCGGCTCCCAGGCGGACAGCCGCATGCCGTCGCGCAGCGCCCGCACCCGGACGTCGCCGCGCGCCGGCCGCCACAGCCGGTCGAAGGCCACCTCGGCCTCCACCTGGGCGCGCACCGCCTTGAGGTAGTCCGGCCCGCCGGACTGACGCGAGCGGCGGGCCAGGTTCCTGGCGTTCAGGTAGTCGGCGAAGGCGCGGTCGGCGGCGTCGTGGTCGACCGACTCGCCGGCGCCCAGCGCCAGCACGGCCAGCGCCTCGTCGATGCCGCAGGCCACCACGTCGTCGTGGCGCTGGAAGACCTGGATGGTCACCTCGGTGTCGTCGCGCTCGGCGGCGAGGATGCGGCGCGCGCGGTCGAAGTACACCGCCGCCCGGTAGCCGGCCCGCAGCTCGACCACGGGCAGGTCGAAGATCCACGAGCTGAGGCGACCGTCGGCGGTCCGCGACTCCGGGCCAAGCACCGGGAGCGGGATCGCCGTGCCCGCGCTCGCGTTCGGCAGGGGTTCGTTGGGCGATGTCATGAGCTCCCCACGCAGGGTAGCAAGCGGCCGAACTCGTTGCCGCCAGCCGCCCCCGGCGGTAGCGTCGCAGCACGGGCCGAGTGCGGACGCCAGCCAGAGGGCGGTCACCGGCCCGCGACGGGAGGCGCCATGATCGCGCACAAGCTGCGCAGCTCCGGACAGCTTCTGATCGTGCAGCTCGACGGCGGGCAGGCGGTCTGGTGCCAGCCGGGCCGCTTCGTCTGGAAGACCCCCAACGTGACCGTGCAGGCGCGCATGATCGGCCCCGGCGGGGTCGGGGGCGGGCTGCTGGACCGCGCGCTGGCGACCGCCATCTCGGCCGGCAGGCGCCGGCTGGCCGGCGACGCCGCCGCCCTCCCCTACTTCTCCGCCTCCGGCCCCAGCGGGCTGGTGGCCTTCGCCGGCGACGCCGGCGGCCCGGTGCAGGAGCTGATGGTGGAGCCGGACCGGGGCTGGCTGGTGGCGCGCGGCGCCCTGGTCGCGGCGGAGCGGACCGTCGGGCTGGCCCCGCAGGCGGGCGGCGGTCCCGGCGGGGGCGGCCCGAGGTCGCCGCAGCGGCCGCCCAGCGGCCTGGAGCGGCTCGACGGCAGCGGCTCGGCGTTCGTCACCGGCGCGGGCGGGCTGGTCGAGCTGGACCTGTCACGCTACGGCGGCACCATCGAGGTCGACCCGGAGCGGCTGGTGGCCATCCAGCACGGCATCCGCATCGAGCCGCACCGCAAGGTGCTGGCCTCGGACGAGCTGCTGGCGCTGGTGCTCGGCGGCGGCCGGCCGAGCCTGACCACCCTGAGCGGGGACGGCACGGTGCTGCTGCGCAGCCTTCCCTCGCCGGTCGAGGGCTTCAAGCCGGCCACCGCAACCCAGATGCAAGGAGGCGCAGATGGCATTCCTGGATGACGCCAGGCAGCTCGCCGAGCAGGCCAGCCGCCAGATCGAGCAGGGCATCGAGCAGGTCCGCGAGCGCATCGACGGGCTCCAGCAGCAGCGGCGCTTCGGTCAGCTGGCCCGCGACCTCGGCCTGATGGTGTACCGCTCGCGCCGCGGCGGCGCGCCGCTCGACGAGCTCGAGGTCGAGCGCATCACCGCCGAGATGGCCGCCATCGAGGCGTCCTCACCCGCCTCCTCCGGCGGCGGGTGGCCGGGCGGGCGGCAGGGCCCGGGTCCTGGTCCCGGTCCCGGCCCCGGCGGGCCGGGCGGCGAGCGCCCGCGGACCACCGGGCCGGACGGGGACGAGGGCGGCCAGGACAAGCCGCCGGCACCGCCAGGGGGCTACACGCTCGACGACATCTGAGCCTCGGGACGGTCATCCACAAGCTGGGCGTATCGGTTGAGGCTTTTGCAGGGCGCGGATAGCATCAATCTGCCTTTCAGCAGCCCAGGAGGATTGGTGACCCGCTTCCAGCGCCTCGCCGTCGCGACGACGACGGCGACGTTCGTCCTGATCGCCGTCGGGGGGCTGGTCCGGGCCACCGACTCCGGGCTCGGCTGCCCGGACTGGCCGCGATGCTTCGGCAAGCTCACCCCGCCGCCGAACCTGCACGCCTGGATCGAGCACTCCCACCGGCTGGTGGCCGCGGTGGTGATCGTGCTGGTCGCGCTCACCGCCATCGCGGCGTGGCGCACGCGCCAGCCGCGCGCGATCCGCTGGGCCGCCATCGGCGCGGTCGCGATGGTGGTCGCCCAGGCGGTGCTCGGCGCCATCGTGGTGTGGGCCAAGCTCGAGGCCGAGTCGGTCACCCTGCACCTGGCCACCGCCTTGGCGCTGGTCGCGCTGATGGAGTTCATCGCCTTCCGCTCCAGGTGGGGCAGGCGCGGGTCGGGCGGGACCCCGCGCTTCGCCCGGCTGGCGATGGGCGGCGCGGCCCTGGTCTACGCCCAGATGCTGGTCGGCTCGACGGTGACCGGGCACGACGCGGGGCTCGCCTACCCGGCCGGCACGCTGATCCCGGACCTCGGCCTGTCCTCCGCGCAGATCCAGTTCGCCCACCGGCTGCTGGCCACCCTGGTCGGCGTCGCGGTGGTGGCGATCTGGCTGCGGGCGCGGGCGACCCAGCGGGCCCACCCCACGGTGACCCGGCTGGCCGGCTACGCCGCCGGCCTGGTGGTGGTGCAGATCGCCCTGGGGATCGCCAACGTCGCCGACCGCCTCGACGCGCTCACCGTGGTGCCGCACCTGGCGGTCGGCAGCCTGCTGTGGGGGACGATGTTCGCGCTGGTCCTGCACGCCGACCGCTTCGCCGGCACGGCCGAGCGCGACCCCGGCGAGCCGGCGCCGGCGCCGGCGCGCACCGCCAGGGAGTCGCTGACCGCCTACTTCCTGCTCACCAAGCCGCGCATCATCGAGCTGCTGCTGATCACCACCGTGCCGACGATGTTCCTGGCCGAGCGGGGCGTGCCCTCGCCGTGGCTGATCCTGACCACGCTGTTCGGCGGCTCGCTCTCGGCGGCCAGCGCCAACGTGATCAACTGCTACCTGGACCGCGACATCGACTCGGCGATGCGCCGCACCCGCCGCCGCCCGCTGCCCGCGCACCAGGTGGACCCGGTCGACGCGCTGCGCTTCGGGCTGGTGCTCGGGGTGGCCGGCTTCGTCTGGCTGTGGACCACGGTGAACCTGCTGTCGGCCGTGCTGGCGACCGCGGCGATCCTCTTCTACGTGTTCGTCTACACCCTGGGGCTCAAGCGCCGCACGGCGCAGAACATCGTCATCGGCGGCGCCGCCGGCGCGGTGCCGGTGCTGGTCGGCTGGACCGCGGTGACCGGCAGGATCGAGCTGCCCGCGCTGGTGCTGTTCGCGATCATCTTCTACTGGACGCCGCCGCACTTCTGGGCGCTCTCGCTGCGCTACCGCGAGGACTACCAGGCCGCCGGCGTGCCGATGCTGCCGGTGGTCCGCGGGCCCAAGGAGACCAGCCACCAGATCCTCTACTACACGCTGCTGCTGGTGGCGGTGACCCTGCTGATGTACCCGGCCGGGCAGATGGGGCTCGTCTACCTGGTCGCCGCGCTGCTGCTCGGCGGGCTGTTCGTCTGGCGCGCGCTGGCCCTGACCAGGGACGTCTCGGGCAAGCGGGCCATCAAGCTGTTCAGCTTCTCCAACCAGTACCTCGCCCTGCTGTTCCTGGCGATGGCGATCGACGCCGTGCTCCATGTGCAGGGCTAGCGTTCAGGGGCGTCCCGTCGGTCGCTCCAAGGGCCAAACCAGCAGCTCAAGCGCTTGTTCACAAAAGCCTGTTCGACTTGTGAGGCACCCCCGGCACCGATACATTCAGTCGAGTCTTGGCCGGCCCGCGCAGCCGTTCGTCCCGCCGGGCGGCACCCAAGCAGACCCAGGAAGCGAGGCGACCTAGTCGAGATGCGCAGGTGGGAGCGGAAAGGTAGCGGTACCAGGGTCGCGGGCGTCGCGTTGGCGCTGGCCGGCGCGCTGCTGCTGGCCGGCTGCGCCGGGGGGTCGCACACCGGCGCCACCGAGCAGGCCCAGCCGGTCCACCACCTGTACATGATCCTGTTCGTGGTCGCCACCGCCATCTTCGTGCTGGTCGAGGGCCTGATCCTGTGGGCGGTCATCCGCTACCGGCGCCGCGACGACCTGCTCCCGCCGCAGTTCCACGGCAACAACCTGCTCGAGATCGGCTGGACGATCGGCCCGCTGATCATCGTGGCGGTACTGTTCGTGCTCAGCTTCCAGGTGATCAACAAGGTCGACGCCGAGGCCTCCAACCCGGACGTCACCGTGAACGTCACCGGCTTCCAGTGGCAGTGGGAGTTCACCTACGCCGGCGAGAAGGTCCAGGTCGAGAAGGGCCAGCCGCCGCAGGACCTGTCGGTCAAGGGCACCACGGTCAAGCCACCGCAGATCTACCTGCCGGTCGGCGAGACGATCCACTTCAACGAGCAGTCCAAGGACGTCATCCACTCGCTCTACATCCCGCAGTTCCTGTTCAAGCGCGACCTGATCCCGGGGCACACCAACAGCTTCCAGATCACCATCACCAAGCCGGGCGTCTACCACGGCCAGTGCGCCCAGTTCTGCGGCCTGGCCCACGGGCAGATGCACTTCTACATCCACGGCGTGTCGCGCCCGCAGTACGAGGCCTGGATCGCCGACCAGAAGAAGAAGCAGGCCAGCGGCTGCCCGGAGGACACCACTCCCGGCGAGATCACCGCCAAGAACACCGCCTTCGACAAGGACTGCCTGGCGGAGGGTTCGAACAAGCCGTTCACGCTGACCTTCCACAACGACGACGCTGGCGTCCCGCACAACGTGGTGTTCTTCAAGGGCAAGGACGCGACCGCGCCGGCGGCGTTCCGGGGCGCGCTGCGACCCGGGCCCGTGACCGAGAAGTACCAGGTGCCGGCGCTGGCAGCCGGCCGGTACTTCTTCCACTGCGACGCACACCCGGACTCGATGACCGGCACCCTCGTCGTCAAGTAGCGCTGCCACCTCGACCAGGCAACAAGGAGCTCCGATGGCGATCACTGAAGCCAGGCCAGAGTCAGCAGCCTCCGGCTCACCGGCGATCAGCCCCCAGCGTCACCCGATCTGGGAGTGGCTCACCACCACCGACCACAAGAAGATCGGGATCATGTACCTGGTCAACTCCTATATCTTCTTCGGGGTGGCCGGCCTGCTGGCGATGTTCATCCGCACCGAGCTCGCCGAGCCGGGCACGCAGTTCTTCAACGAGCAGCAGTTCAACGAGCTGTTCACCATGCACGGGACCACGATGATCTTCCTGTTCGTGATCCCGATCCTGGCGGGGTTCGGCAACTACATCATGCCGTTGCAGATCGGCGCGCTCGACATGGCCTTCCCGCGGGTCAACGCGCTGTCGTTCTGGATGCTGCCGCTCGGCGGCGTGATCCTCTACTCCGGCTACCTGGTCGGCGGCCCCGCCTGCGCCGGCTGGACCGAGTACCCGCCGCTGTCCGAGCAGGGCTGCGTCGGCGCCGCCGGCGGCGCCGGGCTGGGCGCCGACCTGTGGATCATCGGGCTGCTGCTGGTGGGCACCTCGTCGATCCTCGGCGCGGTGAACTTCATCACCACCATCTTCAACATGCGCGCGCCCGGCATGACCATGTTCCGGATGCCGATGTTCGTCTGGACCATACTGGTGACCTCGTTGCTGGTCCTGCTGGCCACCCCGGTGTTCACCAGCGCGCTGGTGCTGCTGCTGATCGACCGCAACCTCGGCGGGTCGTTCTTCGACCCGGCCAAGGGCGGCATCGCGATCATGTGGCAGAACATCTTCTGGTTCTACTCGCACCCGGCGGTGTATGTGATGGTGCTGCCCGGCATGGGCATCGTCTCCGAGATCCTGCCGGTGTTCTCGCGCAAGCCGCTGTTCGGCTACAAGGCGTTCGTGTTCGCCACCGCCGGCATCGGCGCCCTGGGCTTCAGCGTCTGGGCGCACCACATGTTCGCCACCGGCACCGTGCTGCTGCCGTTCTTCAGCCTGATGACCTTCCTCATCGCGGTGCCGACCGGGGTCAAGTTCTTCAACTGGATCTCGACCATGTGGAAGGGCAAGCTCAGCTTCACCACGCCGATGCTGTTCGCGCTGGGGTTCCTGTCGATGTTCCTGATCGGCGGGATCGACGGCGTGTTCCTGGCGTCGCCGCCGGTGGACTTCGCCCTGCACGACACCTACTGGGTGATCGCCCACCTGCACTACGTGCTGTTCGGCGGCAGCGTGTTCGCGGTCTACGCGGGCTTCTACTACTGGTTCCCGAAGTTCTCCGGCAAGAAGCTCAACGAGGGGCTCGGCAAGCTCCACTTCTGGCTGCAGATGATCGGCTTCAACCTGACCTTCTTCCCGATGCACATCCTCGGGCTGCTCGGCATGCCGCGCCGCGTGCAGGACTACCTGCCGCTGCACGACTGGACCGGCATCAACCAGCTGGAGACCATCGGCGCCTACATCATCGCCGTGAGCACCACGCCGTTCCTCGCCAACGTGGTGCTGACCATGCGCCGCAAGACCCGCGACGAGGAGAACCCCTGGGACGCCAACACGCTCGAGTGGGCGACCAGCTCGCCGCCACCGCCGCACAACTTCGACAGCCTGCCCCCCATCCACTCCGAACGACCGCTGTTCGACCTGCAGCACGCCGACGAGCTGGCGGTGCACGCCGACGCGACCACGTCAACCACGGGAGCACACTAGCGATGGCAGTAACCGACGCGGCGGTCCGCGACCACGCTCCGGGACACCAGCGGCCAGGCGGGATCAGCTCGCCCCTGCTGGGCATGGTGCTGTTCATCGCCTCCGAGGTGATGTTCTTCGGAGGGCTGTTCGGCGCCTACTTCACCATCCGCGCCGCCGCGACGGTCTGGCCGCCGCAGGGATCGCCGGAGCTGAACCGGCCCTACTCGGCCGTGGCGACCGCCATCCTGGTGACCTCCAGCGTGTTCATGCAGCTGGCGGTGACGGCCATCCGCCGGGGCGACCAGAAATGGCTGGTCCGCTGGCTGGCGGTCACCCTGCTGTTCGGCCTGACCTTCCTGGCCATGCAGGGCAACGACTACTACAACCTGGCCACCCACGAGGGGTTCCGGCTCTCCAGCGGGGTGTTCGGCTCGCTGTTCTACACCCTGACCGGCTTCCACGGGGCGCACGTCTTCGGCGGCGCGGCGTTCATCTCGATCGTGCTGCTGCGGGCCCGCTCCGGCCAGTTCACCGCCCGCTACCACGACACCGTCGAGATGGCGTCCTATTACTGGCACTTCGTCGATGTGGTGTGGATCGGGCTGTTCAGCACCTTCTTCATCCTCAAGTGACCGTCAAAGGAGCCACGCAGTGATCGCCGCTGCCCGTCTGTTCTTGATCATGGGGATCTTCGGCCTGATCGCCGGCGGCACCTACCTGGGATGGAACTGGGGTCACCCGGAGATGGCCGGCGTCGGCCTGCTGCTGGCGTTCTTCCTGGCGTGCGTCTTCATCGGCGCGATGCTGTGGTCGGCGAGCCCCGCCAACAAGCGGCGCGTGCCGGCGCCGGACACCGGCCTGCCGGGCTCGGCCAACCCGCGGACCGGCGCCCGCGACGAGCACGGCAACATGCACATCATCCCGCCGAGCATCGCCCCGGCGATCTACTCGCTGGCCGGCGCGCTGCTGCTGGCCGGGTTCGTCTACCGCCACCAGTTCAAGGCCTTCGGGCCCGTGGGCATCACCCTCGGTGTGGTGCTGTTCATCGCCGCCACGGCGATCTGGTACCGGGCCACGTCGGCCGACGCGCGCGCCAAGATCCACGGCCACGCGGAGAGCCACGGCGAGCAGCACGCCCCGGCCGCGGTCGCCGAGCCCGCCGGTCCGCCCGGCCCGGCCAACTACTTCGAGCAGGTCCGCGAGGCGCTCGAGGTGGGCGACGCCGACTGGGCCGCCTCGGCGTATGCCGTCGACGCGGTCTACTACGAGCCGGCGAACCCGCCGCACGAGGGCCGCGAGGCCATCCGCGCCTACCTCAACGACCTGCTCAAGGGGCACCGCAACCTGTCGTACACGGTCGAGCGCATGGGCGTCGACGGCGACAGCGCGATCGTCGAGTGGACCTGGTCGTTCCGCACGCCCAACAACCGGCGCGTCAGCGGCCAGGGCGGCGCCACCGTCATCCAGGTCGGCCCCAACGGCATCGTCTACCACCGTGACTATTTCTAGGAAGGGCGGCGCGTGGCCTCTGAGCGGCGCCTGCTGCTCGGCGTCCTGCTGATCGTCGCCCTGGTCCTGCCGGTCGGCGCCTGGGCGGTCGACCGCGTCCGGCAGCACCAGCAGTCCAGCGACGACACCCCGGCGGTGCTCGGCGCGGACACCGCCACGGTGCAGACCTACCCGGCGGCGACCGCGGCGCCCAAGCTCGACCTCACCACCCTGGACGGACGCAGGCTCGACCTGGCCGCCTACCGCGGCCGGCCGGTGCTGCTGAACTTCTGGGCCACCTGGTGCGCGCCGTGCGTGCGCGAGTTCCCGCTGCTGCGCCGTACCCTCGAGCAGCGCCGCTCGGACGGCCTGGTGGTGCTCGGCGTGCTGGTCAATGACAACCCTGGCAGCGCGCGCAGGTTCGTGCGCGCGCACGGCGGCAGCTGGCCGGTCGGCATCGACCAGGGCGCCAGGGCGGCCGGCGCCTTCAAGGTCGTCGGCCTGCCGGAGTCGGTGTTCGTGCGCCGCGACGGCACCCTGGCCACGCGCGTGCTCGGCGAGCTGACCCAGGACCGGCTCGACGCCCAGCTCGCCTCGATCGTCGCCGGCTGAGCCCGGCCGCGGGGTCAGAGGCGGCCGGCGGCCAGCTCGGTGGAGCGGTCGGGGTGGACCAGCAGCACCGCGATGCCCTTGCTGGGACCCTCGCCCTCGGTCTCCTCGAGCTCCTCGACGGCCTTGCCGACGGTCTCGCGCTTGAGCCGGTCGGCGAGGCCGGGCTCGTCGAGGTCGTCGGGGAGCAGCAGCAGGTCGGCGCCGTGGGAGCGGGCGTAGTCGACCATCGTGTCGGTGCCGTGGCGCTCGGGCAGCCAGCCCCAGGCGTCGACGCCCTCCCGGCGCGCCTCGGCCACCTTGCGCGCCAGCGGCTCACGGCCGAGCCGCACCAGGTCGTCCTCGCTGAGCGGGTCGCCGTACTGCTCGCGTTCCCCCGCCGAGGCCCACTGGTTGGGCAGCGGGTCGGCGAACGCCGAGGCGGCGTCGCGGTCGTAGAAGATCAGCCGCGCCCGGTTGCGGCGGGCAAGGTCCACCGCGGCCCCGGTGACGTGGTCCAGCTCCTTGTCCTCGCCGACGAAGGCCACCAGCACGCCTCCGTCGGCCAGGTCGAATGTCGTTCGCTCGGTCACGCGCACCTCGCAGATCTCAGTAGATTTCATCTCGGGCATTCAGGACAGCCGGCCAGGTACTGGCCAGCCCTGGCATCTCATGGACCTCATACCCGGCGAGCGCGCGAGGCAGTCCCGGCGATATCGGTCAGCCCCTGTGGACGACCCCCCGGGCTCGCTCACCCTGGGGTATATGCTCATGGAACTTTGTAGTCGCCGAGTTACACCTCGAAAGAAGGAGCGCTGTACCAAGCCGGTCCAGGTCCTGGATCGAATGAAACTGTGTGACCGCCGAGTTCCACATCGAAAGAAGGAGTCATGACCAAGCCGGTCCAAGTCCTGGATCGTGTGATCATTCGCTTCGCGGGCGACTCCGGTGACGGTATGCAGCTCACCGGTGACCGCTTCACCAGCGAGACCGCCGCCTTCGGTAACGATCTGTCGACCCTGCCCGACTTCCCGGCCGAGATCCGTGCCCCCGCCGGCTCGCTCCCGGGCGTCTCCGGGTTCCAGCTGCACTTCGCCGACCATGACATCCTCACGCCGGGCGACGCGCCCAACGTGCTGGTGGCGATGAACCCGGCCGCCCTCAAGGTGAACCTGCGCGACCTGCCCAAGGGCGGATCGCTGATCGTCAACACCGACGCGTTCACCAGCCGCAACCTCGAGAAGGCCGGCTACACCGCCGATCCGTTGCACGACGGCAGCCTGACCGACTACCAGGTGCACGCGATCCCGCTGACCACCCTCACGCTCGAGGCGCTGAAGGACGTCGAGATCTCCAAGAAGGAGGCCGAGCGGGCGAAGAACATGTTCGCCCTCGGATTGATGTCCTGGCTGTACTCGCGCCCGATCGAAGGCACAGTCGCCTTCCTGGAGAAGAAATTCGCCGCGCGCCCGGTGCTCGCCAAGGCGAACGTGGCCGCCTTCAAGGCCGGCTACCACTTCGGCGAGACGACCGAGGCATTCTCGGTCTCGTACGAGATCAAGCCGGCGAAGCTTCCACCGGGAACGTACCGGCGTATTTCCGGCAACCTGGCGCTGTCGTACGGCCTGCTGGCCGCCAGCCGGCTGTCGGGCCTGCCGCTGTTCCTCGGCGCCTACCCGATCACCCCGGCCTCGGACATCCTCCACGAGATGTCCAAGCACAAGAACTTCGGCGCCCGCACCTTCCAGGCGGAGGACGAGATCGCCGCGGTCGGCGCGGCGCTGGGCGCCTCGTTCGGCGGCTCGCTGGCGGTGTGCACCTCCAGCGGCCCGGGGATCGCGCTCAAGGCCGAGACCATGGGCCTGGCGGTGGCGCTGGAGCTGCCGCTGATGGTGGTCGACATCCAGCGCGGCGGCCCCTCGACCGGCCTGCCGACCAAGACCGAGCAGTCCGACCTGCTCCAGGTCATGTTCGGCCGCAACGGCGAGGCGCCGATCCCGGTGCTGGCGGCCGCCACCCCGGCCGACTGCTTCCACACCGCCATCGAGGCCGCCCGGATCGCGCTGACCTACCGCACGCCGGTGGTGGTGCTGACCGACGGCTACCTCGCCAACGGCTCCGAGCCCTGGCGCATCCCCAGCCTCGACGAGCTGGACGAGATCCCGGTCGAGTTCGCCACCGAGCCGAACCACGAGGACGAGTACTGGCCCTACCTGCGCGACCCGGAGACGCTGGCGCGGCCGTGGGCGCTGCCTGGCACGCCCGGGCTGGAGCACCGCATCGGCGGGCTCGAGAAGGCCGACGGTACCGGCAACATCTCCTACGATCCCGAGAACCACGACAAGATGGTCCACCTGCGGGCCGCGAAGGTCGCCGGCATCGCCCGGGACCTCCCGCCGCTCCAGGTCGACGACCAGGAGGGCGCCCGGCTGCTGGTGCTCGGCTGGGGCTCGACCTACGGGCCGATCGGCGCGGCGGTCCGGCAGGTGCGCGCCCGCGGCGGCAAGGTCGCCCAGGCGCACCTGCGGCACCTGAACCCGTTCCCGGCCAACACCGGCGAGGTGCTCCGCCGCTACGACCGGGTGCTGGTGCCCGAGATGAACATGGGCCAGCTGCGCAAGCTGCTGCGCGCCGAGTTCCTGGTCGACGTGGCCGGCTACAACCGCGTCCGCGGCCTGCCCTTCAAGGCCGACGAGCTGGCCGCGGCGATTGAGCCGCACCTCGAGGAGCTCGGGGACGGCGAGGACGACGGCGCCGGGCTGACGGCGCTGACCGAGGGAGCGAACCACCGATGAGCGTCACCAACGGCAACGGCAACGGCGCCGTGAAGGCCGCCGAGCGGCCGACCGGCGCGGCCATGAAGCTGACCGCCAAGGACTTCAAAAGCGACCAGGAGGTGCGCTGGTGCCCGGGCTGCGGGGACTACGCGATCCTCTCGGCGGTGCAGGGGTTCATGCCCTCGCTGGGGATCCCCCGCGAGCGGATCGTGTTCATCTCCGGCATCGGCTGCTCGTCGCGCTTCCCCTATTACATGAACACCTACGGGATGCACTCGATCCACGGGCGCGCGCCGGCGATCGCCAGCGGCCTGTCGGTGAGCCGGCCCGACCTGTCGGTCTGGGTCATCACCGGTGACGGCGACGCGCTGTCGATCGGCGGCAACCACCTGATCCACGCCCTGCGGCGCAACGTGAACCTCAAGATCCTGCTGTTCAACAACCAGATCTACGGGCTCACCAAGGGGCAGTACTCCCCCACCAGCGAGCTGGGCAAGATCACCAAGTCGACGCCGATGGGCTCGGTGGACTACCCGTTCAACCCGGTGAGCGTCGCGCTGGGCGCCGAGGCGAGCTTCGTGGCCCGCTCGATCGACTCCGACCGCCGCCACCTCACCGAGGTGCTGACCGCGGCCGCCAACCACAAGGGCTCGGCCTTCATCGAGATCTACCAGAACTGCAACATCTTCAACGACGGGGCGTTCGACCTGCTCAAGGAGCCGGACAGCCGCGACGACAACCAGATCCGGCTGCGCCACGGCGAGCCGATCCGCTTCGGCGCCGCGGGCGGCCGCGGCGTGCGGCTGACCGGCGAGGGCCGGGCCGAGCTGGTGGACGTCGCCGAGGTCGGCGAGGACGCGCTCCTGCGCCACGACGCGCACCGGCAGGACCCCAGCCTGGCGTTCATGCTGAGCCGCCTGTCGCACGGCGCCGACGGGCCGACGCCGATCGGCGTGTTCCGCGACGTGGAGCGGCCGGTCTACGACGAGTTGCTGGCCGGCCAGCTCGAGCGCGCCACCGCCAAGCAGGGCGAGGGCGACCTCGACAAGCTGCTGCACTCGGGCGACACCTGGGAGCTGACCTGAGTCCTCGGACGGCGCAGGTGCGCGGGGCGGCGCGTCCCGCCGCCCCGGGCGATCTGGTCGCCCTGGCCGAGCAGGCCAGGGCGACCGGCCGGCTCGGCGTCGACACCGAGTTCATGTCCGAGGGCCGCTACCTGCCGCTGCTGTGCCTGGTGGGGGTGGCGGTCCCGGCGGTGACCTCCGACGGCGCCGCGCCGGCCAGGGTCGAGCTGGTCGACCCGCTGGACGACCGGGTCGACCCTGGCCCGCTGACCGAGGTGCTGGCGGACCCGAACGTCGAGGTGATCGTCCACGCCGGCCGGCAGGACGTGGCGCTGCTGCGCCGCACCTGGGGCACCGAGGTCCGCAACCTGTTCGACACCCAGGTCGCCGCCGGGTTCGCCGGCTTCGGCGCGCAGACCAGCTATGGGGGCCTGCTGACCGACGTGCTCGGCCTGCGCGTGCCCAAGACGGCCAGCTTCACCCGCTGGGACGTGCGCCCGCTGACCGCCGAGCAGACCGCCTACGCACGCGACGACGTGATCCACCTGCTCACCCTCGCCGAGGTGCTGGAGCGGCGGCTGGCGGCCAGCGGCCGGCTGGAGTGGGCGCGGGAGGAGTGCCGCCGGCTGGAGAGCTCCAGCGACGTGCGCGACCCCGAGCAGGTGTGGCAGCGCCTGCCGAAGATCGCGCAGCTCAGCCCGTCCGCCCGGGCGGTCGCCGCAGCGCTGGCGGCCTGGCGCGAGCGCACCGCGGCCGGCGAGGACCGGCCGGTCGGCTCGGTGCTGGCCGACGCCTCACTGGTCGAGACGGCCAAGCGCCGGCCGTCCGACATGCGCGCGCTGGAGCGCATCCGCGGCATCCAGCCGTCGACCCTGCGGCGCCGCGGCGAGGCGATCCTGGCGGCGGTGCGGCAGGGGCTGGAGGCCGAGCCGATCGAGTACGAGAACGGCGAGCGGCTGGACTCGAGCCCGACCGACGCGCCGCTGATCGCGCTCGGCGAGGCGCTGGTCCGCGCGCGGGCGCAGGACGCCGGCCTGGCCTACGAGCTGATCGCCGCGCGCGGCGACCTCGCCCAGATCGTCTCGGCGGCGCGGCGCGGCCGCCCGGAGCCGGGGGTGCGCACCCTACGCGGCTGGCGCCGCAACCTGGTCGGCGCCGAGCTGCTCGACCTGCTCGCCGGCAAGCGGTCCCTGGCGGTGGGCGACAACGCCCGCCTGGTGGTCACCGACCGGCCGTAGCCGGGCTCGACGGCCCCCGGGCCAAGCCCTCAGCTGCAGGTGGCGTCCACGTCGTGCGCGTCGCTCATGTTGGCGGCGCGCAGGCGCACGGTGACGCTGCCGTGACCGGGGATGTTCTGGCTGAGGCTGACCCCGGAGTTCACCAGCGAGCCGTCCGGCTGGACGCCGCTCAGGCGGCACCTGGCCCGGCCGCTGCGGTCGCCCTGGTTGCGCACGCGCAGGTCCACCACGGTGATCCTGGCGCCTTGGGCGTCCGCCTCGACCGAGCGTCCCACCACCTGCGCCTTGAACGGGCCCACCCCGTGGTTGAGGAACCACGCCCCGACCACCAGCAGCACGACGGCGGCGATCACCCCGACCAGCACGGTGGCGTGGCCCTGGATCGGGCTCGGCAGCGCCAGCCCGGCCGGGTTGTAGCGCACGCGCGCCGGCCCCTCCAGCGGGAGCTCACAGCGCTCGCACACCGTGCCGCCCGGCTGGACCGGAGCCCTGCAGCGGGGACAGAGGCGTTGATTCACTTGATTCACATCAGGACGTTAGCACCCGGGCAGCGCCAACGCCCCCCGGACCGCCCCCGCCGCGAACCTCGCCCATCCGGATGATCGCGACAGCCGCACGCGGGACGTCGCGGGTTCGCGCTACCGTACCGGCATGGCCAAGCAGGCGAAGGTCCGCATCGGCACGGCGAGCTGGACCGACCCGACACTGATCAAGTCGGGCCGGTTCTACCCGCCCGGCACCAACACGGCCGAGGCGCGGCTGCGCTTCTACGCCAGCCAGTTCCCCATCGTCGAGGTCGACTCGTCCTATTACTACCTGCCCCGCGAGGAGCAGGCCGGCCTGTGGGTCGACCGGACCCCGCCGGACTTCGTCTTCAACATCAAGGCGTTCAGCCTGCTCACCGGCCACCCGACGCAGCGCAAGGCGATCCCGCAGGACCTCGAGGACGAGATCGACCCCGAGCACCGCGACGCCAAGCGCGTCTACCGCAACCACCTCTCCAGCCACGCCCTCGACGAGCTGTGGAAGCGGTTCCACGACGCGCTGCTGCCGCTGGACTCGGCCGGCAAGCTCGGCGCGGTGCTGATGCAGTATCCCGAGTGGTTCACGCCCAAGCACGACAACCGGCAGGAGCTGCGCCAGCTGCGCGAGCGCCTGCCCGGCTACCAGGTCTGCGTCGAGTTCCGCAACCGCACCTGGCTGGAGGACCGGGACCGCGAGCACACCCTGGAGACCCTCGCCAAGGAGGGCCTGGCGCTGGTGTGCGTCGACATGCCGCAGGGCTTCCGCTCCTCGCTGCCGCCGCTGGCCGAGGTGACCACGCCGGAGCTCGCCGTGGTGCGCTTCCACGGCCGCGACCCCGAGGCCTGGAAGCACAAGGGCCCCACCGCCACGCCACGGTTCCGCTATCTCTACAAGGAGCGGGAGCTGCGCGAGTGGGTGCCCAGGATCGAGCACCTCGCCGAGGGCGCCCGCAACCTCCACGTGCTGATGAACAACTGCTACGAGGACTACGCGGTGCGCAACGGGAAGCAGCTCGCCGGCCTGCTCAGCGACACCGACCTCGAGGTGGTCGCGGCAGAGGGGTGAGGCGTCCCCCGGCCATAGACAGTTCGCCGGTATATACTCCTGACATGACCAAGCGGACCATGCAGGAGGCGACCTTCCTGATCCTGACGGCGCTGGCCGCGGGCAGCCAGCACGGCTACGGGATCGTCGCCGACGTCGCACGGATCTCCGGCGGGCGGGTGCGGCTGCGCGCCGGGACCCTGTATTCGGCGCTGGACCGCCTGCGGCTGGACGGGTTGGTCAGGGTCGACCGGGAGGAGGTCGTGGAGGGGCGCCTGCGCCGCTACTACCAGCTCACGGCGGAGGGCGCCACCCAGCTGGCCACCGAAGCGGCCCGGTTCCAGGCCAACGCGGCGACCGCGCTGGCGCGGCTCGGTCTGGCGGAAGGAATGGCCACGTGACCGGCACCGCGGGCCTGGAGCGAGGCTACCGCCGCTGGCTGCGCTGGTATCCGAGGACCTTCCGGCGCGAGCACGAGGCGGAGGTCCTCGGGGTGCTGCTGGCCGGCGCCCGCGAGGGCCAGCGGCGACCAGACCCCGTGGAGTGCCTCGACCTGCTGCGCGGCGCGCTGTCCATGCGTCTGCGTCCAAGGGTCGCTCGCGCGGAACGGGCGGCGGTCACCGCGGTGCGACTGATGTACCTCGGCGCGGTGGTCGAGCTTGCCGCCGCGGTGACCATCCTGGCCACCATCGGGAGCGTCAGAGCCGGCATGTTCCAGCGGAACCCGGGATACCCCCAGGCCCAGTGGCACGCGGTCGTCGCCGGGAGGCTCGCGCCCACGGCGGTGGCGGCCGGCATCGCGGTCGCCTTCTGGCTGTGGATGGCGTGGGCGAACGGCAGAGGGCACCGCTGGGCGAGGATCCTGTTCGCGCTGTTCTTCGGCGTGAACGCCTTCGGCCTGGGCAACGGGCTGGCCGCGGGCTCGGCGGTCTACGCCCGAGCGGACCTGGCCGTCGGGACCGTCCTCTGCCTGGTGCACCTCGCGGCCATGGCCCTGCTCTTCGACCAGGACATCCGGAGGGTCGCGGGCCACCGGTCCAGCGCCGGATGATCGTCGTGCCGGGCGCGGGGGCGGGGACGGCCGCTGGCAGCGGCGCTCCGGCGCTGTCCGTCAAGGGGCTGAGCAAGCGCTTCGGTGACCGGGTCGCCTTCCAGGACGTCAGCTTCGAGGTCGGCCACGGCGAGGTGTTCGGATTCCTGGGGCCGAACGGCGCCGGCAAGACCACCATGGTGCGGACGCTCGGGACGCTGCTCTCCCCGACCTCGGGCTCGGCGACGGTCGCCGGCATCCCCCTGAAGCCGGAGAACGGTGTGGAGATCCGCCGGCGGATCGCGGTCATGCCGGAGTCTCCGGGCCTGTACCTGCGGCTGAGCGTGACCGAGAACCTCGAATGCTTCGCCGGCCTGTACGAGGCGCCCGACCCCCGCGACCGCATCGGCCGCGCCCTGCGCGCCGTGGACCTGGCCGACCGGGCCCACGACCCCTGCGGCGCCCTGTCCAAAGGGCTCCGCCAGCGGGTCGCCCTGGCCAGGGCGCTGCTCGGCGACCCAGAGGTGCTGTTCCTCGACGAGCCGACCTCCGGGCTCGACCCGGTCGCCAGTCGGGAGGTCCATGGGTTGATCGCCGCGCTCAGCCGCGGTGGCGTGACCGTCTTCCTCACCACGCACCGCCTGGAGGAGGCCGAGCGCGTCTGCGACCGCGTCGCGATCCTCAACACCACGCTGCGCACCATCGGCCGGCCCGACGAGCTGCGCGAGCGGCTGTTCGCCACGACGCTGGAGGTCAGGACGCTGGTCGCGCTCGCCGAGCCGGAGCGGGTGTTCGCCGGCCTGCCGGGCGTCGAGGGGTGGCGCCAGGACGGCCCCGCCGCCTACGTGCTGGCGGTGTCCGAGGAGGCGGTGGCCGCCCCGGCCGCCACCCGGGCGCTGGTGGCGGCCGGGGCCGACGTGCTGTCGATCAGCCAGTCGCGCCACTCGCTCGAGGACGTCTACCTCGAGCTGGTCGACCAGGACGACCGGGCGGTCTCCAGATGAGCGTCAGCCGGCGGCGCGTCCTGGCCATCTTCCGCAAGGAGCTGCGCGAGTACCGGCGCAACGGCTTCATCGTCCTGACGATGGGGATCTACCCGCTGATCTTCCTCATCCAGCCCCTGGTCGTGGTGTTCCTTCTGCCTGCGTCGGCGTCCGCCGGGCTCGGGCACGAGCATCTGCTGCTCTACATCCTGGGCATCCCGGCGCTCGTGCCGGCGGCGGTGGCCGCCTACGCGGTGGTCGGCGAGCGCCAGCAGGGCACGCTCGAGCCGGTGCTCACCACGCCGATTCGTCGCGAGGAGCTGGTGCTCGGCAAGGCGCTGGCGGCGCTGGTCCCCTCGGTCGCGATCGCCTACGCGGTCTCCGCCCTCTTCCTGGCCTGCGTCGCGCTGTTCGCCCGTCCGGGCGTGGCGCCGGCGCTCATCCGGGGTCCGGACCTGCTCGCCCAGCTGCTGTTCACGCCGCTGCTCGCCGCCTGGTCGATCTGGGTCGGCACAGCGATCTCCATCCGGGCCAGCGACTTCCGGGTGGCGCAGCAGCTCAGCCTGCTCGCGGGGCTCCCGGCGGCGGTCGTGGCGGCGCTCGTCGCCTTCGACGTGATCCACCCGACGCTCGGCCTCGCCCTCGGCCTCGCGGCGGCGCTGCTGCTGGCCGACGGGCTCGGCTGGCGGGTCACCTCGGCGAGCTTCGACCGCGAGCGGCTGGTCACCGCCCGTCGCGCGGGAAGCTGGTCCCGCGGGTAGTCGCCGGCGGAGGCCAGCGCAGCTTCGTCCTGACCGGGATGCCGCACCGCCACCCCGACTGGCTGTCGGCGCGTTGCCGTATTCCGCCTTGTGCGGTGATGGGCGTCAATGGAGACTGTGCCAGGAATGTGGTTGGATGCCCCGGATCTGATCGCACGGGGTGAGCAGTCCACGTCCGCTGTCAGAAACGAGCTGGAGGCCGAATGCGCGCCAAGCTGAAGGTTCTCAGCAGCCTCGGCGGGAAGGCGTTCCTGCTCGGTGCCATGCTCCTTGTCGGATTGGTCGCGCTGGCCTCCACGGGGCTCGCGCTCGCCGACCAGGGCAACCCGGGCAAGGTCCTGACCGTCGACAACCCCAACGTCTCGTGCGAGTCGCCCGTGCAGGGTCCGAAGGTCGAAGGAGGCTTCGGTCGGACGATCACCGTCTCCGCGGAAGACCCCATCGATTTCGTAACGGTGAAGTCTGGTTCGGGCGCTGTTGTCGTGTCCACGCAGTTCGACACGAACAGCGGGGAGATCACCCTGTCGAAGGACGTCTCCGGGTACGTCGTCTGGACGTGTCCGCCGACCACGACGACTCCGCCGACGGTCACCACGCCGCCAACGGTCACCACGCCGCCGACCACCTCTTCGGCGACCAGCACCACCTGATGTGACGACCGGCGAGGGGATCTGAACCGGCGCTAGTCCTTCGGGGGCTCCGGGTCGGCGAGGCCGGCGTCGCGCAGCGCCTGGAGCAGGCGGCGGACGGGGCCGCGCAGCGAGTGGCGCTCGCCCAGCTCCTCGAGCCGCTCGGGGTCGGGAGCGCCGGGCTCGGTCGACTCCACCTCGAGCTTGCTGGCGACCGGCACGACCACCCGCATGGCCTCCAGATAGTCGCCGGCGGAGGCCAGCGCCGAGCGGAGCCTCGGCGGCAGCTCGTCCCCCGCGGCGACCATGTCGTCCAGGGTCGGGTACCGCTCGACCAGGCTCCTGGCGGTCTTCTCCCCCACCCCGGCGACGCCCGGGAGCCCGTCGGACGGGTCGCCGCGCAGGATCGCGAAATCGACATAGCGATTCGCCGGCACGCCGCACTTGGCCAGCACCCCTGCCTCGTCCATGCGCACCAGGTCCGAGGTGCCCCTGCGGGGGAACAGCACCAGCACCACCGGGTCGCGCACCAGCTGGAACAGGTCGCGGTCGCCGGTGACGATGGCCAGGCGGTCCTGCGGGCCGGCGGCGGTCGCCAGCGTGCCGATCACGTCGTCGGCCTCGTAGCCCTTGGCCTCGGCGACCGGCATGCCGGCGGCCCGGAGCACCTCGCGGATGATCGGGAACTGGCCGGGCAGCTCGGGCGGGTCCTCGGCCCGCTTGGCCTTGTAGCCGGGGTACGCGTCGACCCGGAACTTCGGCTTCCAGTCCTCGTCGAACACGTGGGTCACCATCGGCGGCCGCTGGTCGATCAGCAGCCGCGAGACCATGTCCAGGTAGCCGTGGGCGGCGTTGACCGGCTGACCGCGCGCGTCGCGGATGCTCCTGGGCAGCGCATGAAACGCCCGGTAGATCAGGCTCGGGGAGTCCAGCAGCAGGCTCGGGGCGGTGTCGCTCATCCGCGAAGCATGCCACGGGCCGCCGCGCGCCGCCGCATCGCGGGCAGCTCGTCCGATTCTGCTCCTCTATGGGTGATCCGCGCGGTTCGGCGAGCTTGCTTGTGGCCCGGGAGCATGCGGTATGGTTTCCGCCGTTCGCACCCCCATGCGAGCCGCCCTGTTCCCGTCCCCAAGGGAGCCTCTACCGGCAGATGGCAACGTCAAGTCGGCGTAGCTTGCTGGTCTGGTCGTCCTGCGTCCTCGGGCTGGTCGCGCTGGTCGCGGCCCTCGCCGCCCCGCTGCGCGCGGGCGCCGCCGGCACCACCGACCCCGACGTCGCCAGCAAGCTGGCGCAGATCAAGGCCGCCCTCAAGGACTCCAAGGCGGACCTCGGCAAGCTCCAGAAGGCGCTGGACAACGCCAACGGCGCCCTGAACCAGGCGGAGAAGGAGCTCGCCGCTGCCGACCTCAAGCGGCTGGCCGCCCGCGCCGAGCGCGCCCAGGCCAGGACCGCCATGAGCCGCTCCGCCCAGCAGCTCCAGCAGCTCCGCAAGGTGGTCGGCGACGAGGCGCGCGGGATGTACATGTCCGGCTCGCCCGGCGGCCTGGCCGCGCTGGTGGAGCAGGACAACGCCAAGGACCTGCTGGACCAGATCGCCACGCTCGACCAGCTCGCCAGGGCGAACAACGACGCGATCACCAACATGGTGATCCGCCAGAAGGAGTACGTCACCGCGCAGACGGCGCTGGTGCGGGCCGAGCAGGACATCAACCGCTCGCAGGCCGAGATCCGCAAGAAGATCCAGCAGGCCACCGAGCTGCGCAACGTCCGCGCCGACGCCAAGGAGGCGCTGGACCGCAAGATCGCCGGCCTGCTCGGCCAGCAGGCGGTGCTGACCAACACCAAGCAGCAGACGGCCGCCAACCAGGCCGGCCAGCGGCGCACCGGCACCAAGTGCGACCTGTCGGGGACCTCGGACGCGGAGTACTGGATCATCATGCACGAGTCCGGCGGCGACCCGACCGCCGACAACCCGAACTCGACCGCGTTCGGCCTCGGCCAGCTCCTGCTCGACCTGCGGCAGCGCCTGCTCGGCGCGGACTACGACACGATCGACTGCGGCAAGCAGCTGTCGGCCTTCCGCGCCTACGTCAAGGAGCGCTACGGCACCGCCGAGAACGCCAAGGCCTTCTGGATCGCGCACGGCTGGTACTAACCCGGCGGTGACCCCGGAGACCGGCTCGGGCCTGCTGCGCGACTACGTCGGGCGGCTCAACCAGGGGGTGCGCGGCGGCGACTTCGGGCCCATGGCCGAGCTGCTGGCTGCCGACGCCGAGCTGGCCTTCGAGGGCATCCCGGTGGGGCCGTTCCACGGCCGCGCCGCCATCCTGGAGGCCTACCGGACCAGCCCGCCCGACGACACCTTCGAGCTGCTCGAGGTGCGCGACCAGGAGCCCGGCGTGGTGGAGGCGGTCTACGCCTGGTCGGGCCGGCCGGACGTGGCGGGCGGCTCGCTGCGCGCCACCGTCCGCGACGGCCTGATCGCCACCCTGCTGGTCCGCTACGGCGCCGACGGCTGATCGGTCGCCAGGCTCGAGGTAACCGGGCTAGCCGCCGGGCTGCTCGACCGGCGCCTGGACCGGGACCCTGCGCGGCCTGGGGGTGGCGTCGAGGAAGACCTGCACGACGTCGGAGTCGGCCTCGCGCAGCTCGCGGTCGATCTGGTTGGAGAGCTCCTCGACCTCGCGGGCGGTCAGGTCGTCCTGCAGGTCCAGCCGCACGGCCACCAGCAGGTCGTTCGGCCCCAGGTACATGGTGAGCAGCTCCAGCACCTCCTCGACCTCGGGGTGGCGGGCGATCGTCTCGTGCAGCCGCTCGCGCTGCTCCGGCCGGGCGGCCTCGCCGATCAGCAGGTGCTTGGTGTCACGCCCGAGCGTGTAGGCGACCCACACCAGCAGCAGGCCGATGCCGATCGAGGCGGCGCCCTCCCAGGCCCGCGCGCCGGTGAGGTTGTGCAGCCCGACGCCGGCCAGCGCGAGCACCACGCCAGTGACCGCGGCGGAGTCCTCGTAGAGCACCGTGCGGACGGTGGGGTCGTTGCTGTTGCGCAGGTAGCGCATGAGCGGCAGGTCCGCCTGCCTGGCCTCGTTGCGCACCTGGGAGATGGCGCGCAGCAGCGAGACGCCCTCGGCCAGCAGCGAGAAGCCCAGCACCAGGTAGGAGATCAGGAAGCTGGCCTCCTCGCCGGGCCCGCCGAGCAGCGCGCGCAGGCCCTCGATCAGCGAGAACACCGCGCCCGACACGAAGATGAACACCGCGGCCAGCAGCGCCCAGAAGAAGCGCTCCTTGCCGTAGCCGAAGGGGTGCGTCTCGTCGGGCTTGCGCGAGCCGAGCGACAGCGACACCAGCAGGAACACCTGGTTCATGGTGTCGGCGACCGAGTGGGCCGCCTCGGCCAGCATCGCCACGGAGTGGCCGACCAGCCCGGCGAACGTCTTGGCGATCGCGATGGCGAGGTTGGCCGCCAGGGCGGCCAGGATCGTCTTCCTGCTCTCGCTGTGCATGTGGTCCTTTCAGCGCGCCGGCGGAAGGCGGGAGGGCCCCGCGCCCGGGGAGCTGCCGGGGGCGTCCGGTCCGCCGTCGCCGTCCTGGTCGCCTGGGCCGTCCGGGCCGGCGCGATCGTCCGGCCCCGGCCGCAGGGCCAGGCCGCCGAGCACGCCGCCGGCGAGCCCAGGGACCACGGCGGTCCACGGCCGGGCGGTGATCGCCAGCAGCAGCGAGACCCCGACCACGACCACCACGAAGGCGCCGTCGTTGAGCCGCTCGACCACGCTGTGGCGCGGCCGGCGCGGCGGGACCGCCCCGGCGGCGACCAGGAGGTAGCCGGCGACCAGGCCGAGCAGCGCCAGCAGCGCCGCCACCGGCAGGCGGGAGCCGGCGGCCAGCAGGGCTCCGGCGACCGCCAGCAGGACGCCGCCGAGCCCGCCGACCGTCTGCGCGGCCCGCTGGTTCGTTCCCGCTGCCATCTCGCCTCCAGGGTGGTGGGTGGTGTGGTCTGGCGTTGGTCTTTCCTGTTGTCCGGAGAAGGTAGCCTACCGGCCCGCGGATCGTGCGACGATTCCCGGCGACCATTCCGACAAGGGGGCACGATGGCGCTGGTGCTGGAGGGCGCGGTCGCGACCATGGACGCCGGCCGGCCGGTGCTGCCCGCCGGCCGGGTCTGCGTCGACGACCAGGGACGGATCGAGGCGGTCCAGGACGCCGCCGAGACCCCGCCGGCCGGCTTCGGCACGGCCGCGCGGGTCCGTACCGGCGGGGTCGTCTATCCCGGCCTGATCGACCTGCACAACCACCTGGCCTACAACTGTCTGCCGCTGTGGGCGCCGCCCGGCCGGCAGGACCCCTTCACCAGCCGCGAGCAGTGGCCCAGGCTGGACGCCTACGTCACCGACGTGCGCCTGCCCACGCTCGCGCTCACCCAGGTGGCCAGCAAGGCGCTGCTCAAGTACGTGGAGACCAAGGCGGTGGTCGGCGGGGTCACCGCCATCCAGGGCTCGGCCAAGATGAGCCGGCCCTACGAGGGCTGGCTGGTGCGCAACGTCGAGTACGAGACCTTCGGCACCGACAAGCGCAGCGTCTTCCAGTCGGTGCGCACCCTCGGCCAGGACGACTTCCCCACCGCGCGCGACCACATGGCGGGTGGCAACGCCTTCATCTACCACCTGGCCGAGGGCACCGCGCCGGCGCTGCTGCGGGAGTTCACCGCGCTGCGCGACAACGACTGCCTGCAACCCGGCCTGGTGGCGATCCACGCCACCGCCCTGGGCGACCCGGAGTACGCCGACTGGGGCCCGCACGGCAGCTCGATGGTCTGGTCACCGCTGTCGAACCTGTGGCTGTACCGCCACACCAGCGACGTGGTCGCCGCCCGCCGGCACGGCATCCGGGTGTGCCTCGGCGCGGACTGGGCGCCGTCGGGCTCCAAGCACCTGCTCGGCGAGCTCAAGGTGGCC
Source organism: Actinomycetes bacterium (assembly GCA_036392615.1). Classification (GTDB taxonomy): domain Bacteria; phylum Actinomycetota; class CALGFH01; order CALGFH01; family CALGFH01; genus DASVXQ01. Next base: position 3,120 of record DASVXQ010000027.1, on the reverse strand, counting down.
GACCTGTGGAACCGGGCGGCCGGCGGGCTCGGCGCGGCCTTCAGCGACCTCGAGCTGTGCGAGATGGTGACCGCCAACCCGGCCGACGCGCTCGGCTGGGGCGACCGCATCGGCCGCGTCAAGCCGGGGCTGCTGGCCGACCTGCTGGTGCTGCGGCGGCACACCCCCGACCCGCACCGCAACCTGATCGAGGCCACCGAGCGCGACGTGCGCCTGGTGCTGGTCGGCGGCCGCCCGGTCTACGGCACGCCGGGGCTGATGCGCGCCGGCGGGGCGGCCGAGCTGGAGGCGATCACCGTCGGCGGGCGGCGCCGCTCGATCTCGTTGCGCGCCGCCGGGGTGCCCGACGCCGACATGACCTGGCGGCAGGTGGTGGCCGCGCTCGAGGCGGTGCGCCGCGACCCGGCCGGCGCGCACCAGGACGTGCAGGCGGCCGCCGCGCTCAGCGGCGAGGAGCCGCTGCGCCTCTACCCCGACGACCCCGGCGGCGCGCCGCCGGTGCTGCTGACCGCCGGCGACCTGGGCGAGGTCCGCATCCCCCCGCTGGACTCCCTGGCGCACGACGACCAGTTCTTCGCGGCGCTGCGCGCCGCCCCGATCCTCGGCGGGCTCCTCGACGGCCTGGAGGGGTACTACCAGAGGGCGTGACCGTCCGGACGCACCGCTCCAGCACAGGGGGGAACCAGGGACCATGCTGAAGATCCGGCGAGATAGGGACATCCACAGCGAATCGGGTGGATGGTTCGACGCACGCTGGCATTTCTCTTTTGATCGCTACCGCGACCCGGACAACGACGGCTTCGGGGCGATGCGGGTGTTCAACGACGACCGCCTGGTGCCGGGCGCGATCTGGCCGCTGCACCCGCACAAGGACGTCGAGGGCCTGACCTACGTGGTGGAGGGCACCTTCCGCCACGAGGACTCGGTCGGCGGGCAGCCCGGCCCGCTGCCGGCCGGGTCGGTGCAACGCATGACCCTGGGGTCGGGCGCCTACCACTCCGAGCAGAACGCCTCGGCGGACGAGCCGATGCGCTTCATCCAGATCTGGATCCTGCCGGACACCGCCGACCTGGAGCCATCGGTCGAGCAGCAGGTGTTCACCACCGAGGACCGCACCGACCGGCTGCTGGAGGTGGTCGGCCCGCGCGGCGGCCCGTCGGCGGTCAAGGTGCACCAGGACGCGCGCGTGCTGGTCTCCCGGCTCAACCCGGGCGTCGAGCTGGTCCACCCGATCGGCGAGGGGCGGGGCGTCTACGCCTACCTGATCGGCGGTGAGGCCAGCTTCGACGGCGAGCTGGTCACCACCGGCGACGCCGCCAAGGTGAGCGGCCAGGACGAGCTGCGGATCCGGGCCGCCGCGCCGAGCGAGCTGATCCTGGTGGACGTGCCGCTCGAGTTCAAGCGCGTCGGGGTCTGGGCGGACCACGGCTGAGCCGGGCTCCCGCCGCGCCGCCGTGTTCGGCGCGAAGGGGGCGCGCTACGCTGAAGGCGCCGAACGTCCCCGTCCAGGAGGCATGGCGCGAATGAGCATCGCAACCAATGAGCGGACCGCGGTCGACGCGGTCGACCCCAGGCTGTACATCGGCGGCCAGTGGCGCGACGCCAGCGGCGGCCGGACCCTGCCGGTCGAGGACCCCGCCACCGGCGAGACCCTCACCGAGGTGGCCGACGCCACCGTGGAGGACGCCGTCGCCGCGCTCGACGCCGCGGTCGCCGCCGGCCCGGACTGGGCCCGGACCCCGCCACGGGAGCGCGGCGAGCTGCTGCGCCGCGCCTACGAGGTGATCACCGCCCGCAGCGACGACCTCGCCCTGCTGATGACCCTGGAGATGGGCAAGCCGCTGGCCGAGTCGAAGGCCGAGATCACCTACGCCGCCGAGTTCTTCCGCTGGTTCTCCGAGGAGGCCGTGCGGATCGACGGCCGCTACTCGGTGGCCCCCAACGGCGCCGGCCGGCTGATCACCATGAAGCAGCCGGTCGGGCCGTGCCTGCTGATCACGCCGTGGAACTTCCCGATGGCCATGGGCACCCGCAAGATCGGCCCGGCGGTGGCCGCCGGCTGCACCATGGTGGTCAAGCCCGCCAGGCAGACGCCGCTGTCGATGCTGGCGCTCACCAGGATCCTCGAGGAGGTCGGGCTGCCCGCCGGGGTGCTCAACGTGGTCACCACCTCGTCCTCTGGCGACACCATGGAGCGGCTCATCAAGGACCCGCGGCTGCGCAAGCTGTCCTTCACCGGCTCCACCGAGGTGGGCCGCAAGCTGGCCGGGCAGGCCGCCGACGGGCTGCTGCGCCTGTCGATGGAGCTGGGCGGCAACGCGCCCTTCATCATCTTCGAGGACGCCGACCTCGACGCGGCCGTCGAGGGCGCGATCATCGCCAAGATGCGCAACATCGGCGAGGCCTGCACCGCCGCCAACCGCTTCCACGTGGCCGCGCCGGTGGCCGACCGCTTCGCCGCCATGCTGGCGGACCGCATGGGCTCGATGAGGGTCGGCCGCGGCACCGAGGAGGGCGTGCAGGTGGGCCCGCTGATCGACCAGCCCGCCCGCGACAAGGTCGACGAGCTGGTCGGCGACGCCATGCAGCGCGGCGCGCGCGCCCTGGTCGGCGGCAAGCAGGGCGACGGCCGCGGCTACTTCTACGCGCCAACGGTGCTGGCCGACGTGACCCGGGACGCGCGCGTGCTGCGCGAGGAGATCTTCGGCCCGGTGGCGCCGGTGACCTCGTTCGACTCCGAGCGGGAGGCGGTCGCGGCGGCCAACGACACCGAGTACGGACTGGTCGCCTACGTCTACACCAGCGACCTCAAGCGCGCCTTCAGGGTCGTCGAAGGTCTCGAGACCGGTATGGTCGGCCTGAACCAGGGCATCGTGAGCAACCCGGCGGCGCCGTTCGGCGGGGTCAAGGCCTCCGGCTTCGGCCGGGAGGGTGGCCGCGAGGGCATCGACGAGTACCTTGAGATCAAGTACGTGGCGATGAGCCTGTAGCAACCGGGGGGGATGGCTTGGCGGTCGCGCGCGGTCGGCTGGGCACACGCCTGCGGGCGCGCGCCGCCGGGGCACCGGCGGTCGGGATCGAGGAGACGCGCGCCAGCCGCTGGGCGTGGCGCCTGGCCGC
>DASVXQ010000026.1:0-6588 GCA_036392615.1 Actinomycetes bacterium | reverse complement strand
CGGCCGGGGGCAGCGGCTACCTGCGCACCGGGCCGCTGGAGCGGCTGCTGCGCGACGCCCACGCCGGCCTGCTGCTGCCGCCCTCGCACGACGCCACCCTCCAGTGGATCGGCCGCGTGGAGCTTGGCGCCGGGGGCGGCCCGTGATCATCCTGCCGCGCGCCGTGGACCGAACCAGACCGATCCCGCCGGCGCGGGTGGGCATCGACAACGACTACTACGAGCTGATCGACGACCGGCAGTGGTGGGACGCCGAGGGGCCGGCCGCGATGCTGCACGCCATCAACGCCCCGCGGCTGGACTTCTACCGCGCGGCGCTGGGCCGGCTCGGCGGCCGGCTGGTGCTCGACGCCGGCTGCGGCGGCGGCCTGGTGGCCAAGGGCCTCGCCGAGGTCGGCGCGACCGTCTTCGGGATGGACCAGTCGCCCAGCAGCCTGCGCGTCGCCCGCCGCGCCGTGGCGGGCACGCCGGGCATGCCCGGCGCCTTCCATCCGGCCGCCGGGAAGCTCGAGCGGCTGCCGTTCCGCGACGGCGCCTTCGACGCGGTGGTCGCCGCCGACGTGCTGGAGCACGTGCCCGACCTGCCCGCGGTGGTCGGCGAGCTGGCGCGCGTGCTGGCGCCGGGCGGCAGCCTGGTGTTCGACACCATCAACCGCACCGTCTGGGCCTGGTTCACCGCGCTGTTCGGGGCCGAGCGGGTGCTGCGAATGCTGCCGCCCCACACCCACGACTGGCGCCTGCTGATCCGCCCGGCGGAGCTGGACGTGCTGCTGCGCCGCGCCGGGCTGACGGCCCTCTCCACGGCCGGCCTGGCGCCGGCGATCGGACCGTCCGAGGTGGTCCGCGGCCTGCTGCGCAGGAGGATCGACGTGCCCGAATTCCGCATCGGCTCCGACCGGCGTGCCTCCTACCTGGGGCACTACCGCAAGACCGGTCCCGGCACCGAAGGGACGCGCCAGTGACCGCGTGGCTCCAGTCGCTCGGCAGCGCCATGCCGGAGCGGGTCTACAAGCAGGCCGAGATCGTCGAGAGCTTCTTCGGCAAGCTGCCGGGCTGGCAGTCCGAATGGGCCGAGGTGTTCCTCGCCAGCGGGGTCGAGCGCCGCGCCGCGGTGATCGACGTGCACCGGTACTACGCCCGCCAGCCCACCACCGCCGAGCGCATGCGCACCTTCACCCCGGCCGCGCTGCGCCTGGGCGCCGAGGCCGCCAGGCGGGCGCTGGAGCGCGGCGGTCCCGACGCCGCCGCCGAGGTGGGCGACCTGGTGGTGGTCTCCTGCACCGGCTATGCCGGGCCCGGCCTGGACGTGCACCTGGCCGCCGACCTCGGCCTCGGTGAGGGCACCAGGCGCCTGGCCCTGGGACACATGGGCTGCTACGCGGCGCTGCCGGCGCTGCGCACCGCCTCCGCGCTGGTGGCCGCCTCGGGGCAGCGCGCGCTGATCGTCAGCGTGGAGCTGTGCAGCCTGCACCTCCAGCCGGCCGCCAGCCGGCTGGAGGCTGTCTCGCAGGCGCTGTTCGGCGACGGCGCCGCGGCCGCGCTGATCGCCCCAGGCGGGGCGGCGGTGGGGCCCGGGGCCTCCAGGGACCCGGGCGCGCCCGCCCCGCCCAGCCCGGGCGGGCTGGAGCTCGTCGCCGCCCGGGCCGCCACGCTGCCGGGCAGCCAGGACCGCATGGGCTGGCTGATCGGCGACGACGGCTTCCACATGTCGCTCTCGCCGCGGGTCCCCGCGCTGGTCGACCGCGGCCTCGGCGCGCTGGTGGAACAGCTGCTGGAGCCGCACGGGCTGGCGCCGGCCGACGTCGCGCACTGGGCGGTGCACCCCGGCGGCCCGGAGATCCTCGAGCGGGTGCAGCGCCGCCTGCACCTCTCCGACGCGCAGCTCGCGCCGTCGCGCGAGGTGCTCGCCGACGGCGGCAACCGCTCCTCGGCCACCGTGCTGTTCATCCTCGAGTCGATGCTCGGCTCCGGCGAGCTGCGACCCGGCCAGTGGCTGGTCACCCTCGGCTTCGGCACCGGCCTGACACTGGAGGCGCTGCTGCTGCGCGCCTGACCCGCGCCGAGGCGCTGGATGCGGCCCCGATCCACGACCGGCACTCTAGCCTGGCAGAATGCGACGCCGAGCCCAACCGACGAGGGGAGTCCATGCGAATCTGCCGCTATCGTCACGGCCGCGAGGTCGGCTTCGGTGTGCTGGAGAACGGGTCGCTCGCGGCGATCGGTCCACATCCGTTCGGTCCGTTCCAGTACACCGGCACGCGCCTGCCGGTCGAGGAGGTGCGCCTGCTCGCGCCGGTTCTGCCGACCAAGATCGTCGCGGTGGGCCGCAACTACGCCGAGCACGCCCGCGAGATGGGCGCCGAGGTCGCGGTCGAGCCGGTGATCTTCCTCAAGCCCTCCACCGCGGTGATCGGCCAGGGCGACCCGATCGTCCGCCCGGCCGGGGTCGACCGCGTCGACTACGAGGGCGAGCTGGCGGCGATCATCGGCAAGCTCACCCGGCGGGTCGACGAGCAGGCCGCCATGCAGGCGGTGCTCGGCTTCACCTGCGCCAACGACGTCACCGCGCGCGACCTCCAGAAGGTCGACGGGCAGTGGACCAGGGCCAAGGGCTTCGACACCTTCTGCCCGCTCGGGCCCTGGATCGAGACGGACCTCGACTCCAGCGACCTGGCGCTGCGCACGCTGGTCAACGGCGAGCCCCGCCAGTCGAGCCGCACCTCCCACCTGGAGCGGGGGGTCGCCAGCCTGATCGCCTTCGTCTCCTCGGTGATGACCCTGCTGCCCGGCGACGTGCTGCTCACCGGCACGCCAGAGGGGGTCGGGCCGCTGGAGGTCGGCGACCAGGTCGAGGTCGAGATCGAGGGCATCGGCGTGCTCCGCAACCAGGTGATCGCCGAGCCGGTCTGAGACGGCGGGGAGGGCAGCGTGGCCGGTGACGCCGAGCTCGTCTTCGTCGGCGGGGGAGTGTGGACGCTGGACCCGTCGCGGCCGTGGGCCTCGGCGGTGGCGGTCCGTGGCGGCCGCATCGCGCTGGTCGGCTCCGACGCCGAGGCCCACGGGCTGCGCGGCCCGCGCACCCAGGTGATCGACCTTCGCGGCAGGATGCTGCTCCCCGGGTTCCAGGATGCCCACAGCCACCCGCTGCTCGGCGGGACCGAGCGGCTCCAGTGCGACCTGTCCGGCGGCCAGACGATCGCCGAGTATGGCGAGCTGATCGCCGCCTACGCCGAGCGCCATCCCGAGCGGGAGTGGATCGTGGGGAGCGGCTGGTGGATGGCCGCGTTCCCGGGCGGCACGCCGCACCGGCGGGAGCTCGACGCGCTCGTGCCGGACCGGCCGGTGCTGCTGGTCAACCGCGACCATCACGGCGCCTGGGTGAACAGCCGAGCGCTGGAGCTGGCCGGGATCACCCGGGACACCGCCGACCCGGCCGACGGCCGCATCGAGCGCGACGCCGACGGCGAGCCGAGCGGCGCGCTGCACGAGGGCGCCATGGACCTGGTCGCCGGCCTGGCCCCGCCCGCCACCGAGCGGGAGCTGGCCGCCGGCCTGGTCGAGGGCCAGGCGTACCTGCACTCCCTGGGAATCACCGCCTGGCAGGACGCCGCCGTGGGCACGGTCTTCACCCGCGGCGACAGCTACGGCGTCTACCTCGCGGCGGCGCGGCGCGGAACGCTCACCGCCCGGGTCGCCGGCGCGCTCTGGTGGGACCGCAACCGCGACGACGGCCAGCTCGACGAGCTGCTGGAGCGGCGGGATCGCGCCGAGGCCGCCGGCCGCTTCCGCGCCGGCACGGTCAAGATCATGCAGGACGGGGTCTGCGAGGACTTCACCGCCGCGATGCTCGACCCGTACCTGGACCGCCACGGCCGGCCGACCGACCGCCACGGCATCAGCTTCCTCGACCCGGAGGCCCTACGGCGAGTCGTGACCCGGCTCGACCGGGAAGGCTTCCAGGTCCACGTCCACGCCATCGGCGACCGCGCCGTGCGCGACTCGCTCGACGCCTTCGAGGCGGCGAGGACCGCCGGCCAGGGGCCCGGGTCATCGGACGGGACCGGGGGCACCGCGGCCGGAACCCCCGCCCGGGCCGACCGGCGGCACCACATCGCCCACATCCAGGTGGTCCATCCGGCCGACGTGCCGCGCTTCGCCGCGCTGGGGGTCACCGCCAACGCCCAGCCGCTGTGGGCCTGCCACGAGCCGCAGATGACCGAGCTGACCATCCCCTTCCTCGGGCCGGAGCGCAGCGGCTGGCAGTATCCCTTCGGGGATCTGGTCCGCGCCGGCGCCAGGCTCGCCTGCGGCAGCGACTGGCCGGTGTCGAGCCCCGACCCGCTGTGGGGCATGCACGTGGCCGTCAACCGCACCGCGCCCGCCGGCTACGCCGACGCGGCAGCGGGCGGCGAGCCGTTCCTGCCCGAGCAGCGCGTCGACCTGGAGACCGCGATCGCCGGCTACACCCGCTCGGCGGCCTTCCTGAACCGGCTCGACGCCGAGACCGGGTCGATCGAGCTGGGCAAGCTCGCCGACCTGGTGGTGCTGGACCGCAACCTGTTCGAGCAGCCAGCCGGCGAGATCGCCGACGCCCGCGTCCTGCTCACCATGGTCGGGGGCCAGCCCGTCCACGAGGCCCCCGGGCTGTAGCCGCTGGCGAGCGTCAGCCGCCCGAGATGGCCGGCAGCAGCCAGACCTCGTCGCCCTCGCCGATCGAGGTGGCCATGCCGTCCAGGTGGCGGATGTTCTCGCCGTTGACGAACACGTTGACGTGCGGCCGCAGGGCGCCGAGCTCGTCCACCACCCGCTGCCGCACGCCGGGGTAGTCGCCGCCGAGCGCCCCCAGCAGCTCGGACACCGTGCCGCCGCCGGCGAGCTCGAGCACGCTGGCGCCGCCGGCGTACTGCCGCAGCGCTCCAGGGAGGTGCACCTGGACCGGCACGGTCAGCTCACGGTGGCGGCCTTGACGCACAGCACCGGCGGGAGCCACCCGGCCAGCAGCTTCCAGGAGTCGCCCTCGTCCACGCTGGCGAACAGCTCGCCCGTGCGGGTGCCGAAGTAGAGCCCGACCGGGTCGCCGCCGTCGCTGGAGAAGCCGTCGCGCAGCACGGTGAGGAAGGCGTCCTGCTGCGGCAGGCCGGCGGTCAGCGGCTCCCACGAGCCGCCGGCGTCGCGTGTGCGGAACACCCGCATCCTGCCCTCGGCGGTGCAGCGGAAGAGGTCCGAGGTCAGCGGGATGCACCAGGCCGTCTCGGGGTCGGTGGGGTGCGCCACGATCGGGAAGCCGAAGTCGCTCGGCACGCCGTTGGCGACGTCCACCCACCGCGCGCCGGCGTCGTCCGTGCGGTACAGGCCCCAGTGGTTCTGCAGGAACATGCGGTCCGGCCGCCCGGCCGCCGGCGCGATCTTGTGGACGCACTGGCCGAACTCCGGGTGCTTGTCCGGCCGGAACTCGGCGCGGACGCCCTGGTGGCGGGTGGTCCACGACTTGCCGCCATCCTCGGAGTGGTAGACGCCGGCCGCCGAGATCGCCACCCACAGCCGGTCCGGGTCGTCGGGGTCGACCAGCACGGTGTGCAGGCACAGGCCGCCGCCGCCCGGCTCCCAGCGCGGCCGGTGCGGATGGTCCCACAACCCCTGGACCAGCTCGAACGTCTCACCGCCGTCGGTCGAGCGGAACAGCGCGGCCGGTTCCACCCCTGCGTAGACGACCTCCGGCTGCTCGGCCACGCCCGGGAGCAGCTGCCAGACGCGGGTGAGCGCGGCGTCGGCGCCGGCTGGGAAGCGCACGTTGCCCTCTGCCGGATCCGTCCAGGTCCGGCCCAGATCGTCCGAGTGGCGGATGACCGAGCCCCAGTGGGAGCTCTGGGTGCCCGCCAGCACGCGCCGCCGGCCGGCGCGGCCGTCGTAGGCCATCGCGTAGATCGACTCGCCGGGGAAGTGCGGGCCGGCCACCTCGGTGCGGCGCAGCGCAGGATCGGTGCGGAACAGGAAGGCGCCCTTGGTCGTGCCGACCAGCACGACGATGTCGCCGCTCTGAACCGCGAGCTGCTCGGTCATGTGGCACCCCCAGGGCCGCGCGCGTTGGTTGGACACGCATGATCGCACGCCGGCCCGACAGGAGGGCGGGCCGGCGTGCGACTCCTGGGCAGAGCGCCGGTCAGGCCATGGTCAGGCGGGCCCTCCGCTGCCCGACTGCTCGATCATGCGCCGGTAGATGGTCTCGTAGCCCTCCACCATGTCGGCGACGTCGAAGTGGTCGAACACGCGCCGCCGGCACGCCTTCGGGTCCAGCTCACCGACCCGCCCGATGGCCTCGGGCAGCTCGCCGGCGACCTGGCGGATGTACCCGGTCACCCCGTCCACCACCACCTCGGCCACCGACCCGCGGTCCAGCGCCACCACCGGCGTGCCGCAGGCCATCGCCTCCACCATCACGATCCCGAAGGGCTCGTCCCACTGGATCGGGAACACCAGGCAGCGCGCCCGCGCCAGCAGGCCCTTCTTCTCCTCCGTATTGGCCTCGCCGAACCATTCGGCGTCGGGGCCAAGCAGGGGCCGCACCCGCTCTTCGAAGTAGCGCTTCTCG
>DASVXQ010000025.1:0-6112 GCA_036392615.1 Actinomycetes bacterium | reverse complement strand
GCCGCAGCAGGCGCAGGGCGCTCTGCAGCTCGCTGAGCCGGCCGCGGCACTGGAAGGCCACGTCGGCGCCGTGGTCACCGGGGCCGTGCCGCCAGCGGCGCTTCAGCTCCAGCCAGGCGTCCGGCACGGTCACGTCGAGCGGCTCGAGGCCGAGGCCGGCGGCCGCGTCCAGCCGCGACCGGGTCCGGTCGGCGACCACCACCTCGTCCGCGCCGAGATGGCGCGCGAACAGGCCCACCAGCAGGCCGATCACGCCGGCGCCGGTGACCAGCACGCGGCGCCCGCGGACCCCGTCGCCGAGCCCGCTGACCCGTGCGCCCGACGCCTCCGCGGCGGCGTGCAGCAGCCCGTTGGCGCAGATCGGGCCCATGTGGGCCGCGTAGATGCCGAGCAGCGGGTCCAGGCCCTCCGGCAGAGGCACCACCAGCTGGCGGGCGGCGCTGGCGGTGTAGCCGGTCCGGTGCCCGTAGGCCATCGCGACCAGGCCGCCCTCGGCGAGCCGGGCCACGCGGCTGGCGCGCACCCGGCCGACCTCCATGTAGCCGAGGCTGCGCAGCGGGTACCCGACGGCCGCCTGGCCGGGCTGGAAGACCCGCAGCTCCTCGTCCCAGCCGGCGTGCAGCCAGGGGTTGGTGCCCTTGAACCAGGTCAGCTCGGTGCCCGCCGAGAGGCCGGACCAGAGCGTGTCGACCTGGACGCAGCCGTCCTCGACCGGGCCGTCCTCGAGCTCGTAGAAGCGCGCGACGCCCGGCCGCTCGACGCCCAGCGAGCGCACCAGGCGGGTCTCAGCCATGCCGCCCCACCGGCTCCAGCTCGACCGGGCGGCCCTCCTCGGCCGAGCGCGCCAGCGCGCAGGCGACCCGGTGGGTGCGCAGCGCCTCCTGGTACGGCACGCGGACGGCGTCGCGGCGCCCGCGCACCGCGTCGATGAAGTCGCGGTCCACCCGGACCTTCGCGTCGCCCCGGGCGGGTCGCATGGTGGGGCCGTCGCCGGTGTCGACCACCAGCTCTTCCTCGGTGAGCTCCATGGCCAGGCCGTCGGCGAACACCTGCACGCCGGCGCGGTGCTTCCAGCCGAGCAGGCAGGTGGAGGCGAGCGTCCCGACCGCCCCGCCGGCGAAGCGCAGCGTGGCCGCCGACACGTCCGGCACGTCGCAGCCGGGGAAGTCCGCCCGGGGGGTCAGGGCGTCGGCCGCGAAGACCTGCACGACCTCGCCGGCCAGCACGCGGGCCAGGTCGATCGCGTGGGTGGCCTGCTCGACGACCTGACCGCCGGACAGCTCGCGGCGCTGCCACCATGCCGGCGGCGGGACCTTGTCCAGCCAGAAGCCGGCCAGCAGCCTCGGCGGCCGGTCCCGGAGCAGCCGCTGGGCCTGGTCCAGGGTGTCCAGGTTGCGCCAATGGTAGCCGGTGGCGGTCACCAGGTTCTCCGCGTCGCCGATCGCGGCCGCGACCTTCTCGGCGGTGGCGAGGTCGATGGCGATCGGCTTCTCCACGAAGAACGGCAACCCGGCCGCGACCGCGGCCAGCTCCGGCGGCCCGTGGGCGAACGGCGGGACGCAGACGTACAGAGCGTCCAGCTCCTCGGCCTCCAGCATCTCCGGGAAGCCCGGGTAGACGCCGGTGGCGCCGGAGCGCGCCGCGAAGTCGGCGGCCTGCCGCTCGTCCAGGTCGGCCACCGCCCGCACCACCACGTCGTCGAAGCCTTGCAGGGTGGCCGCGTGCCGCCTGGCGACGTTCCCAGCTCCCACGAACCCGACTCTCGAAGGACGCCCGGACCCCACGCCACCTCCCTGGTCGTCGACCGGTCAACAGGCAGACTTGCCAAGCGGCCGGGGAACAAACCGGTCGCCGCCGCCCGTCCCGCCCAGGGGCACCCTGACGCCAAGGCCGCAGGTCCGGTTTCGCCGGCCACCTCCCGGGTAGCCGAGGCGGTTTGAACCCGGGGGAGGCAGCATGAGCACCGGACTGGACGTCTTCGACCGCGGCACCCAGAAGAGCAACCAGTGGCTCAAGGCACTCGAGCGACGCCTCGGCACGGAGGACCGTCGCTACGCCTACCGGGTGCTCCGCGGCTACTTCCACGTGCTGCGCGACCGCCTGACGGTCGACGAGGCGGCCCACCTGGCCGCGCAGCTGCCGCACCTGCTGCGCGGCGTCTTCTACGAGGGCTGGGACCCGAGTAGGACGCCCGCGCCCTACCGGGACCGCGAGACCTTCCTGCTGCGGCTGGCGGAGGCCGCCAGCCTGGCGGGGCCGACCGAGGCGTCGGTCGCCGCCGAGGCCGCCACCGACGTGCTCGCCGAGCAGATCAGCGCCGGCGAGGTGAAGGACGTCCTGCACGTGCTGCCACACGCCATCCGCGAGGTCCTGCGCCCCTCCGAGGCGCGCGAGACCACCTGACCGCGGCCTTGCCCGACCCGCGGAGGCTCAGGGTGGCCCCAGCGGGCTCGGTGGCGGGTTGCCGAAGGTGATGCTGCCGTGCATCCCGCCGGCGTCGTGGAAGCGGCAGAGGAAGCGCCAGCTCACCGCGCCGCCCGGCGGCTGGATGGTGACGGCCCGGCGCTGCCCCGGCTGGAGGACGACGTCCATGTCGATGTCGTAGATGGTGAAGGTGTGCGCCGTCACGCCGTTGTTGCGCAGGCGCACCACCAGCGGCTGCCCCACCCGCGCCTGCACCGCCCAGGGACGAAAGGCGTCGTTGACCGCGTCGATGCCGACCACCTGGCGGCCGTCCGCCCCGGTCGCGGCGCTCTCGCGGGCATTCTGCTTGGCGCAGCCGCTCAGCAGCACCGCGGCGGCGAGCAGCAGCCTGGCGGCTCGATCTCGATGGCCCACAGTGGCGGCCGGCTACCACCGGCTTCCGGCGGTTAACGCCCGGCCGGCTGATTACTCCAAGGCAACCGTGGTAGCCGCCGGGGACCCGGTGAGATGGAGGTAGCGTGGGGCGGCGCAACCAGGGCGTTCGGCACGGGGTCGGCCGGTGGGGGTGGCGCTGGGCGGCGCTTGCGGTCGTGCTGCTCGGCGGCTGCGCTCCGCAGGCCGCGACCGAGCAGGGCCGCGCGATCTACTCGGTCTACAACCTCTTCATGGTGGCGGCCGCCATCGTCTTCGTGGTGGTGGCCGGGCTGATCGTCTGGTCGGTGCTGCGCTACCGCGACGACGGCTCGTCCGAGGAGCCCAGGCAGATCCACGGCCACAACGTCATCGAGCTGCTCTGGACGGTGATCCCGCTGGTGATCGTCTGCGTCCTGCTGGTCTTCTCCTTCCGGGCGCAGGACAAGGTGAACCGCCAGAGCGCGAACCCGCCGGTCACCGTGCGCGTGACCGGGTTCCAGTGGCAGTGGCGCTTCGACTACCAGGGTGCCGACGTGCACGTGATCGGCGTCAAGGGCCGTCCGGCCGAGATGGTGGTCCCGGTCGGGCAGCCGGTGCACGTCCGGCTCACCTCCGCCGACGTGCAGCACTCCTTCTACGTGCCGAAGTTCCTGTTCAAGCGCGATGCCATCCCGGGACGGATCAACGACTTCGACCTGACCGTCAGACAGGCAGGGACGTATCAGGGCGAATGCGCCTTCATCTGCGGCCTGGCGCACTCGGAGATGGCCTTCCGGGTGCGCGCGGTTCCGCCCGACGAGTTCGCGCGCTGGCTCCGCGAGGCCAGCGCGCCTTCCGGTGGCTGACCCGAGGAGCGTGACCTGATGGCGACCACAGAGCTGGCACCGGCCCGCCCCGCCGAGCGCTGGGGCGGCAGCCTGGTGGAGTGGATCGCCACCGTCGACCACAAGAAGATCGGCCTGCTCTACACCGCGGCATCGCTGCTGTTCTTCCTGATGGGCGGGGTGCTCGCCATGCTGATCAGGACCGAGCTCGCCGAGCCGGGCCTCCAGGTCATGGGCGAGGCCAGCTACAACCAGACCTTCACCATGCACGGCACGGTGATGATCTTCCTGTTCTCCGTGCCGATCTTCACCGGTCTGGGCAACTACCTCGTGCCGCTCCAGATCGGCGCCGCCGACGTCGCCTTCCCCCGGCTGAACGCGCTGAGCTTCTGGCTGTTCCTGTTCGGCGGCCTGGTGGTCATCACCGGCTGGGTCTCCTCCGGCGACGCGCTGCAGTTCGGCTGGACCGCCTACGCGCCGCTGTCGCTGGAGACCTTCAGCCAGGGCATCGGACCGGACCTGTGGGTGCTCGGGCTGGCGGTCACCGGCATCGCCAGCGTGATCGCCGCGGTCAACCTGCTCACCACCATCTTCAACCTGCGCATGCCGGGCATGACGATGTTCCGGCTGCCGCTGTTCACCTGGGGGATCATCACCCAGCAGCTGATGATCCTGCTGGCCTTCCCCTCGCTGACCGCCGCGCTGGCGATGCTGTTCCTCGACCGGCATTTCGGGGCGACCTTCTTCGACCCCAGGATCGGCGGGGACCCGGTGCTCTGGCAGCACATGTTCTGGTTCTTCGGGCACCCGGAGGTGTATGTCGTCGCCATCCCGGCGTTCGGGATCATCTCCGAGGTGCTGCCGGTCTTCTCCCGCAAGCCGATCTTCGGCTACCGGACGCTGGTGCTGGCGTTCTTCGGCATCGCATCGCTGTCGTTCAGCGTCTGGGCGCACCACATGTTCACCACCGGGCAGGTGAACCTCCTCTGGTTCTCGGTGATGACCTTCCTCATCGCCGTGCCGACCGGGATCAAATTCTTCAACTGGATCGGCACGATGTGGCGCGGCAAACTGCGCTTCCCGACCCCGATGCTGTTCGCGCTCGGGTTCCTGCCGATCTTCCTGATCGGCGGGATCACCGGCATCTTCCTGGCCTCCCCGCCGATCGACTTCCAGGTCCACGACACCTATTACGTGGTCGCCCATTTCCATTTCACGATGCTCGCCGCGCTGCAATTCGGGCTGTTCGCCGGGCTCTATTTCTGGTTCCCGAAGATGTTCGGGCGGATGCTCTCGGACCGGATCGGCAAGTGGCATTTCTGGCTGTGGTTCATCGGGTTCGTGCTGACCTTCCTGCCGCAGTTCCAGCTCGGGCTGAACGGCATGCCGCGGCGGATCGCCGACTACAGCGTCTACGCGCGGAGCGGGTGGACCGCCCTCAACCGGCTCTCCTCGATCGGCGCGGCCATCCTCGCCGTGGCCGGGCTGCTGTTCATCTGGAACGTGGTCGTCTCCCTCACCAGGGGCAAGCTCGCCGGCGACGACCCCTGGCAGGCCAACAGCCTGGAGTGGGCGACCAGCTCGCCGCCGCCGGCGCACAACTTCCGCGCGCTGCCCGAGGTCCACTCGGAACGGCCGGTCTACGACCTGCGCCGCGGCCTCGAGCACCCCGAGACCGGGGAGCACACCGACCCGCAGACCAAGCCACACCGGGGGTGAACGGGCCATGACCGACGAGGCCGCCGTACTGCTGCGCATCGGCATCTTCGGCTTTGTCGTCGCGGTGGTCTACTGGTTCATCAGCTACGAGCCGCTCGGCACCCTCGGGTTCCTGGTGCTCGGGGCCGGTCCCGCCTTCGCCGGCTCCTATCTGGTGCGCCACCAGCCGTGGCAGCTCGAGTCCCGCTGGGCGGCCTTCCGCCGCCTGGCCGGCATCCCGGACCGCGACCCGGACGTGCGGGCGGAGCTGGCCGACGAGGACCTCGGCGTGCTGCCGCAGCTCACCGTCTGGCCGTTCTTCCTCGGCCTCGGCGTGACCACCGCGCTCACCGGCCTGGTCTTCGGGTTCTGGCCGCTGATCGTGGGGCTCGCCATGGCCGCCACGGGCGCGGCCGGCTGGCAGTCGGCGGTCAACCGCGAGCAGCGCCAGCGCCAGCTGGCAGGCCCACGCGGCGCTGGTCCCGACCAGAGGTGACGCCGTCGTGGCGCCCGCCCCGGTCGCGAGCTCGTTCCTCCCGCGTAGCTCGGACGGGCGCCTCAGCCCGAGCCGTTCCGCGAGTCCCGCAGCGCGGCGCGCAGCTCCTCCGCGGTGGGCGGCTGCGCGCCGCTGCGGGTGCAGGTGATGGTCGCCGCCAGCACCGCCTGGTCGAGCACACCGGCCAGCGTCTCCCGGTCGATCGCGCGCAGCTGCTCGCGCCGCCGGGCGCCGAGCAGGTCGCGGTCGCGCAGGC
>DASVXQ010000024.1:0-9880 GCA_036392615.1 Actinomycetes bacterium | reverse complement strand
TCAGCACCCGCTGGATCACCACGCCATGGTCGGCGAAGAAGCTGGCCGCCTCGACCAGGAAGCGGGCACAGGTGGTGGCCTGCTCGTCGGCCAGGATCTGGCTGAACGCGACCCGGGAACGGTCGTCGATGGCGGTGTGGATGTAGTCGTAGCCGATGCCGCGTCCCCGCCTGGCTTGGGCGCGTCCGTGGACACGGTGGCCGCCGCCTTGGGGGATGCGGCCCAGCTTCTTGACGTCCAGGTGGACCAGCTCGCCGGGCCACTGGCGCTGGTAGCGCACGATGACCCCGCTGGTCCGGTCGGTGTGGGCCAGCCGGTTCATCTGGTGGCGGCGCAGCACCCATAGATCGTGGAACGTGGCATGCCCAGCCGGTAGCTGAGCCGGTGGGGACCCTCGCGGCGCCGCCGCCTGGTGGCCAGGATCTGGCGGACCTGACGGGCGGGCAGGGCGTGTGGGCTGCGGTGGGGCCGCGAGCTGCGATCGGCCAGCCCGCTGGTGCCTTCCTGCCGGTAGCGGGCAAGCCACTTGTAGGCGGTGGCCCGGGACACGCCCAGGCTTTCGGCAGCTTGGGCTGGCGGCCAGCCAAGCTCGGTGATGCGCTGGACCAGCAGCAGCCGGCCAAACTGGGTCAGCCGGGCACTAGGATGGGCCATGAGGGTCCCCTTACGGCTTGGTGCTTCGACAACCCGAGCCCACCGAGGGGACCCTCACATGTCAACAACCCTCGTGGGAACTACACCTAGAGCGCGCAGGTAAGGGCATCCTGGTCACCACCTCGAGCTTCACTCCGGCCGCTTACAAGATCCAGCAGGACAACCCCCGCATCGAGCTAAAAGAGGTTCGCCCCTTCCGGTGACATGTTCGAGGGCTGTCCTGGCAGCATGGCGGGATGAGACCAACCGCCTACCGACGCAACGCTCGCGGCCTGCGTGACCGCCAGGCGTTCGAAGGCGTCCGCATGCAGGCCGGGGCGCTGTTTGCCGCCGGCCACACCCAAGCCGAGGTCGCCCGCCAGCTCGGCGTCGCCCGGCAGAACGTCAGCCGCTGGCACGCCCGCTGGCAAGCGGGCGGGCTGCAGGCGCTGCGCAGCGCCGGCCCCACCGGACACACCCCGCGCCTGTCGGACGCCCAGCTGCACTCCATCGACCAGGCGCTGCGCCAGGGTGCCCGCGCCCATGGGTTCGCCACCGACCACTGGACCCTGGCCCGCGTCGCCACGGTGATCGAGCAGCTGACCGGGGTCGCCTACCATCGCGGCCACGTCTGGAAGCTGCTGCGCCACCGGCTGCACTACCGCCTACAGCGTCCCGCCCGCCGTGCGGTGGAGCGTGACGAGTGGGCCATCGCCCGCTGGGTGGCCGAGGACTGGCCTTAGAATCCGGGCAGGCGCGCGACGTCGCCGCGCCGCCATCGTGTTTTGGGACGAGTCGGGGGCCTCGCTGTTGCCGGTGACGCGGCGGACCTGGGCGCCGGTCGGCCGCACCCCGGTGATCCGCCACCGATTCAAATGGAAGCGCACCTCGATGGCCGCCGCGCTGTGCTATGGCTCGTGTGGCGGCGGTGCCCAGCTCGCCTTCCACCACCAGGTTGGCGCCTACGACACCGACACGCTGATCGGCGCGCTTGGCCAGCTGCGCCGGGCGCTTGGCGGGCAGAAGGCGACGCTGCTGTGGGACGGGCTGCCCGCCCACCGCAGCCGGGCGATGCGCGCCTGGCTTGGCCGCCAGCGGTCCTGGCTGGTGGTGGAGCCGCTGCCCGCCTACGCCCCGGAACTCAACCCAGTCGAGCCGCTGTGGGCCAGCCTCAAGGGGGTGGAGCTGGCCAACCTGGCCGGCGACACCCTCAACGACGTCATCACAGCCGCCGAGCGGGGCGTCCAGCGGATCCGGGGCACCCCGTACCTGGCCTTCTCGTTCCTGCGCCATTGCGGCCTGTCGCTGTGGTAAGCAGCGATCCTGTCACCAGACGGAAGGGACAACCTCATTGGCCGATTCCGGCATGAGCGGTCTTGAGGTGCCAGGGGGCATGCGACCATGCTCATTGCGGGCACGCAGCATGACCGGTGATCGGCGGCGCAGGCGATGGAGGTGGCCGGTGGAAGAAGCAACCGATCAGCCCCGTGACCACGCGTACGTTTACGCCCTGACCGACGAGGCGGCATACCTGCAGACCGACGAGGACGACAAGCTCGCGACGGTCGCGGAGCCCCCTGACGTTGCCTCGCTGGTCTGCTCGTTCTGCGGCAAGTCCGGGCAGCAGGAACTCTTTGGCGGACGCCCCGTGAGGGATGCCAAGACCTTCGCCGTCATCGCGCAGGTCCTGATCTGCAGCGAGTGCGTTGCCAGGCTCGCGGAGACGCTCGCCCAGAAGACCCCGAAACCCCCGCCGGCGCTGGCTGAGGTCGACGTTTACGAGCTCGGGAGAAGGGCTGCCCAGGAGCTGCACCACCAGCGGCCGTAACTGCCGCCGTCGCCAAGCGCGTCACTGTCGGCGGGTGGGGCAGAGGCGAGGCTCCGCCGCAAGATCATCCAGGGCCCACACACCGGTGATGTTCAAGCGGTGGCCGTCTCACCTCAGCGCCGCAACATCACGACCTACGGCTGGAGCACCGAGAATGTCACCGGAAGGGGCGAGCCTCTGTAAGAGTTGGCTGGGCTTTAACGCTGGGCCGACCTGCGGAAACGGCTGCTCAGGCCCGACCATAATTCCATAGTTATCGTGTGGACTGGCTGGCCTGAAACGCCTCACGGTTTGCCGCCGTGCGCCGCGACGCCGCAGCCTCGCTAGCCCGACTACCAGCAACGATACTCATCAGGCACCTCGCCTCCAATCCTCGCACGCAACCTCTCCTTGGCTGGCATTCGCTTTCGTGACTCGCGCTCCTGAGTACCATCGAAATCAATGCAGGACAGCAGAGCGAGTAACAAGAACCGGCCGGCGCCGCCATCGTGGTCATTGCTGGTGCTCGAGGGAGATCTCGTGCCGGCCACCCGGGTTGAGCTGAAGGGTCTGGCCGCGGACCAGCACCTTGATGGGGTGGGCCGGCCCGGGTCGTGAGGTGACCTCCATGTGGTCCTGGGCGAGGGTGACGTCGACGCGGTGGTCCCGGTAGTGGACGCTGAACTGAAGCTGCTTGATCTCCGGCGGCAGGGCGGGGTCGAACCGCAACACCTCCCCGCGCGCCCGCATGCCGGTCAGGCCGCGCATGACCACGTCAACCGTGCCGGCCATCGCCCCCAAGTGGATCCCCTCGGCGGTGGTGCCGCCCTGGACGTCGGCGATGTCGCTCTCCAGCGCCCGCAGCAGGAACTGCCACGCCCGCTCCGGCTCATAGCGGGCAAGCACCCAGGCGCTGACCACCCCGCTCAGGGTGGACCCGTGGGAGGTTCGCTCCAGGTGGTAGGTGACGGTCCGGGCGAGCTGCTCCTCGCTGACCTGGTAGCCGAGCTCGGCCAGCAGCGCCCGTAGCTCCTCGCGGGACAGCAGGAACAGCAGCATCAGCACGTCGGCCTGCTTGGAGACCTTGTAGCGGTTGGGGCTGTCGCCCTCGGCCTCCAGCACCCGGTCCAGCCGCTGGATGTTGCCGTACTTGTCCTGGTAGCCCTTCCAGTCGAACTCCTGCAGCTGCTCGTAGCCCTGGAACTGGCTCAGCACGCCGTCGGCGTGGAAGACGACCTTCATCTTGCGGGCGATGTCGCGCCAACGGTCGAGCTCGTCGTCGCGGATGGTCAGCTCCTGCGCCAGCTCCTGCCGGTAGTGCCGCGGCAGCTCCTCCAGCGCCTGCAGCGCACGCTGGAGCATCCAGACCGCCATGACGTTGGTGTAGGTGTTGTTGTGCAGGCCCGGCACTTCCGAGTCGGGGTAGGCCTCGTGGTATTCGTCGGGGCCCATGACGCCGCGGATCTCGTAGCGATCCTGCTGCTGATCGTAGGTGGTGATGCTGGCCCAGAACCGCGCGATCTCGATCAGCAGCTCAGCGCCAATGAACCGCAGGAACGGGATGCTGCCGGTAACCAGGTAGTGCTGCCAGACGTTGTAGGCGATCGCGATGTTGACGTGCCGCTGCAGGTGGGAGTTGTCGGGCAGCCAGCGGCCTGATTTCGGGTTGAGGTGCAGTTGCTGCGTCTCTTCCTGCCCGTTGGAGCCGCTCTGCCACGGGAACATCGCACCGTCGAACCCGGCCGTCCGCGCCGCCGCCCTGGCCGCGCCGATGCGGGCGCTCCGGTAGTCCAGCAGCGCCCTGGCCAGGATCGGGCGCTGGAAGTTGAGGAACGGGAAGATGAACATCTCATCCCAGAAGATGTGGCCGCGGTAGGCCTCCCCGTGCCAGCCGCGCGCGGGGACGCCGACGTCTAGGTGGAGGGTGTGCGGCGACACGGTCTGGAGCAGATGGAAGATGTGCAGGTGCAGGACCGTCTCGGTCCATTCGTTGGCGCTGTCCAGCTCGATGTTGAAGCGGTTCCAGAGGCTGTCCCAGGCGCCCTCGTGGCGCGCCAGCAGCCGCTCGAAGTCCTCGGCGCCCGCCACCTGAAGCCGCGCGTCGGCGCGGGTGTCGGAGACCGCCCGGTCGCGGGAGGTGTACAGGGCGACGATCTTCTCGACGGTTGCTGGCTGCCCCTGTCGCAGGTCGAGGCTGAGGTCATGCGCGACGAACCCCCGCTCGGTGACGAACCGCCGGCCGGCGTGGACGCTCGGGTCGTCGGCGCTGACCCTGGTCCGGGCCGCCAGTGCGACCCGCACGTGCGACTGGGTCGTCTCGACCTGGAGGTCGACTGTCTCCGGGTCCACCTCGGCCTGATCGAGTACCTCCAGATGGCGGCCGTTCAGGTCGCGGTAGCGCTTGACCCCGGCGTTGACCACCCTGCCGTCCAGCCCGGAGCGGACCTCCAAGATGCCCGACCAGTTCTCGGCTGTGAAGGTGGTCTCCAGCCCGGCGAGATGCTGGTCCTTCATGCTCACGAACCGGCGTTGCGTCACGCTGGTGCGCCGGCCCTCGGGGTCCTCCCAAGCCAGCTGCCGGACCAGCATCCCGTGGCGCATGTCCAGCTCGAGACGGTGCTCGAGCAGGTCGGCCTGCTCCACGTCGAACCACGGCCCGCCGGCCACCCGGAACTGCAGCACCAGCCAGTTCGGGAGGTTCACCAGGTCCTCGTTCTGGACCTTGCGGCCGGCGATCTCGGTGACCAGCCGGTTGTAGAGGCCGGCCACGTAGGTGCCCGGATAGTGGACCTCGCCGGCGTGGACCTCGGGCAGAGCCCCGCGGGTCACGAAGTAGCCGTTGCCGAGCGCGCACAGCGCCTCCCGCAGCCCCTGCCGTGCAGGGTCGAAGCTGTCGTAGACCAGCGTCCAGACGCTCGGCGGCCGCTCGGTGTGGCGCCGCCGGAGCTCCCCGGCGGCCCGCCGCTCCCGCAGACGGCCTTCGGCCAGCCCGTGAAGCGAGACGTCGTCCAGGGTGGTCACCACCAGGTCGGCGCCGGCCCTGGCGAGCAGGTCCTGGTCGCCGAGTCGGGCGACCCCGATCGCCGCCATGCCCCCGGCCTTGGCGGCCTGGACCCCACTGGTCGCGTCCTCCACCACGAAACAGCCGCTCGGAGAGACGCCCAGCTCCTGGGCGGCGGTGAGGAAGATCATCGGGTCCGGCTTGCCGCGCGGGAAGTCCCGTCCGGAGATGTCGGCGTCGAACAACTCCAGCAGCGTCATCCCGGGACGGACGAAGTCGTAGTCCAGTCGTTGCTCAGCCGTGAAGGTGTCCAGCCGGATCCGCTCCAGAAACAGCTTGGCGTTCCTGGATGACGACGCCGCCGCCACCCGGATGCCCATTGCCTTGACGGCCAGGATGAACCGCAGCGCGTCCGGGAAGGCCACGAACCGGCCCTCCTCGATCAGCCTGAGGACCCGCCGCTGCTTGCCCGCCGCGTACTGCTCGACCCGCTCGTCATCGTCTGGGATCCCGAAGTACTCTAGCGCCGCCCTGGCACCGGCCATCCTCGGCTTGCCGGCCATCACCTGCTGGTAGACCGCCTGGGTGAACCGCTCCGGCGTATAGCTCGTCCGGTCGCGGAGGGCGCGCCAATCGCCCTCCATCAGCTCCTGGAGCGCCTCGCGCCAGGCCACCTCGTGTGGCGAGTCGACCAGGACGCCATCCACATCGAAGATCCCGCCTTGATACGCCATGCCGGACACAACCCTTCGGCTCGCGGTGGTCGCCGCCAATCCCACAATGCACCCTTACCCTTCGGCAGCCACGAGCTGGTGGAGGACAGCCGTCGCCCGGTGCTCAAAAACAGCGCCGCTGGCCTGGGCAACTTCGCCGGCGCCTACAGGGTCGTCGCTCGTCCGTCACGTGCCGCAGGTCGCTGTTTGCCGGCCATGGACTGGGCTAGTCAGGTCGTGCGCCGTGGACGTGGACACCTTTCAGGCGAGTCGACGCCGCGGCCGAGACCCACCAGTGGCGGAGCGAGTTGGGCCCGGGTTCGACCGCGAGGCCGCCGCTCGGTGTCCGCCCAGGTGACCGGAGCCGCGTCTTCTCGAGAGAAGCGACGGTCATTCATTAACAAAAGTCAAGGTGATGCGGATGCGCCAGGAGGCGAGCACGAGCGCGCGGCTGGGACCGCAGGAGCGGCAGGCCGCGCTTGCCAGGATGGCCGAGGAGGTCTTCGACGTCGTCGTGGTCGGCGGCGGGGTGACCGGGGCCGGCACGGCGCTGGACGCCGCCACCCGCGGACTGTCGGTCGCGCTGGTTGAGGCGGTCGACTTCGCGGCCGGCACGTCCAGCCGGTCCAGCAAGCTGATCCACGGCGGCCTTCGCTATCTGGAGCAGCTCAACTTCACCCTGGTCCGCGAGGCGCTCCAGGAGCGGGGGCTGCTGCTGACCCGGCTCGCCCCCCATCTCGTCCGGCCGGTCTCGTTCCTGTACCCGTTGCGGCACCGCTACTGGGAGCGGTTCTACGTCGAAGCCGGGGTGCTGCTGTACGACACCATGGGTGGGGCTCGGGCCCTGCCATGGCACCGCCACCTGTCCCGCCGAGCGGCGCTGGCGCTGGCTCCGTCGCTGCGCCCCGATGCCCTCGTCGGCGCAATCCGGTACTACGACGGCCAGGTCGACGACGCCCGCCACACTCTGGTCACGGCCCGGACCGCCGCCCGCTTCGGGGCGCTGCTGGCCACCAGCGCCAGGGCGACCAGGTTCCTGCGCGACGGAGAGCGGGTGACCGGCATCCGCGTCCACGACCTGGAATCCGGCCGCGACCTGGAGGTCCGTGCCTGCCAGGTGGTCAGTGCGACCGGGATCTGGACCGACGAGCTCACCGAGCAGGTCGGCGGCGCCCCGTACCGGGTTCGCATGTCCAAGGGCATCCACTTCACCGTGCCGGCCGAGCGGATCGACTCGGGGACCGGGCTCATCCTGAGGACCGAGAAGAGCGTGCTGTTCGTGATCCCCTGGGGCCACCACTGGATCATCGGGACCACCGACACCGACTGGGACCTCGACCGCGACGAGCCAGCCGCCACCGAGGCCGACATCGACTACCTGCTGGACCATGTGAACCGGGTCCTCACCGACCCGCTCGGGCGCGCTGACATCGAGAGCGTCTATGTGGGTCTGCGGCCGCTGCTGGCCGGTGGGTCGGCCTCGACCGCCCAGCTCAGCCGCGAGCATGCCGTGTTCCGGCCGGCGCCCGGCCTGGTCGCCGTCGCCGGCGGGAAATACACCACCTACCGGGTGATGGCCAAGGACACTATGGACGAGGTCGCCAGAGGCCTGGAAGAGGAAACCGGGCTGCCGGTGCCGCCGTCGGTCACCGCCGACACCCCGCTGCTGGGCGCCGACGGCTGCCGGGCGGCCTGGAACCGGCGGGCCCGAATCGCCGCCCGGTCCGGCCTCGACGTCGTCCAGGTCGAGCATCTGCTGCACCGTCACGGCACCACCATCGACGAGGTCCTCGCCCTGCTCGCCGAATCCCCGGAGCTGGCCCAGCCGCTGCCCGGCGCCGAGGAGTACCTGGCCGCCGAGGCCGTCTACGCCGCCTCACACGAAGGCGCCCTGCACCTCGACGACGTCCTGGTGCGACGCACCCGCATCGCCATGGAGGCGGCCGACCGGGGGCTGGCCGCCGCCACCCCGGTGTCGAGGTACCTGGCCGCGGTCCTTGGCTGGACCGAGGATCAGCGTCTCCGCGAGGTGGACAGCTACCGGTCCCGGGTCCAAGCTGAGCGCGCTGCCGAGACCCAACCCGACGACCAGTCCGCGAATACGGCACGCCGCCAGGCGACCGGCGCCCGAGCCCTCCATGCTGACGTCGCCGCCCGAGGATGACCCATCAGCAAAGCCAGCCCTAGCGCGTCAGGGCTGGCCAGGGTCGGGCGCTCCGGCTGGCGGGTGGTCATTGATCGCTTGGTCCTCCCGGTGATGGTCCCTACCGGATGTCGATGTCCTTTTCGACCGCCGCACCGAGCAGGATTGCCAGGCGCAGCGCCGCCTCTGGGGTCATGTGCAGGTTCCGCCGGCCATCCTGGTAGCTGAGCTGGACGCCGTCGTAGGGGTCGCCCTTGAAGCGGCCGACGACGATCACGCCATCTCGCTCACTGTTCGCGGGACGCTGGTCTGTCAGCACCGTGCCCAGCTGCGTGTAGCCGTCGGCGCTGTTGCGTTCCGCCAGCTCGCGGCATGCTGAAGCTCCGCTCGTCTTCGGATCAGATCGCCAAGGCCAGCTCATCGAACGCGACCGCCACCCGCCGCCCTCCAGGCTCCTCAACCGCCAGTTCGAAATGGCCGCGCCGTCGGTTCTGCACGAACGCGTGCCCGGCGATCACGATCGTGGCGCTGCGGTCCTGCTTGAGGCCGCGCATCGGTCGCAGCCGCGCCTTCCACCGACCGTGAGCTGCCTCGACCCGGTTGTTGGCGTCCTGGGCGGTTCGATGCCAGGCCACTGGCGCCAGCTCCGCAAGGACCTCCGGGTACACCGGCGCGCGGTCGGTGACGACCTCGACCGGTGTCACCTTGGTGGGTGCCGATGGCCCGTTCGAAGCACCGCCGAGCGGCCTTGGCGTCACGCCGTGAGGCGACGAACACGTCGATGACCTGGCCAATCTGGTCGACAGCACGGTCGACGTAGCGCCACCGGCCAGCGACCTTCACATAGGTCTCGTCGACCCACCAGCGGGTCCCGACCGTGTGCCGGCATGGACGTGCGGCCGCAGCCAGCGCGGCGTGAAGCGGACCACCCACCGGTACACCGTGACGTGGTCGACCTCGACACCGCGCTCGGTCAGCAGTTCTTCCACTTCGCGATAGGACAGGCCAACGCGCAGGTACCAGCGGACCGCCAGGACGATCACGTCAGGTGGAAGCGGAAGCCGGCAAAGGCCGAGCGGGGCGCTGGGAGCAGGGCGAGGGCGGCGAGTTCTCATCACGCCAGTCTCGCCGCTGGAACGCAGTCACAGCCAACGCAACAGTGCCGCGTCGAGCATGGTTGGAGTTGCTGGAAGTCGTTGGCGTCCTTGGTCAGCTCGGCCGCCACGATGACCTGCTCCAAGGTGGTGACCGTCTGGGCGTTGTAGCCCTGCACCCGACCCGACGGGTATGCAGCAGACGACTGTCGGAGTCGGCCACGTTGGCGGTCGCCTTGGGGTTGGGTACCTCGTCACGTGCTCGTGGCTTGAGGGTAGGCATTCAGGGCGGGGAGAGTGGCTCCCGGCCGCGGCGCGGCGGCGCTGGGCCCACGATTCGTAGAGTTATTCGTGTCTTGGAACGCTGTGCGACCCTTGAGAGCACGTGGAGCCCCTCGATCGAGGGGCTCCATAGGGCCGCTGAGCTGGGATGATCCTCCGGGTGGTGCGCCGCCAGGGACTCGAACCCCGAACCCGCTGATTAAGAGT
>DASVXQ010000023.1:0-31266 GCA_036392615.1 Actinomycetes bacterium | reverse complement strand
AGCGCCACAGCGCCGCGGCCCGTGCCGCACCGTCCCGACCCGCTCGGTCACTTCGGCGCCTGGGGCGGACGCTTCGTGCCCGAGGTGCTGATGGCCGCGATCGACGAGCTCGCCACAGCCTTCGACGAGGCCGTCGCGGATCCGGTGTTCCTCGCGGAGCTGGACGAGCTGCGCCGCACCTACGCCGGCCGGCCTACCGCGCTCACGCCGGCCAGACGCCTGTCGAACGAGCTGGGCGTCGAGGTCTGGCTCAAGCGCGAGGACCTGCTCCACACCGGCGCGCACAAGCTCAACAACTCCATCGGGCAGCAGCTGCTCACCAGGCGCATGGGCAAGCCGAGGGTGATCGCGGAGACCGGCGCGGGCCAGCACGGCGTCGCCACCGCGACGGTGGCCGCGCTGCTGGGGCAGGAGTGCGTCGTCTACATGGGGGAGGAGGACACCCGCCGCCAGCACCTCAACGTGGTGCGCATGCGGCTGCTCGGCGCCGAGGTCCGCCCGGTCACCACCGGGACCGCGACGCTCAAGGACGCGGTCAGCGAGGCGCTGCGTGACTGGGTCGAATCGGTCAACACCACCCACTACGCGATCGGCTCGGTGGTCGGGCCGCATCCCTTCCCGCTGATGGTCCGCGAGTTCCAGCGGGTCATCGGCGAGGAGGCGCGAGCACAGATCCGCGCGGCCGGCGGGGGACCGCCGGAGGTGGTCGTCGCCTGCGTCGGCGGCGGGTCCAACGCCGCCGGCATGTTCGCGCCGTTCATCGACGACGACGTCCGGCTGGTCGGGGTCGAGGCCGGCGGCCGCGGAGCGGGGCCGGGGGACAACGCGGCCTCCACCACCCTCGGCGAGCCTGGGGTCCTGCACGGCGCGCGGTCGTATGTGCTGCAGGACTCCGACGGTCAGGTGCTGCCGACCCACTCGGTCTCCGCGGGCCTCGACTACCCGGCGACCGGCCCGGAGCATGCCTTCTGGAAGGACAGCGGCCGCGTGCACTACACCGAGGTCCCCGACGACCTGGCGCTGGAGGGCTTCAAGCTGCTGGCGCGCACCGAGGGCATCCTGCCGGCCCTGGAGCCGAGCCACGCCATCGCGTGGCTCGCGCGCGCCACGCGCGACGGCGAGATCCGCCCCGGCACCCGCGTGCTGCTCTGCCTGTCTGGCCGCGGCGACAAGGACGTCGAGACCGTCGCCAAGGTCCTCGGCGACGAGGTGAACCGGTGAGCGCGTCGCCGCCCCGAGGCTCGACCGCCCTGGAGGGCCCGGTCGCCGGGGTGGGTTCCGGAGGGCCGGCCGAGCGGCTGGAGGCGAGGTTCGCGGCGGCTGCCCGGGAGGGTCGCGCGGTGCTGGTGACCTACGGAGTGGCGGGATATCCGGACCGGGACACCGGGCTGGCGGCGTTCCGGGCGATGGCGGAGGCCGGGGCGGACGTGCTCGAGGTCGGGCCGCCGTACTCGGACCCGCTGATCGACGGCCCGGTGATCCAGCGGGCGGTCCAGGCCGCGCTCGACGGCGGGTCGCGCATGGACGACGTGCTGGCGATGGTCGACGAGCTGACCGCGGACCCCGGGATGTCGCCGGTGGTGCTGCTGCTCTACTACAACCTGATCGCCCACCGCGGGCCCGACCGGTTCGCGCGGGAGCTGGTCCAGGCGGGAGCCTGCGGCGCGATCGTGCCGGACCTGCCGCCCGAGGAGGCCGGGGAGTGGCTGGCCGCCGCGAACCGCGAGGGGCTCGCCCCGGTGTTCCTCGCGGCGCCGACATCGCCGGAGGCGCGGCTGGAGGCGGTGGCGCACGCCGGCCGCGGGTTCGTCTACGCGCAGGCGACCATGGGCGTCACCGGCCTCCGCGCCTCGCTCGCCGGCGGCGTCGACGACCTGGTCGCCCGCGTCCGCTCGCACACCGACCTGCCGGTCTGCGTGGGCATCGGCGTGTCCAACGCCGAGCAGGCCGCGACCGTGGCCCGTTTCGCCGACGGCGTGGTGGTCGGCACGGCCCTGGTGCGCAGCCTGGGCGACCACGGCGTCGACGGCGTCCGCGGGCTCACCGCCGAGCTGTCCGCCGCGGTCCGCGGCGCCCGCGCCACACCGACCCGCGGCTGACGCGGCGCCGGCCTGGCATCGCTCGGCCCAACCGGGGCCGAGACCGCTCGGGGCCGGACGGCCTGGGGCCCGGCTCGACCCTGGCCTGACCCTGGCCTGACCCTGACCTGACCCCGACCCGACCCTGGTCCGGCCTTCGCTCGACCCGAGCGACCCTAGCGGGTCGTCGAGGCGAGGCCGGGCTCGGAGACCTCGAGGTCGAGCTGGTCGGCGATGAAGGTAAGGACGTCGGCGTAGAGGTCGACCATGCGGGCGACGGAGCGGGCGCCGTGGCCGACCTCGCGCTCCGAGCGCAGCAGGATGGGCCGGTCCGAGCGGGTCGCCCACTGGAGGGCCGCGCAGAGCTTGCGGGCGTGGAGCGGGTCGACGCGGCTGTCGGACTCGAACACGGTGAACAGCACGGCGGGGTACTGGGTCCCTTCGACCACGTGGTGGTAGGGGGAGTACGCGTAGAGCCAGCCGAACTCCGTCGGGTCGTCGGCGCGCCCGTACTCGTCGTTCCAGGTGACCCCGAGTCCGAAGCGCTCGTAGCGCACCATGTCGAGCAGCGGTGCGCTGCAGACGGCCGCCCGGAACAGCTCGGGCCGCTGGGTGACGCTCGCGCCGACCAGCAGGCCGCCGTTGGAGCCACCGGAGATGGCCAGGCGGTCGGGCCGCGTGTAGCCGGCCTGGACCAGGTGCTCGGCGGCGGCGGCGAAGTCGTCGAACACGTTCTGCTTGTGCTCCCGCATGCCGGCGCGGTGCCAGGCCTCGCCCTCCTCGCTGCCGCCGCGCAGCCCGGCGATGGCGTAGACGCCGCCCTGCTCGATCCATGCGGCGATGGTGGCGCTGTAGCTGGGGGTGAGGGCGATGTTGAACCCGCCGTAACCGTAGAGGATCGTCGGCAGCGCGCCGTCGGGCTCCACGCCGTCGCGGTGGAGCACGAACATGCGCACCTCGGTGCCGTCCTTGGAACGGTAGATCCGCTGGCCGGCGACGATCTCGGGCAGCTCAACGGTCCCCGGCGCGTTCATCCAGGTCTCCAGCCGCTCGGCGGCGACCTGGTAGCGGTAGACCATCGGCGGGGTGGTGAAGTCGCTGTAGCCGATCCACACCTCGTCGCCGCCCTCGGGACGGGCGGTCATACCGATCACCGAGCCAGGCTCGGGCAGGGGCACGCTGGCGCGCAGCGCGCCGCTGGAGCGGTCGTGCACCCGCACGCCGCCGACGGCGTGGAGCTTGCGGGCCACCACGACGGCGTCGTCGGTCAGCACGAAGCCTTCCAGCACCGCCTCCGACTCGGCGACGACGTCGCGCCAGCGTCCGGGCGCCGGATCGGCTGGATCGGCGACCACCACGCGGAAGCGCGGGGCGGCGAGGCTGGTCCGCAACCACAGCTGGCCGTCGCGCTCGACCCCACCCCAGGTCTCGGCGTCGACGCCCTCCTGGATCGGGCGCAGCAGGCCGTCGCCGTGGAGATCGGCGATATAGAGGTCGTTGCGGGGCGCGGTGCCGAGCGACGCGCCGATGACCAGCCAGCGACCGTCGTCGGAGACGTCGATGTCGTGGTACTCGGTCTTCTCGCGGCCCTCCCCGAAGACCAGCTCGTCGGTCTCGACGGGCTGCCCGACGCGGTGGCGCCAGACGCGGCGGTGGAACTGCTCCTCATCCTCCGGGACCTCGTCGGCCGGCAGGCGGCGGCCGTAGAAGTACTCCTCGCCCCCTGGCAGCCAGGCCACCACGCAGTAGCGGGTGCGCTCGATCGGGCCCTCGATCACCTCGCCGGAGGCGACGTCGAGCACCCACAGCAGCGGCTCCTCGTCGCCACCCTGCGAGAGCTGGTAGGCGAGCCGGTCGCCCTCGCGGGAGACGAACCACCCGTCCAGGGTCACGGTGCCGTCCTCGGACAGCGCGCCCGGGTCGATCAGCGCGCGCTCGGAGCCGTCGGCCTCGCGCACCAGCAGCACCGGGTGCTCCTGGTCGCCACGGCGCCGCTCGAAGAACCAGCGGCCGTGGCGCACCGTCGGGGCGCCGACGAGCCCGGCCGACATCAGCCGCGCCATCCGCTCGCGCAGCACCGGGCGGCCGTGCCGCTCAGCCATCCAGCCGTCGAACAGTTCCGTCTCGGCCTGGCTCCACGCCATCGTCTCGGGCGCCGCGGGGTCTTCGAGCCATCGGTAGGGATCGGCGACCTGGACGCCATGCAAGGTCTCGACCAGCTCCAAGCGATTTGCAGGGGGATATCGCATGCCCTGCAGCCTAGCCGACCGACCGGGCACTCGCATGCGGTCCGGCCGGCCGGTGCCGCCGCGGCCGTGCGGCACCCGCGGCGGCTGGTGGGTCCCGGCGCCGCGGCGCCTCCGGGTCCGCCCCTGCCTGGCCGGCTCGTGCGGCCGGCGGGCGGAGCGTTGCCGCCCTGGAGTTCCAGTGCCCGAGGCGGGACTCGAACCCGCATGCCCTTTCGGGCAATCGCTTTTGAGGCGATCGCGTCAACCGATTGCGCCACTCGGGCAGGAGCTGGCGCCTGGCTCGGCTCCGTCCACCGTCCGGCCGGGCCGGGCGGCACACCCGCCGCGCGTGGTGGCCATTGCGCGCCAGGGACGGACGGCGCGGGCGGCGCCGGCCGCGGCTCCAGGAGCGTAGCGGAATCGCGGCGCTCGGGGGAAGCTGGTGCGGCGCTCCATGTGCGTGGGATCGTCCCGTGCCGTGGCACGGGCGGTTGGTGGGACCGCGGTGGGACGGAGGGCCGATGGTGGGCTGGGCGACGGGACGGACGGGACGACTGCGGTGGCTGAGCTCCGTGGGCGTGATCGCGCTGCTGGCACTGGCCGGCTGCACGGGGCGCGACAAGCCGCCCGGCGACACGGTCGCCGGTTGTCCCGTTGCGAACGGTCACGACAGCGGTTGGCAACGTATTGCCGGGCTGGCCGGCAGCGGCTCTGAGACGTCGGTCGAGGTGACCGGGCTGGTGGGCGCCAGCAGCGCCGGCGGCGCGGGCCCCTGGCTCGCGGTCGGCGCCGCCCGGATCGGCACGCCCTCCAACGGCGACGCCCCCGCCAGCACCACACCCGGCGGCAACGCCGCCGGCAGCACCACAACCGGCGGCAACGCGGCCGGCAGTACCACAACCGGCGGCAACGCCGCCAGCACCACCGCGCCGGGCGGCAACGCCTCGGCTACCACCGCACCCGGCACGAATCCGGCCGGCACCGGCGCCTCCGCGGCGACCGGCCCTGGGGCGAGCTCCGGCTCGACCTCGCCGGGGGGCGCGGCGCCGCCGACCGTGACCGGGCCGACCTCCGGCCCCAGCTCGACCTCCGGCTCGACCGGCACCGCCGCCACGGACACCGTGCGGGTCGGGGGAGTGGGGCAGCCGGCAGCGGGCGGCCTGCTGGCGCCGGCGGAGTGGACCTCGGACGACGGGGCGCACTGGCTGCGGCGGCAGGTGGAGCCGGTGAGCCTGGACGGCGCCGCGGACCGCCTGCTCGGGGTGGCGAGGTACGCCAACACGGCGGCGGCGGTGGGCGTGACCTTCAACCACAACGAGGGGGTCGCGCGGCCGTCGGGCTGGGCGTCGCGGGCGGGGGAGCCGCTGCGCGAGGCCCGGGCGAACCGTGAGCTGTTCGGCGGCCCGGCCGGGATCGGGGTCAGCGGCGTCGGGGCCGGACCGCTCGGGCTGGCGATCCTCGGGGCCCGCAACGGCAGCGACAACCACTTGTTCATCGCGGTGTGGCGCTCCGGCGACGGCCAGGCCTGGCTGCCGCCGCGTCAGGACCCGGCGCTGACCGCGCGCCCGGCGGAGGCGCCGGCCGCGCTCGGGGTCGCTGTGGGCTCGAACGCGATCGTGGTCGGCGGCAGGACGGTCCAGGTCAACGACCCCTCCGACGGGGTCATCTGGACCGGCGTCGCGACTGCGCCGGTCGCCGGCTCCGCGCTAGCCAACCCGGCGGCCCCGCTGCGCTGGCAGCGGGTGGACCCCGCGGCCGCCGGGCTCGGCGGCACCGGCACGCAGGAGGTCGACCGCGTGGCCTGGACGGGCTCGGGGTTCGTGGCCGCCGGGCTCTCCGGCCAGCCGGGCAAGCTCCACCTGGTCGCGTGGACCTCGCGCGACGGGCTGACCTGGAGCCGTGGCGGCGAGGCGCCGCAGGCGGGCGTGGACCGGCTCACCAGCCTGTCCGCGGACGGCTCCGGACTGCTGGCCGCCGGCACGGCCGGCTCGACCGCCTGCCTGTGGCGCTCGCGGGACGGGCGGGCGTGGACGGCGGACCCGCTGCCGCGGGACGCGGCGCGCCTGCCGGGCCTCCAGGGCGCGTTCGCCGCCACGGGGACCGGGCGCACCCTGGTGATCCTCCAGGGCCAGGGCCGCGCGGAGGTGTGGTCGCACGCATCCGGGCGTGACTGAGCGGGAGGATTCGTCTCATAAACCCTGGTCCCCGTTTGATTCGACTGCACCGGCGCATATACTTCGGCTCGCTAATCATGGCCTGATCTCGGGCCTTGTCTGACCCTGGTGGGAGGGGACTCCTGATGAATGCCAGACGTCCGTTTATCCGAATGGCCGCGCTGCTCCCCGCCTTGGCGCTGGTGCTGGCGGCCTGTGGCGGTGGTGGCAACGGTGGCACCAGCAGCGGCGGTGGCGGCTGCGACAATGGCGTCAAGCTCGGCTTCTTTGGCGCGCTGACCGGTGACAACGCCGCGCTGGGCATCAACATCCGCAACGGCGTCCAGCTCGCCCTGAACCAGTACGGGGCGACCAACCCGAAGTGCAAGGTGAGCCTGGCGCCGTTCGACTCGCAGGGCGACCCGAGCGTTGCTCCTGGCCTGGCCCAGCAGGCGATCAACGACAAGCAGGTCGTGGCGATCGTGGGCCCGGCGTTCTCGGGTGAGTCCAAGGCCGCCGACCCGCTGTTCAACGAGGCTGGGCTGCCGATCGTGACGCCGTCGGCGACCAACCCGGCACTGGCCGACAACGGCTGGACGATCTTCCACCGCGCGGTGGGGAACGACAACAGCCAGGGCCCGGCCGCGGCGGCCTACATCAAGGACAAGCTCAAGGCGACCAAGGTCGCGGTGGTCGACGACAAGACCGAGTACGGCAAGGGCATCGCGGACATCGTCCGCCAGCAGCTCGGCTCGGCGGTCGTGTTCAACGACTCGGTGCCACAGCAGACCAACGACTACTCCAGCACCGTGACCGGCGCGAAGAACGCCGGAGTCAACGCGCTGTTCTACGGCGGCTACTACGCCGATGGCGGCAAGCTCCTGAAGCAGATGCGTGACAACGGGCTCCAAGCAACCTTCGTCTCCGACGACGGCGCGCTCGACCAGAACCTGATCAAGGGGGCCGGCAAGGCCGCGGCGGAGGGTGCCTACATCACCTGCCCGTGCGCCCCCACCGCCCAGGTGCAGAACGGCGCGAAGTTCATCGCCGACTACAAGGCGGCCTTCAACACCGACCCTGGCACCTACTCGACCGAGGGTTACGATTCCGCCAACGTCATCCTGCAGGCCATCAAGGCCGGCAAGTACGACCGCAAGGGCATCAACGACTTCCTGAAGACGGTCGACTACCAGGGCATCACCAAGCAGATCAAGTTCGACGACAAGGGTGAAGTGACCGAGAAGACGGTCTACGTCTACCAGGTCAAGAACGGCGCCCTGACCGGCATCGGCCCGGTGGGGCAGCAGTAGCAACAGTTCCCACGACGTCTGGCGATCCGGCGGGACCGGAGGCGGGCGGCGCAGCAGCCGTCCGCCTCCGGTCCGGCCATCGGGAGGAGGGAGACCCACATCTCGGTCCTCGTCCACCAGTTCTGGCCGCTGACCGTCGGCGGGCTCGCCTTCGGGGCCATCTACGCGCTGGTCGCGCTGGGCTACACCCTGGTGTACGGCGTCTTGAAGCTCATCAACTTCGCGCACTCCGAGGTCTTCATGATCGGGACCTTCGGTGCCCTGTTCGCGACCAGATGGATGGGCATCGCCGCCGGACCCGGCGCGATCCACACCGGCATCACCCTGGTCCTGATCCTGCTGGCGGCGGCGATCGTGGCGATGGCGGCCTCGGGCCTGACGGCGGTGCTGCTGGAGCGGATCGCCTACCGTCCGCTGCGCCGACGCGGCGCCGGGCGGCTGTCCGCGCTGATCTCGGCAATCGGCGCCTCGCTGTTCCTGCAGGAGACATTCGCGCTGTGGCAGGGCCGCAACCTGGTGCCGTTCCCCCGGCTGATGGAGAAGCGGGTCCTGTTCCACGTGTTCAACGCCGAGATCCGCAACGACCAGCTCCTGGTGATCATCGCCGCGTTGGTGATGATGGTCGTGCTGGACCGCTTCGTGCGGAAGACCCGGCTCGGCCGGGGCGTCCGGGCGGTCGCGCAGAGCTCCGAGACGGCGACGCTCATGGGTGTGAACATCGACCGGGTGGTGACGCTCACCTTCCTGCTCGGCGGCCTGATGGCCGGCGCCGCGGGGCTCCTGTGGGTGGTCTACCTGGAGAACACCGGCTACAACATCGGCTTCCTGCTGGGCATCAAGGCGTTCACGGCGGCGGTGATGGGTGGCATCGGCAACCTGCGAGGCGCGCTGCTGGGCGGCCTGGCGCTGGGCCTGATCGAGAACTACGGGGCGGCCATCTGGGGCGCGGAGTGGAAGGACGTGATCGCCTTCTCCCTGTTGCTGATCGTGCTGATGTTCCGGCCGACCGGCCTGCTGGGCGAGTCGCTGACGGCGGCGAGGGCCTGATGGGCCGGCGGAGCGCACCCAGGCCCCCGCGGCTGACCGAGGGGGTGCTCCCATGAACCGAGCGGCGTCCCGGGCGCTGGAGCCGTTGCGGTGGCTGGGGACGCAGCGGTCGCGGCTGCGCGAGGGCGCTCGCGGCCGCGTGGTCACGTGGTCGGAGTCGCTGCCACCGTGGGCCAGGACCAGGCGCGCAAGGCAGTCCGGCCGCTGGGTGGTCCGGTTGGCGGTGGTGGCCTTCTTCTACGCGCTGCCGTCGATGAAGCTGCCGTTGCTGAACACGCCGCAGTCCGATTTCGCGACGGTGCTGTTCTTCCCGGTCGGGATCTACGTGCTGCTGGCGATGGGCCTCAACGTGGTGGTCGGGCAGGCGGGTCTGCTCGACCTCGGCTACGTGGCGTTCTTCGCGATCGGCGCGTACTCGATGGCGATCCTGGGCACGGACATCGGCCCGCAGTGGACCTTCCCGATGATCCTGCCGCTCGCCATCGCCATCGCGATGGTCGCCGGGGTGATCCTGGGCACGCCGACCCTGCGGCTGCGCGGCGACTACCTGGCGATCGTGACGCTGGGGTTCGGGGAGATCGTGCGCATCGTTGCGGTCAACACCGACTCGATCGGCGGCCCGCGCGGCATCTCCGGCATCCCGCACCCGCCCAGCATCGGCGGCATCCGCTTCGGGCTGCTGGACCCCAAGCCCTACTACTGGCTGCTGCTCACGCTGATCATCGTGGCCATCCTGCTGCTGCGCCGCCTGGAGCGCAGCCGCGTGGGACGGGCGTGGACCGCCATCCGTGAGGACGAGGACGCGGCCGCGCTGATGGGCGTGCCGGTGTTCAAGTTCAAGCTGTGGGCGTTCGCGATCGGCGCCGGCTTCGGCGGCCTGGGCGGGACGCTGTACGCCTCGAAGGTGATCTTCATCAACCCCAACACCTTCACGGTGATCCTCTCGATCCTGATCCTCTCCGCGGTGGTGCTGGGCGGCTCCGGCAACCTGGCGGGCGTGATCGTCGGCGCGGTGGTGATCGCCTACCTGCCGGAGCGCTTCCGGAACTTCGAGGAGTACCGCGTGCTGGTGTTCGGCGCGGCGCTGGTGGTGATGATGATCTTCCGGCCGCAGGGGTTGATCCCGAGCCGCCGGCGCGCGGCCGAGCTGGAAACGGGTTCGGCCGCCGGCGGGCTGGGAGCGCTCGGCGCGGAGGTCGTCGGCGAGACCACCGCCCCGGCACCGGCCTCCTCGAGGTCGGGAGGCGCCGATGGCTAGCGGCAACGGCGTCCCGCTGCTCCAGCTCGACCGGCTCACCATGCGCTTCGGCGGCGTGACCGCGCTGTCCGAGGTCGACCTGGCGGTCGAGGAGGGCGAGATCTTCGCCCTGATTGGCCCGAATGGCGCAGGCAAGACAACCATCTTCAACGTCGTCACCGGGGTCTTCAAGCCAAGCTCCGGCGGCGTGCGCTTCGAGGGCCGCTCGATCGTCAACCGCAAGCAGCACCAGATCACCCGGCTGGGCATCGCGCGCACCTTCCAGAACATCCGCCTGTTCGCCGACATGACCGCGCTGGAGAACGTGCTGGTGGGCACCGACGCCCACCACCGCACCAGCGTCCCGGGCGCGGTGCTGGGACTGGTGCGCCACCGCAGGGAGGAGTCCGAGGGGCACGAGCTCGGCATCCGGCTGCTCGGCATGATGGGCCTAGAGCGCCGCGCCGAGGAGATGGCCAAGAACCTCTCCTACGGCGACCAGCGCCGCCTGGAGATCGCCCGCGCGCTGGCGACCAAGCCGCGGCTGCTGCTGCTGGACGAGCCGGCCGCCGGCTTCAACCCCGCGGAGAAGTCCGCCCTGGCCGAGCTGATCCAGCGGGTGCGCGACGACGGCTACACGGTGCTGCTGATCGACCACGACATGAGCCTGGTGATGCGCATCTCGGACCGCATCGCCGTGCTCGACTTCGGCGAGAAGATCGCCGAGGGCCGTCCGAGCCAGGTCCAGCAGGACCCGAGGGTGATCGAGGCATATCTGGGGGCGGCGGCCGATGCTTCTTGAGCTCGAGGACGTCCACGTCCACTACGGGAAGATCGAAGCGCTGAAGGGCATCTCCTTCACGGTCGACGAGGGCGAGGTCGTCACCCTCATCGGCAGCAACGGCGCCGGCAAGTCGACCACCCTGCGGACCATCTCGGGCGTGCGGCCGGTCAGCGCCGGCAGCATCCGCTTCGACGGTCGGGACATCGCCGGCGTGGCCGCCCACCGCCGCGTGGAGATGGGCATCTGCCAGGCGCCGGAGGGCCGCGGGATCTTCCCTGGCATGACCGTGACGGAGAACCTCGACATGGGCGCCTACACGCGTCCGCGGTCGCAGCGCTCCACCGTCCAGGCCGACCTCAAGCGCGTGCTGGACCTGTTCCCGCGCCTGGCCGAGCGGCGCAACCAGAGCGGCGGCACGCTCTCGGGCGGCGAGCAGCAGATGCTGGCGATCGGCCGGGCGCTGATGTCCCACCCGCGCCTGCTGCTGCTGGACGAGCCGTCGATGGGTCTGGCGCCCAGGCTGGTGGCGCAGATCTTCGAGATCATCAGCGAGATCAACCAGGCCGGCACCACCATCCTGCTGGTGGAGCAGAACGCCGCCATGGCGCTGCAGCGCGCCCACCGCGCCTACGTCCTGGAGACCGGGCGGATCGTGCGCAGCGACGAGGCCTCGCGGCTGCTGGACGACGACTCGGTGCGGGCCGCCTACCTCGGCGGCGCGGTCAGCTGATAGCGTGCCGGTCTTGTAGACGGCGCCGCGGGCAGCGCCCGACCGCCCGTTCGGCTCCAAGGCTTGCGCGCCGCCCACCGGCCACCAATTCCTCGAGGTGGGATACGCGACCGGTGCTCTAGGCCGCGGCAGCCTGAAGGTCGCGGCGAAGGAGTCCGGGCGGGGAGCCGAAGAGCCTTTGGCTCCGTTCGCACCTTCCCCAGTGCGCTCGTTCTCTACTCGGTCCTTCGGACCCCCGCGCC
Organism: Actinomycetes bacterium; assembly: GCA_036392615.1. Lineage (GTDB taxonomy): Bacteria > Actinomycetota > CALGFH01 > CALGFH01 > CALGFH01 > DASVXQ01. The sequence goes on along the minus strand of DASVXQ010000023.1, from coordinate 19,457 downwards.
GGACGGACCAGCAGGGACCTGCTGGAGGTCCCGAGGGGTGGCAAGCTAACAGCCGCCCGGTCCCGGGTCAACTTTCCAAGTTCGTTGCGACACAACGGATTGGCGTATCGGCGCAGGTGCCACCTGCGGCGATGGAAGTCGACTTCTTCGCTCCGGCGATACGGGATCCGGCGCGTCCCGGCGGGTTCAGCGCGGCTGTCCACCACGCCGCCGCGAGCCCGGGCCGCTGGTCCTGCGGCGCTGTTAGACTCGCCGACGTGGCAAGCACATCTTCTCCTTCCCGACCGGAAGCGGCCGCCAAGAGCGCGCCCAGCCGTCGCGCGCCCGCCGGCGCCAAGGCCAAGCAGTCGCCGGCGGAGTCCGGCGAGCGCACGGCCCGCCCGCTGGTGCTGCTGGACGGCCACAGCCTGGCCTTCCGGGCGTTCTTCGCGCTGCCGAGCGACCTGCGGACCACTACCGGGCAGCAGACCAACGCCGTCTACGGCTTCACCTCGATGCTGGTGAAGCTGTTCGGCGAGCTGAACCCCGACCGCATCGCGGTGTGCTTCGACCTCGGCCGCCCCGCCTACCGCCACGAGCTCTACAGCGAGTACAAGGCGAACCGGCAGACCACCCCCAGCGAGTTCAGCGGGCAGATGCCGCTGATCCGCGAGGTGCTCGACACGCTGCACATCCCGATCGTCGAGGTGGCCGGCTACGAGGCCGACGACGTGATCGCCACGCTGGTGCACCAGGCGACCGCGCGGGGCCTGCCGGTGATGGTCGTCACCGGCGACCGCGACACCCTCCAGCTGATCGACGACCAGGCGGGCGTGCAGGTGATGATGACCTCCCGGGGGATCACCGACACGCGCGTCTACGACGCCGGCGCGGTCCAGGAGCGCTACGGCGTGCCACCCGAGCGCTACGTGGACATCGCGGCGCTGCGCGGCGACCCGTCCGACAACCTGCCGGGCGTGCCCGGCGTGGGCGACAAGACCGCCACCAGACTGGTGCAGACCTACGGCACCGCCGAGGGCGTGGTCGAGCACGCCGAGGAGCAGCGCGGCAGGCTGCGTGACAACCTGCTGGCCCACCGCGACGACGTGCTGCGCAACAAGCAGCTGGCCATCCTGCGGACCGACGTGCCGCTGCCGGTGGACGTCGATGAGCTGCGCATCGGCTCCTGGCAGCGCATGGAGGTCCAGCAGCTGTTCGACACGCTGGAGTTCCAGAGCCTGCGCGAGCGCCTGTTCGAGGCGATCGCCGAGCCGGCCCCGTCCGACGTCGGCTTCGCGGTCGACGCCACCGCGCTGCCCGAGGGCGGCCTGCCGGTGTGGCTCGAGTCGGTCCCCGCCGGCGCGCCGATCGCGCTCGCCTCGCGGCTGGACACCGGGCCGGGACGCGCCGAGCTGCTCGGCATGGGCCTGTGGGCCGAGGGCCAGGGCGCGGTCTGGCTCGACCTGACCACCGCCAACGACGCCGACCTGCGCGCCCTGGAGGCGCTGCTGGCCGACCCGGAGCGGCCCAAGCTGGCGCACGACGCCAAGGCCCTGTACCTGGCGGTCTGGGAGCGCGGCTGGTGGCTCGAGGGGCTGGCGATGGACACCGCGGTGGTCGCCTACCTGGCCGCGCCGGAGCAGCGCAACTACGACCTGTCCGCCCTGGCCCTGCGCTACCTGCGCAAGGAGCTGCGGCCGGAGGGCGAAGGCAGCGCGGCGGTGCCGGCCGGCGAGGGCACCCAGCTGGCCCTCGACACCTCCGAGCCGGAGGCCTGGCGCGACTGGTGCCTGCGGGCGCAGGCGGTCGGCGAGCTCGGCGCCCGCCTGACCGGCGAGCTGGAGACGCTCGGGATCGAGCGGCTCGACCGCGAGGTCGAGCTGCCGCTGGTGCCCATCCTGGCGAAGCTCGAGCGGACCGGCATCGCCATCGACTTGTCGGTCCTCGGCGAGATCGGGGACCGCCTGGAGGCCCGCATCCTCGACCACGAGGCGCGCGTCTACGAGCTGGCCGGCGAGAAGTTCAACATCGGCTCCAACCCGCAGCTCCAGGTGATCCTGTTCGACAAGCTCCAGCTGCCCAAGACGCGGCGGATCAAGACCGGCTACACCACCGACGCGAACTCGCTGGCGCAGATCGCCGGCGCCCACCCGATCATCGAGGAGCTGCTCGGCTACCGCGAGGTCGCCAAGCTCAAGAACACCTACGTCGACGCGCTGCCCAAGCTGGTGAACCCCGCCACCGGCCGGATCCACGCGCAGTTCAACCAGATGGTCGCCACGACCGGCAGGCTCTCCAGCCAGAACCCCAACGTGCAGAACATTCCCATCCGGACCGAGCTGGGCCGCGAGATCCGCCGTGCCTTCGTGGCCGGGCCTGGCTCCGAGGGGCTGCTGGTGGCTGACTACGCGCAGATCGAGTTCCGGGTGCTGGCCCACCTGGCCGGCGACGAGGCGCTGGTCGAGGCGTTCCTGTCGGGCGAGGACGTGCACGCCACCGTCGCCGGGATGGTCTGGAACCTGCCGCCCGGCGAGGTCGACCGGGACCTGCGCAGCCGCGTCAAGATGGTCACCTACGGGCTGGCCTACGGCCTCTCGGCCTTCGGGCTGGCGCAGGGGCTGGGCATCGCGCCGGACGAGGCCGCCGCGCTGATGAACGCCTACTTCGCCCGCTTCGGCAAGGTCAAGGCCTACCTCGACGGGGTGGTCACCCAGGCCCGGCGCGAGGGCTACACCCAGACGATCATGGGCCGCCGCCGCTACCTGCCGGATCTCGCCTCGGACAACCGGCAGCGCCGGCAGATGGCCGACCGCATGGCGCTGAACGCGCCCATCCAGGGGTCGGCCGCCGACATCATCAAGCTCGCCATGGTGGCGGTCGACCGGGCGCTCGAGGCCGAGGGCCTCCAGTCGCGCATGGTGCTCCAGGTCCACGACGAGCTGGTCTTCGAGGTCGCGCCCGGCGAGCGGGAGCGCCTCGAGGAGCTGGTCCGCCGCGAGATGACCGGCGTGGTGCAGCTCCGCGTCCCGCTGGAGGTCTCGACCGCCTTCGGCCGCTCCTGGGCCGAAGCCCAGCACTAGTTCGAGGGGGGAGCTGGCGCTCCCCCCTCGAGGCTCCCCCTCCCCTGGCGTGGGGTGGGTGCGTGGTACAGGGCGGCGGGGGGAGGCAAGCTCCCCCCTTGGCCGGTTCAGGGCGTCGCTACCGCCTGGGCCCCGGGCGGGTGGGGCGGACTCAGCGCGGGGTGGGTGCCGGAGAGGGGTCCAGGGCGATGCGGAGGCGTTTGTTGCCTTTGCCTTTGGATTCGTGGCCGACGACGTGGACCTCGCCGATCTCGCTGGTGCGGGCGACGTGGGTGCCGCCGTCGGCCTGGCGGTCGAGGCCCTCGATGTCGATCACCCGCACGCGCTCCAGGCCCGGCGGCAGCAGGTTCGTCTTGGTGCGGATCAGCTCCGGCTTGGCGCGGAACTCCTCGGGAGAGAGGAACGAGACGTGCACCGGCAGGTCGGCCTCGACCTCGGCGCGCAGGGCCGCCTCGACCGCGGCCGCGAAGTCCGCGCTCATGCTGGGCAGCTCGAAATCCATGCGGGCCTTGAGCGGCTCCATGTTTCCGCCGGTGACCAGCGCGCCGTGGTCGCGCCCGATCACCCCGGCGAGCATGTGCAGCGCGGTGTGGGTGCGCATCAGGCTGTAGCGGCGCTCCCAGTCGATCCGCCCGCTGACCTTTGCGGCGACTCCTGGCGGCTCGCCGCCCTCGAGCAGCAGCACCAGCTCGCCGTCGCGCCGCGCCGTGCCGGTGACGGTCAGCTCCACGCCCTGGTGCTCCAGGGTGCCGGTGTCGGCCGGCTGGCCGCCGCCGCCGGCGAAGAACGCGCTGCGGTCCAGCACCACCCCGTCGGGGTGGCTGGCGACCACCTCCGCATCGAAGCTGGCCAGATAGGAATCGCGCTGGTAGAGGGGCTCGGTCATGGCGGACACCTTTCATTCGCAAGCTGGCGGAAGCGGTCCTATCCTGGCACGCGGCGGAGCGAGCCCGGGGAGGCCCACCGGAAATCCCCATAAAGCCGCAGGTCATACGTGCGGAAAACGTTGACGCGGTGGTTGAGCGGCGGCTACCATCTGCCGAACCACGTGTGGGCTTTTCTGCCAGTGTGCTCAGACGCTCGTCGCGTCGCCTCACCACAAGGAAACGTCCCTCATGGGAGATCTCTGTCCGACAGTCTAGGAGACGAGCAGTTGACCGAGTCCACCGACCGCACCACCCCTTCCGAGCCGTCCCAGGCCACCATGCCAGGCATGACCACCCAGGTGACCCAGAACGACATCGGCTCGGCCGAAGAGCTGGCCGCCGCCTACGAGGAGACCCTCAAGGACTTCAACGAGGGCGATATCGTCGACGGCTACGTGGTGAAGGTCGACCACGACGAGGTGCTGCTCGATATCGGCTACAAGTCCGAGGGCGTCATCCCCTCGCGGGAGCTCTCGATCAAGCACGACGTCGATCCGCACGAGGTCGTCTCCCTCGGTGACCACATCGAAGCGCTGGTCATGCAGAAGGAGGACAAGGACGGCCGGCTGATCCTGTCCAAGAAGCGCGCCCAGTACGAGCGCGCCTGGGGCACGATCGAGAAGAAGAAGGAGAACGACGAGATCGTCGAGGGCACGGTCATCGAGGTCGTCAAGGGCGGCCTGATCCTCGACATCGGTCTCCGCGGGTTCCTGCCGGCGTCCCTGGTCGAGATGCGGCGCGTCCGCGACCTCCATCCCTACGTCGGGCGGCAGCTCGAGGCCAAGATCATCGAGCTGGACAAGAACCGCAACAACGTGGTGCTCTCGCGCCGCGCCTGGCTGGAGGAGACGCAGTCCGCCACCCGCCGGGCCTTCCTCCACACCCTGCGCAAGGGCGAGATCCGCAAGGGCGTGGTCTCCAGCATCGTCAACTTCGGCGCCTTCGTGGACCTGGGCGGCGTCGACGGGCTGGTGCACGTCTCCGAGCTGTCCTGGAAGCACATCGACCACCCCTCCGAGGTGGTCGAGGTCGGCCAGGAGGTCGAGGTCGAGGTGCTCGACGTCGACCTCGAGCGCGAGCGCGTCTCGCTCTCGCTCAAGGCCACCCAGGAGGACCCCTGGCGGCAGTTCGCCCGCTCCCACCAGATCGGCGAGCTCATCCCCGGCCGGGTCACCAAGCTGGTGCCGTTCGGCGCGTTCGTGCGGGTCGACGACGGCATCGAGGGCCTGGTGCACATCTCGGAGCTGGCCGAGCGGCACGTGGACATCCCCGAGCAGGTGGTCAGCGTCGGCGAGGAGATCACCGTCAAGGTGATCGACATCGACCTGGACCGCCGCCGCATCTCGCTGTCGCTCAAGCAGGCCCTCCAGGACCAGCAGCAGGTCGTCCAGAGCGAGGACGAGCTCGCCCTGGAGGAGGGCGGCTACGAGGGCTACGAGGGGTACGAGGGCTACGGCGAGGGCGACTACGCGCAGGGCTACTACGACGAGCAGGGCAACCTGATCGGGGTGGTCCCCGGCACCGCCATGGCCGAGGCCTTCCAGGAGGCCGGCTTCTACGACGCCACCTACGGCGAAGGCGAACAGGGCGCCGAGGAGCAGGCCACCGACGAGCAGCAGCAGGACGAGTCGGCGGAATCCGGCACCGAGGCCGCGCAGGGCCAGGACCAGGACACCCTCGAGAACATCGTCGAGGACCTGAAGCGCAAGAACTCCAACGAGTGAGCGACCCGGAGGCCGGTCCCGGCCTCCAGGCTCGTTCTGCGACGCCCCGGCCCTGACCGGCCGGGGCCTGGCCCGGACCTGGGAGCGCCCGTGCTGCTGGTCGGTCTCACCGGAGGGATCGGCTCGGGCAAGAGCACCGTCTCCGCGATGCTCGCCGAGCGCGGAGCGGAGATCATCGACGCCGATCGCATCGCCCGCGAGGTGGTGCTGCCCGGCACTCCGGCGTGGTGCAAGATCCGCGACCACTTCGGCCCGGAGGTGCTGCTGGCCGACGGCCACATCGACCGCGCCGCGCTGGCCGGCAAGGTGTTCGCCGATCCCGCCAAGCTCGCCCTGCTGAACCAGATCACCCACCCGGAGATCTTCGCCAGGATCGCCGACCGGCTGGAGGAGCTCCACAGCCGCGACGTCGTGGTGGTGCTCGACGCCGCCCTGCTGCTGGAGACCGGCCTGGCGCAGCGGGTGGACATGGTGATCGTCACCCACTCGCCCAAGGAGCTGCGGGTGGAGCGCCTGGCAACCAGGGGCCTCGGCTCGGAGCAGGCGAAGGCGCGGATGGCGTCGCAGCTCTCCGAGGACGAGCGCCTCGCCAGTGCCGACCTGGTGATCGACAACTCGGGCTCGCTCGAGGACCTGGTCGAGCAGGTCGACGACGCCTGGCGGGAGCTGCGGCGACGGCTTGCGGAGCAGCCCGGTCGGGCGGGCTGATAGCCTGCCGCCCATGAGCAACCCGACCGTGATCCCCCGGCCGCTCGAATGCGTGTTCCTCGACGCGGGCAACACCCTGCTCTCGCCTTGGCCGAGCTTCGAGGGGCGGCTGGTCACGGTGGCGGCGCAGCACGGCGCCAGTTTCGAGGAGGCCCAGGTCGAGGCCGCCATCCTGGCAGCGGACCGCGAGGCGATCTGGCCGACCGACTGGACCGACCCAGCCACCCAGCGGGAGTTCTGGTTCGGGTTCTACGTCAGCGTGCTGGAGCGTCTCGGCCACCACGGCGACCCCGCCGAGCTGGCCGGCGCGCTCTACGACACCTTCACCGACCCGGCGTCCTACCGGCTGTTCGACGACAGCCGCCCGGCGCTGGAGGCGCTGGTGGCGCGGGGCCTGAAGCTCGGCATCATCTCCAACTTCGAGCCCTGGCTCGAGGAGGTGCTGCGGCTGGAGGGCGTGCTGGAGCTGTTCTCCGCGCTGGCGATCTCGGGGGTGCTCGGCGTGGCCAAGCCGCAACCGGAGATCTTCCACGCCGCTCTGGAGAAAGCCGGGGTCGAGCCCGGGGCCGCCATCCACGTGGGCGACCATCCGGACGTCGACGGGGAGGCGGCCAGGGCGGTGGGGATCGCACCGGTGCTGATCGACCGCTTCAAGCGGCTGCCCCCAGAGGCGGGGCCACGCATCCGGTCGCTCACCGAACTGGTCGAGCTGGTCGACGCGGAGGCGTAGCAGGGTTGGACCGCACCTTCTGGCGCGTCATCGCCAACGACGAGAACGCCCTCCCGCAGGGCGAATGGGTCGCCGAGCTGGCCCCGGAGCTGCTCTCCTGGCTGGGCTCGACCGACGCCGAGCTGCGCGACGAGTTCGCCTACCGGATCCTGGCCGCCTGGATCGAGCGGGCGCAGTTCCAGCCCGACCAGCTCCGCGACCTGGTGCGGCAGATGCTCGACAACCTGCACGCCGGGCTGGGGGAGCGGGACACCGACTCGGTCTTCCTGCGCTCCTATTCCACGCTGGTGCTGATGGAGATCGTCGCCTACGACAACGCCCACCCGTTCTTCGAGCGGGCCGAGGTCGCGGGCATGCTCGACCAGGTGCTCGAGTATCTGCGCAAGGAGCGCGACCTGCGCGGCTTCATCGACGGGCCGGGCTGGGCTCACGCGGTCGCCCACACCGCCGACCTGCTGATGATGCTGGCGCGCAACCTTCAGCTCGGCACCGCGGAGCTGGAGCGGCTGCTGGACGTCATCGCCGATCGGTTGCTGGAGCCCTCCGGGGTGGTGTTCGTGCAGCACGAGGACGAGCGGCTCGCCTACGCGGCCCTCAACGTGCTGCGCCGCGGGCTGGTCGGCCGGACCGCCAGGGACCGCTGGCTGGAGCGCTTCGTGCGGCCCGCCGGCCAGGAGTCCTGGCGCTCGGTCCACACCAGCGAGATCGACAGCGCCATCCGCGCCAACGTCACCAGCTTCGTGCGCAGCCTCTACTTCCAGCTGCTGCTGACCGAGAGCCCCCCGCCCGACGGCGACGAGCACCTGGCGGCCCTGCTGGCCACCCTCCAGAGCATGGACATCGGCTTTTTCAGCCTGGCGTGAGCCGCCGCCGCGCTTGACACCTCGGCGCAGCCGATCCAACTATGTCTGGGTTGACATAGTGCCGGAGCTGAAGGTGGGAGCATGCAACGGCGCGGCATCCTCGCGTTCCTGGTGATCGTCCTGCTGGCGGCTGGCTGCTCGGGCGGAGGGTCCGGGGGGCGGACGGCCGGCGCGCCGGCCACGACCCAGGCGGCCCTGGACGGCTGCCTGCGTGCCGGCGAGGGTACCCTGACCGACCTCGGCGGCGGCCACCAGGCGGCCGTGCTGGGCGGCGGCAGCGCCGGGGTGGTGCTGTCGAACCAGAGCGACGAGAACCTCTGCGCCTGGCTGCCGTTCGGCCGCGCGCTGGCGGCCAAGGGCTTCCGCGTGCTGCTGTACGACTACGGCGCAGCCGGCGAGCCGGCGCAGGACGTCGCCCTGGCGGCCGGCAAGCTCCGCTCGCTGGGCGCCACCAGCGTGCTGCTGGTCGGCGCCTCCGAGGGCGCCAAGGCGTCGCTGGTCGCGGCGACCACGCTCGACCCGCCGCCGGCCGCGCTGGTGAGCCTCTCCGCCGAGCGGACCCTCCAGGGCGCGGACGTGCTGCCGGCCGCCGCCAAGCTCCAGGTCCCGGTGCTGTTCGTCACCGCCCGCGACGACCTCGTGGTCGGCGACGCCACCAGCCAGCTCTACAAGGCCGCCAGCAAGTCGCCCGCCAGGCGGCTGGAGGTCGTGGCCGGCGAGGCGCACGGCACCGACCTGCTCGGCGGCGCCGCCGGCGCCAAGCTCCAAGCCATCGTGGTCGGCTTCCTCCAGGCCCACGCGAGCGCCGCGCCCGCGACCACCGCGGCGCGCTCGCCGGTGGTCGCCCGCTGCGGCCCGCCCGAGGCGCCCGCCAGCCTGGTGCACTTCAAGGCGACCGACGGTGCCCGGCTGGACGGCGCCCTGGTCGGCTCCGGCCGCGCCGGCGTGGTGCTGCTGCACGAGTTCCCCAACGACCTGTGCGGCTTCTGGCCCTACGCCGTCTACCTGGCCGGCAAGGGCATGCGGGTGCTCGACATCGACCTGCGCTGCTTCGGCGACTCGTCCTGTCCCGCCGACGCCAAGGGCACCGTGGTGGACGACGTCGCCGGCGCCGTGGCCGAGCTGCAGCGCCGCGGCGCGGGCAGCGTCTCCCTGGTGGGCGCCTCCGGGGGCGCCACCACCGCGCTGCTCGCCGGCGCCAGGCTCGGCGCCAAGGTGGCCGCGGTGGTCAGCCTGTCGGGCGAGCGGGACCCCACCATCGTGCTGGGCGCGTCCGGGCCGCCCGATGTCGCGCCGCTGCTCAAGCGGCTGGTCAGCCCCACGCTGATGGTGGTGGCCAGCAACGACCCCACCACCTCCGTCGACGAGACGCGCGCGATGTACGCGGCGGTCGCGGCGCGGCCCAAGCGCATCGACGTGCTCCAGGGCCCCTACGACGGTCGGCACGGCTGGGACATGCTCACCGAGGCGGGTGGCGGGCAGAGCTGGTCGCCCCTGGCCGCCCAAGTTGCCGCCTTCCTCTGCGCCCACGCCGGCTGAACGCCGGCCTGGCCGGTCAGATCCGCTCGATGCTGGCGCCGAGCTGCCGCAGCCGCTCGTCGATGCGCTCGTAGCCCCGGTCGATCTGGCTGACGTTGCCGATCACCGACTCGCCGTCGGCGGCCAGCGCCGCCAGCAGCAGCGCCATCCCGGCGCGGATGTCCGGCGACTCCATCCGGTCGCCGTACAACCGCGACGGCCCGGAGACGACCGCCCGGTGCGGGTCGCAGAGGATGATCCGCGCGCCCATCCCGACCAGCTTGTCCACGAAGAACAGCCGGTTCTCGTACATCTTCTCGAAGATCATCACGGTGCCGCGCGCCTGGGTCGCGATCGCCAGCGCGATGGAGGTGAGGTCGGCGGGGAACGCCGGCCAGGGCCCGTCGTCGACCTTGGGGATGGCCGCGCCGAGGTCGTCCTGGACGATCAGCTCCTGGTCGCGGGGCACTCTGAGGTTCGACCCCTCCAGCTCCCAGCGGACCCCGAGCCGCGAGAAGCCCACCTCGATCGGCCGCAGGTCGTCGGGGATGACGTCCTCGATCAGCAGCTCGCCGCCGGTCATCACCGCCAGGCCGATGAAGCTGCCGACCTCGGTGTGGTCCGGGCCGATGGTGAACTCGCCACCGCGCAGCCGCTCGACCCCGCGGATGACCAGGAGATTGGATCCCAGCCCGGTGATCTCGGCGCCGAGCACCTTCAGGAAGCGGCAGAGGTCCTGCACGTGCGGCTCGCAGGCGGCGTTGCCGATGGTCGTCATGCCGTCGGCCAGCACCGCCGCCATGATGGCGTTCTCGGTGGCGGTCACCGAGGCCTCGTCGAGGAACATCTCGTCGCCGTGCAGCCGTTCCGCCTCGAGCTCGATGGCGCCGCGCTCGAAGTTGGAGCGCACGCCGAGCGCGCCGAAGGCCAGCAGGTGGGTGTCGATCCGGCGCCGGCCGATGCCGTCGCCGCCCGGCGCCGGCAGCACGCAGCGTCCGGTGCGCGCCAGCAGCGGGCCCGCCATCAGCACCGACCCGCGGATCTGCGCGCACAGCGCCGGGTCCAGGGCGGTCCGGTGGAGGTTGCGGGGGTCGATGCGGACCGTGTTGGGCTCGACCTCGGTGACCTCCGCGCCGGTGGAGGCGACCAGCTGCAGCATCGCCTCGACGTCGCGGATGTGCGGGACGTTGCGCAGCAGGACCGGCTCGTCGACGAGCAGCGAAGCGGCGATGATCGGCAGGGCGCCGTTCTTGTTGCCCGCGGGACGAATCACGCCACTGAGCGGCTGCCCACCTTTGATGACGAAACTTTCCATTCCACTCCCAGGGATCGGAACGGTCGCACGGCGGATCACTCTACCGCGCGGCGGGGGAGCCGGGCGGCTGTCGGGGGCGACTCGTAGACTGGAGCCGAGGAATTTCTTTGCTGAGCCTTCCACGGATGGGGAGCAGTCAAGCACGAATGGGCACCTTTCAGCTCAATCCTGAGATGCCGCCGCCCGCCGGCGACCAGCCGCGCGCGATCGACCAGCTGGTCGAGGGGGTCGAGGGCGGCGAGCTCGCGCTCACCCTGCTGGGCGTGACCGGGTCGGGCAAGACCCGCACGATGGCCGGCGTGATCGAGCGGCTCGACCGGCCCGCGCTGATCATGGCGCCCAACAAGACCCTGGCCGCGCAGCTCACCAACGAGTTCAAGGAGCTGTTCCCCGACAACGCGGTCGAGTACTTCGTCTCCTATTACGACTACTACCAGCCCGAGGCCTACATCCCGCAGTCGGACACCTACATCGAGAAGGACTCCTCGATGAACGAGGAGATCGACCGGCTGCGGCACTCCGCCACCAGCGCGCTGCTGACCAGGCGCGACGTGATCATCGTCGCCTCGGTGTCGGCGATCTACGGCCTCGGCTCGCCGGAGGAGTACCGCGAGCAGATGCTCTTCCTGCGGGTCGGCGAGGAGTACGACCGCGACGGGATCCTCCGCAAGCTGGTCGACATCCACTACGACCGCAACGACCTGAACTTCGTGCGCGGCAAGTTCCGCGTGCGCGGCGACACCCTCGAGGTCTTCCCCGCCTACGAGGAGCGCGCCATGCGGGTCGAGCTGTTCGGCGACCAGGTCGAGCGCATCCTGGTGATGGACCCGCTCACCGGCGAGATCGTCGGCGAGCGCGACGAGCTGCTGGTCTTCCCGGCGTCGCACTACGTGGCCGGCACCGCGCGGATGGAGCGGGCGATCGCCGGCATCGAGGCAGAGCTGGCCGAGCGCCTCGCCGAGCTGGAGCGCGAGGGCAAGCTGCTGGAGGCGCAGCGGCTGCGCATGCGCACCGCCTACGACCTCGAGATGCTGCGCGAGGTGGGCGTCTGCAACGGCATCGAGAACTACTCGCGCCACATCGACGGCCGCGGGCCGGGCACCCCGCCGTCCACCCTGCTGGACTACTTCCCGGACGACTTCGTGCTGTTCGTCGACGAGTCGCACGTCACCGTGCCGCAGATCGGCGGCATGTACGAGGGCGACCGCAGCCGCAAGGTCACCCTGGTCGAGCACGGCTTCCGGCTGCCGTCGGCGATCGACAACCGGCCGCTGCGCTTCGACGAGTTCCTCGACCGCATCGGCCAGCGGGTGTTCGTCTCGGCCACGCCCGGGCCCTACGAGCTGCGCGAGTCCTCCCAGGTGGTGCAGCAGATCATCCGCCCGACCGGGCTGGTCGACCCCGAGGTGGTGGTGCGCCCGACCAAGGGCCAGGTCGACGACCTGATCCACGAGATCAAGCTCCGCGCCGACCGGGACGAGCGCATCCTGGTGACCACCCTCACCAAGAAGATGGCCGAGGACCTCACCGACTACCTGCTGGAGATGGGCCTGCGGGTGCGCTACCTGCACTCCGAGATCGACACGGTGCAGCGCATCGAGATCCTGCGCGACCTGCGGCTGGGCGAGTTCGACGCGCTGATCGGCATCAACCTGCTGCGCGAGGGCCTCGACCTGCCCGAGGTCACCCTGGTGGCGATCCTCGACGCCGACAAGGAGGGCTTCCTGCGGTCGGAGACCTCGCTGGTGCAGACCATCGGCCGCGCGGCCCGCAACGTCGGCGGCCAGGTGATCATGTACGCCGACGAGGTCACCCCGTCGATGCGCCGGGCGATCGACGAGACCAACCGCCGCCGCAGGGCGCAGGTCGACTACAACGAGGCCAACGGCATCGACCCGCAGACGGTCCGCAAGCGGGTCACCGACATCATCCAGGCGCTGCGCGGCGAGGAGGAGGGCACCGCGGCCGGCGGCCGGCAGCGCAAGGGCCGGGCCCCCACACCGGCGCGCGGGCGCGCCGGCCGGCGCGGCGGCGAGCCGGCGGTCGCCGGGATGCCCAGGGACGACCTGATCCGGCTGATCGCCTCCCTCGAGGAGGAGATGCACGAGGCCGCCAAGGACCTGCGCTTCGAGTACGCCGCCCGGCTGCGCGACGAGGTCGCCGACCTGCGCCGCGAGCTGCGGGTGATGACCGAGGTGGGGGTGGGCTGAAGTCCACTTCGGGTCCGCCGGGGCCGATCGCGTCCCGCTTGTGATGCGCGCGCGCACCACCGGTGATCTGGCCCGGCAAGTCTGAATAGCTGCTGACTGGCGGCGCTCCGCGTCCGTTGTGGAGAATGTGACGGGCCGCGGCTGATCGGAGGTTCGCGTTGCGGCGGTCATGGGTCATCGCTCTCGTCATCGCGCTGGTGCTGGTCGCGGCCGGCGGCACCGGCGCGGCCCTGGTGCTGCCCGGCCTGCGGGCCAAGCCGGACCCGGTGGCCGGCGACTTCCTCGACGCCTGGTCGCGCGGCGACTACGCGGCCATGCGCGCGCTGGTCAGCCTGCCGCCCGACGACTTCGCCGACCAGTACCAGCGGATGCGCAGCGACCTCCAGGTCGCCAGGGCGCGCTTCCAGCTCGGCAAGGTCACCACCCGCGGCGGCACCTCCGCGACCGCGCCGTTCACCGCCGTGCTCAGCCTCAAGGGCTTCGGCAACTGGACCTACCAGGGCGCCCTGCAGCTCTCCAAGCCGGGCCGCTTCGGCCGCGACTGGCGCGTCGAGTGGACCCCCGCCGCCATCCACCCCGACCTCCAGCAGGGCCAGCGCTTCCAGCGCGAGCGCAAGTGGCCGCAGCGCGGCTCGGTGCTGGCCGCCGACGGCAGCGTGCTGGCCGGCCCGCAGGGCGGCGCCTCCGGGCCCCCGTCGCTGACCTCCCTGGTCGGCTCGGTCGGCGACATCACCGCCGAGGACCTCAAGCGGCTCGGCGCGCCCTACCAGGGCGGCGACAAGGCCGGCCGCTCCGGGCTGGAGCGGACCTTCGAGCGGCGCCTGGCGGGCAGCCCCACCGGGGAGGTCCAGCTGGTCGACGAGGACGGCACCACCGCCAAGGTGGTGCAGCGCTACGGCGGCAGGCCCGGCGCCTCGGTGCGCACCACCCTGGACCCGGCGATGCAGGCGGCCGCCGAGCGCGCGCTCCAGGCCGGCGCGCACGGCCACGAGGCCGCGCTGGTGGCGGTGCAGCCCTCCACAGGCGAGGTCCGCGCGCTGGTCAGCCTGCCCAACGGCGGCTTCCCCAGGGCCACGCTCGGCACCTACCCGCCCGGCTCGACCTTCAAGGTGATCACCACCGCCGCGTTGCTGGCCAAGGGCGAGCGGCCCGACGACAAGGTGACCTGCCCCAAGGAGATCAAGCTCGGCGGCATCACCATCCACAACTTCGAGCAGGAGCAGCTCGGCTCGATCCCCTTCAGGACCGCCTTCGCCAAGTCCTGCAACACCGCCTTCGTGCAGCTGGCGACCTCGCGGCTGAGCGGCTCCGAGCTGGCCCAGGCCGCCTCGCGGTTCGGCTTCGGGGTGCCGCTGGCGCCGGGCGTGTCGAGCGCCACCAGCCGCTTCCCGCTGCCGCAGAGCTCGCCGGAGCTGGCCATGGCCGCCTTCGGGCAGGCCAAGGTGACCGCCAGCCCGCTGCTGATGGCCGGGGTCGCCGGGGCGGTGCAGTCGGGCACCTGGCGCGCCCCCAAGGTGGTCGACGACCAGGCGCTCGGCAGCCTCGAGGTGCGGCAGCCCGGCCCGCGCCAGCTCGACCCGGCGGTGGCGGCCACGCTGCGCACGCTGATGCGCGAGGTGGTCAGCTCGGGCACCGCGGCCGGCGCCGGCCTGCCCGCCGACGTCTCCGGCAAGACCGGCACCGCCGAGTTCGGCAGCGGCGACAAGCCGCCGACCCACGCCTGGTTCATCGGCTTCCAGGGCGACCTCGCGGTCGCCGTGGTGGTCGAGGGCGGCGGCGTGGGCGGCGAGGTGGCCGCCCCGATCGCCGCGCGCTTCTTCAAGACGCCCGGGCTCTGAGCCAGCGCCCCGGGCGCCGCGCCCGCCCCGAGGCGCCGCGCCCGGCCAGCGCTCAGGTGGTCACCACGATGCGGTCCAGCGGCACGTTGCAGGCGCTGGCGAGCTGGCGGGCCGCGTCGGTGACCGCCCGCACGGCCTGCTCGCGCTGGGCCGGGGTGCTGCCGGCGGCGGTGTCGGCCAGCCGGCGGAGCCGCTCGGCCAGGGTCTCGGTCGCGTTCCGGACGTCGGTCTGGTCGATGTTGCGGGCCCGCTCGTCCAGCCTGCGGGCGGCCTCATCGGCCTGGCCGGCCGCCCTGGCGACCGACGAGGGGCGGAGGTCCAGGTGGAGGTTGGCGAGGTCCGCCACCAGCTCGGCGCACTGGCGGGCCTTGTCCACGCCGCGGCCGGCCTCCTGCGCCTTCTGGGCGGCGTCGCAGCCGGCCAGCGTCGCCACCAGGGCGAGCGCCGGCAGGAGCAGCCGCAGGCCCGCCGGTCGGCTGGCCGTCACCATCCGCGCTCCCGCCACTCGTCCAGGTGCGGGGCCTCGTTGCCGACCCAGGTGTCGTCGCCGTGGCCCGGCGAGAGGCGGGTCTCGCCGCCCAGCGACAGCAGCTTCCGCTCGGCCGAGGCGATCGCCTGCAGGAAGTCGTCCCTGGTCTCGGTCTTGCCGACCCCGCCGGGGAAGAGCGCGTCGCCGGTGAGCACGTGCTCGGACGGCAGCTTGAAGGAGATGCTGCCCTCGGTGTGGCCCGGGGTGTGCAGCACGGCGATCTCGAAGCGGCCGACCGCCACGGTGTCGCCGTCCTCCAGCGGCCGGTCCGGCTTGACCCCGACCTGCCTGGTGATCTCGCCGGCGTCGGCCGGGTGCGCGCCATTCCAGACGTCGTGGGCGGCCAGCACCGCCGGCAGCGCCTGGATGTGGTCCGGGTGGCGGTGAGTGGTCACGATGCCCACCAGCCGGACCTCACGCAGCAACTCGAGCAGCCGCTCCTCCTCGTTGGCCGCGTCGACCAGCAGCGCCTCGCGGGTCTCGGAATCCACCAGCAGGTAGGCGTTGTTGTCGTAAGGGCCGACGCTGAGCTTGGTGACCACCAGCGGGCCGTCCGGGTAGCGGTGCTGAGGGCCGCCACGCTCGACGTGGGCGGGGTCGAACTCGGGCATCTGCGCCTCCTCGAGTCGTCAGGAGGCAATTGTGCCAAGCCCTGCGGGCCAGCACCCGCGACCGGCCGCCAGCAGGGGGAACAATCGCTGTCGGGTGGCCGCTTACAATGACCGGGGCTGGTTCGAGCTTCCCCCTTGACGTAGAGGAAGGGACATCCTGAGCGCCACCGATCGCCTCGTCATCCGAGGCGCCCGCGAACACAACCTGAAGAACGTCCATCTCGACCTCCCCCGGAACGCCCTGATCGTCTTCACCGGGCTGTCGGGATCGGGCAAGTCGTCGCTCGCCTTCGACACCATCTACGCCGAGGGCCAGCGCCGCTACGTCGAGTCGCTGTCGGCCTACGCCCGGCAGTTCCTCGGCCTGATGGAGAAGCCGGACGTCGACTTCATCGAGGGGCTCTCGCCGGCGATCTCGATCGACCAGAAGTCCACCTCCAAGAACCCACGCTCGACGGTGGGCACGATCACCGAGATCTACGACTATCTGCGGCTGCTCTACGCCCGCATCGGCCAGCCCCACTGCCCCAGGTGCGGCCGGCCGATCTCGCGGCAGACGCCTGACCAGATCGTCGACCAGATCCTGGCGCTGCCGGCCGGCACCCGCTTCCAGCTGCTCGCCCCGGTCGTGCGCGGCCGCAAGGGCGAGTACGAGGCGCTGCTGCGCAGCTACTCCAGCAAGGGCTTCGCGCGCGCCAGGGTCGACGGCGAGGTGCGGGACCTGTCCGAGCCGATCCGACTGGCCAAGACCTACAAGCACGACATCGAGATCGTGGTTGACCGGCTGGTCGCCAAGGGCCCCGAGGCCGACGAGAAGTCCCGCCGGCGGCTGGCGGACTCGGTCGAGACCGCCGTCGGACTGGCCGAGGGCCTGGTGCTGGTCGAGCTGGTCGACGACAAGCGCGAGCTGCAGTTCTCCACCCACCTGGCGTGCCTCTACGACAACCTCTCGTTCGAGGAGCCGGCGCCGCGCAACTTCTCGTTCAACGCGCCCTACGGCGCCTGCCCGGACTGCACCGGGCTGGGGGTCAAGTGGGAGGTCGACCCCGAGCTGGTGGTGCCGAACCCGTCGCTGTCGCTCGGCGACGGCGCGGTGGCGCCGTTCCAGTGGGGCCGCGGGGCCAGCGACTACTTCGACCGGCTGCTGGCCGCGGTGGCCGAGGGCTACGGCTTCGAGCTGGACACCCCCTGGAACCGGCTCACCGACGAGCAGCGCAAGGTGGTGCTGTTCGGCGCGCCCGAGCCGGTCTACGTGCGCTACAAGAACCGCTACGGCCGGCAGCGCGCCTACCACACCGCCTACGAGGGCGTGGTGCCCTACCTGAACCGGCGCTACGGCGAGGCGGAGTCCGACAGCGTGCGCGAGCGGGTCGAGTCCTACATGCGCGAGGTGCCCTGCCCGACCTGCCAGGGCACGCGGCTGCGGCCGGAGAGCCTGGCGGTGACCATCGCCGGGCGCAACATCGCCCAGGTCGCCGGCTGCTCGGTCGGCGAGGCGGCGGAGTTCTTCACCAGCCTGGAGCTGTCCGACCGGGACCGCTACATCGCCGCCCGCGTCCTCAAGGAGATCAACGCGCGGCTCGGCTTCCTGCTGGACGTGGGGCTCGACTACCTGACGCTGGACCGGGCCTCGGCGACCCTGGCCGGGGGCGAGGCGCAGCGCATCCGCCTGGCGACCCAGATCGGCTCCGGCCTGACCGGCGTGCTGTACGTGCTCGACGAGCCGTCGATCGGGCTGCACCAGCGCGACAACCACCGCCTGATCGACACGCTGCTGCGCCTGCGCGACCTGGGCAACACCCTGATCGTGGTGGAGCACGACGAGGCCACCATCCGGGCGGCCAACTACCTGGTCGACATCGGGCCGGGTGCCGGCGAGCACGGCGGCGAGATCGTCGCCCAGGGCAGCCTGGCCGACGTCGAGGCGGTCGAGCGATCGCTCACCGGGCAGTACATGGCCGGCAAGCGGGACATCCCGGTCCCGGCGCGGCGCCGCAAGCCGGGCGAGCGCTGGATCGAGCTGACCGGCGTGCGCGAGCACAACCTCAAGAACATCACCACCCGCGTGCCGCTCGGGGTGTTCACCTGCATCACCGGGGTCTCCGGGTCGGGCAAGTCGTCGTTGATCAACGACGTGCTGCTGCGGGCGCTGATGCAGTCGATCTACCGCTCGCGGATCGCCCCGGGCCGCTACGGCGGCATCTCCGGCCAGGAGCACCTCGACAAGGTGATCGACGTCGACCAGTCGCCGATCGGCCGCACCCCGCGGTCCAACCCGGCCACCTACACCGGGGTGTTCGACCACATCCGGCGGCTGTTCGCGCAGACACCCGAGGCCAAGATCCGCGGCTACCAGCCCGGGCGGTTCTCCTTCAACGTCAAGGGCGGCCGCTGCGAGGCCTGCCAGGGCGACGGGACCATCAAGATCGACATGCAGTTCCTGCCCGACATCTACGTGCCGTGCGAGGTCTGCAAGGGCAGCCGCTACAACCGCGAGACCCTGGAGGTCCACTACAAGGGCCAGACCATCGCCGACGTGCTGGCCATGTCGGTCGAGGAGGGGCTGGCGCTGTTCGGCAGCATCCCGCCGATCGCCAGGCACCTGCAGACCCTGACCGACGTCGGGCTCGGCTACATCAAGCTGGGCCAGCCGGCGCCGACCCTGTCGGGCGGCGAGGCGCAGCGGGTCAAGCTCGCCAGCGAGCTGGCCAAGCGGGCCACCGGCCGGACGTTGTACGTGCTCGACGAGCCCACCACCGGGCTGCACTTCGAGGACGTCAGCAAGCTGCTCGGCGTGCTGCACCGGCTGGTCGACGCGGGCAACTCGGTGATCGTGATCGAGCACAACCTCGACGTGATCAAGACCGCCGACTGGATCCTCGACCTCGGCCCCGAGGGCGGCAACCGCGGCGGCGAGGTGATCGCCCAGGGCCCGCCCGAGCGGGTCGCCCGGGTCCCCGGCTCCTACACCGGCCACTTCCTCGCCGAGGTCCTCGGCCTCGAGGAGGAGCGCGCCAGGGCCGCCAGCGCCGAGGGCGAGCCGCTCGCGGGCCCACCGGAGCACGTCCTCCGCGCGGCCCGTGGCGACGGCGCGGATCTGGCTGGGACCGCGCCGCGTCCGCCCGAGGAGGGCGACGCCGCCTAGCGCCTGCCGCCGCCGACCGTCTCCCGTTCGATCCAGGCGAGGTAGTCCGGGCTGCCGAGGCTGATCGGGGTGGCGGTGATCTCCGGCGTGTCGTAGCTGTGCTCGGCCCGGATGTGGCGGGCCAGCGGCTCGAACTCCGAGGCGGGGGTCTTCAGCAGGCACATCCACTCGCCGGCGGTCTCGATCCCGCCCTGCCACCAGTAGGTGCTGACGATCGGCCCGATCACCTGCGCGCAGGCGGCCAGCCGCCGCTCGACCGAGCTGCGGGCGATCTGCCTGGC
>DASVXQ010000022.1:0-26389 GCA_036392615.1 Actinomycetes bacterium | reverse complement strand
CGCCGCCGAGCAGCGTGGCCAGCGGCACGCCGAGCCGCCGGGCCAGCGCGTCCCACACCGCCATGTCGATGCCGGCCAGCGCCAGGCCCACCAGCCCCGAGGTGCCGAGCAGGCGCAGCCGTGCCCGCAAGCTCGTTTCGATGACCCCGGGAGCGGCCGGCAGGCCCTCGGCCAGCTCGCCGACGTCGGCGACCAGCCGCGCCAGCGCCGCCAGCGCCGCCGGGGTGTAGCTCCGCAGGTAGCAGCGCCCCACCACACCGTCGCTGGTCTCCAGGTCGACCAGCACCACCGGCGTGGTGGTCATCACCCCGGCAGCCGTCTCCGTCGGCCGGTCCGGCTCGAGCAGCAGCCCGCGCGCGACCACCCGCCGCACGGTCACCCGCTCCGCCGGGCTCATCCGCGCCGGTCCGCCGTTGATCATGCGGTCAATTGTTGCCTCCAGAGCTGCTCCCGGATCCCTCGGGCCCTCAGCCAACTGATCATGGCTCGGGCTGACTCGGAGGCTATTCCTTGGCCCTGCCAAGCCACACCGATCGCCCAGGCGATCTCGGCGCTGCGGCCGCCGTCGCTGAACACGGCCTGCACCATTCCCACAGCGAGCCCGTCGGCTCGACGTCGCACCGTCCAGTTGCGCTGGGCCGTTCCGTCGCGGTCCAGCCGCGCCTTGACCGCACGGCCCGCGCTCTACACAGAATCGACCTCACCGTGTCGACCAAGGGACGAGGAGCGGGACTGGTGGCTGCGATGCCTGACCGACGAGCGCCGCTGCGCATCGCGATCCTCGGCCTCGGCGAAGCCGGCTCCACGCTTGCCGCCGGCCTGGGCGCGGCGGCGGGCGTGCACGGGTTCGACCCGCGGGTTCGGGCGGCGCCGCCGGGGGTCACGCTGGCGGCGAGCGCGGCCGAGGCCGTGGCCGAGGCGTCCGTGGTCCTGGCCGTCACGCCCGCGCTGGACGCCCGTCAGGCACTTGCCTCGGCGGCCGAGGCGCTGAAGCCCGGGGCGCTGTACGCCGACCTGGCCGCCAGCGGCCCCAGGCAGAAGCGGGAGCTGGCGGCGCGGGCCGCGGAGCACGGGGCGCGGTTCGTCGACGTCGCGCTGCTGCTGGCGGTGGGCGTGCGGGGCCTGCGGACGCCGGCGCTGGCCTCCGGAGCGGCGGCCGATGAGCTGGCGGCGCTGCTGAACCCGCTCGGCATGGACGTGACCGCGATCGGCGGCGAGCCGGGGCAGGCCGCGGCGCAGAAGCTGCTGCGCTCCGTGGTCCTCAAGGGCATTGCCGCGCTGCTGATCGAGACGCTCCGGGCCGCCGAGGCCGTCGGGGTGGAGCGGTGGCTCTGGCGCAACCTGGTGGAGCAGCTCTCCAGCGCGGACGAGGCGTTCGCGGTGCGGCTGCTGGAGGGCACCGCGCGGCACGCCGAGCGTCGCGTCCACGAGATGGACGACGTGGTGGAGCTGCTCGAGGAGCTGGGCCAGCACCCGGTGATGTCGCCGGCGACCCGGGAGGTGCTCGCCTCGGTGGCCCGCCTGGGCGTGCCCTCGCCGCCAGACCGCTGACGCCGGCACCGCCGCGAACGATCCTCCAAGGAGGCGACATGGAAGGTCCTCCCGAGCCCATCCTGGACGTCGCGCACCTGGCCCACGTGGAGTTGCTCACCCCGACGCCCGACGAGAGCCTGCGGTTCTTCATCGAGGTGATGGGCATGCAGGAGAGCGGACGGTCGGGCGACTCGGTGTACCTGCGCGGCTGGGACGACTACCAGCACCACACGCTCAAGCTGACCTCGCATGGCACCTCCGGCGTCGGCCATGTCGGCCTGCGGGCCCGCAGCCCACAGGCCCTGCGGCGCCGCGTGGAGGCGATCGACCGCGCCGGCCAGGGAAAGGGCTGGACCGACGGTGACCTCGGCCACGGCCCCGCCTACCGGTTCACCGACCCCGACGGGCACGAGTTCGAGCTGTACTGGGAGACCGAGTGGTACCAGCCGCCGCCGCAGCTGCGGCCGGCGCTGAAGAACCAGGCGCAGCGCTACCCCGCCAGGGGCATCAGCGTGCGCCGGCTGGACCACGTCAACCTGCTGGCGGCCAGGACCGAGCCGAGCCGCGACTTCCTGGTCGAATGCCTGGGCGCGCGCCCGACCGAGCAGATCGTCATGGACGACGGCACCGTGGCCGGCATCTGGTTCACCTTCACCAACAAGGGCTACGACCTGGTCTACGCGGAGGACCGCCTCGGCGCGCGCGGCCGTCTGCACCACGTGACCTACGCCGTCGACTCGCGCGAGGAGGTGCTGCGAGCGGCGGACATCTGCCTGGAGCACGGGGTCTTCATCGAGACCGGACCACACAAGCACGCGATCCAGCAGACCTTCTTCCTCTACGTCTACGAGCCCGGCGGCAACCGGATCGAGATCGGCAACGCCGGCGCCCGCCTGATCCTGGCGCCCGACTGGAAGACCATCACCTGGTCACAGGCTGAGCGGGCCAAGGGCCAGGCCTGGGGCCTGAAGACCATCGAGTCCTTCCACACCCACGGCACACCCCCGGTCGAGCCTTCTTAACCGGCGAAGGGAGGGCTGGCGAGGCCGGGGCCGGCGTCGGCGAGGACGAACAGGGAACCGGCCAGCGGCTGGGTGGCGAGCTGGCCGGCGTCCAGGCCGGCGGTGGCGGTGGTGATGTAGAGGTCGCGGAGGTCCGCGCCGCCGAAGGCGCAGGCGGTGGTACGGGACGCCGGCACCTCGACCCTGCGGTCGGGCCGGCCCGTGGGCGTGAACCGCCGGACGACGCCACCGTCCCAGAATGCGACCCAGAGACACCCGTCGGCGTCGACCGTCAGCCCGTCCGGGAAGCCTGGCGCCCCGCCGAGCTCCAGGAAGGTTCGCCGGCCGGCGACCAGGCCGGTGCCCGGGTCGACGTCGAACACGTCGACGCGGCGGGTGGGACTGTCCACGTAGTACATGCGACGACCGTCGGGGCTCCAGCCGGTGCCGTTGCTCACCGTGACCCGGTCCAGGACGGTGGTCACCTCGCCGCCGGGGGCGACCCGGTAGAGCCGGCCCCCGCCGGCCGACTCGTCGTAGCGCATCGTGCCGGCCCAGAGATGGCCGCTCGAGTCCACCGCCGCGTCGTTGCCGCGGCGGCCCTCCACGGCGAGGTCCGCGAGCCAGCGGAAGCTCCCGTCGGGATCGTAGAGCCCGATGCCGTCGCGCAGGTTGGCGACCAGGCCGCCGCCGGCCCGAGGCTTGGCCGCGCCGACGTGCTGCCGCGTGCGGAGCACCCCGTCCTGGCCGGTGGCGGGATCGAAGCTGTGGATCTCGGCGGCGAGGATGTCCACCCAGAGCAGACGGTCCGACCGCTGGTCCCAGGTCGGCCCCTCGCCGAGCAGCGAACCGGTGCGGAGCGCGACCTCGAGCCGCTCGCCCATCCCGCTCCCTCCGCGCGTCTATGCCGGTCCGCCGCGTGCGGGCGTGTAGCCCAGCCGCTGCGACAGCTTGGCCGCCCCGTCCCGCACCAGCTTGCTCCACGCGTCCCGCACCTCGTCGTTCCAGCGGAGGGTGGGCACCGAGATGCTCATCGCCGCGACCATGGCGCCGCCGCTGTCGTAGACGGGCGCCGCCGCGCAGTTGACCGCCGCGTTGGACTCGCAGTTGTCGTAGGCGATGCCCTGCGCACGCACCTCGGCGAGGTGGGAGCGCAGGCGCCGCGGCGAGGTGATGCTCTGTGGCGTCATCGCGGGGAGCTGCGCCCCTGGCGGGTAGCGGGCGTCCAGCGCCTCCGGGGTGAGCCCGGACAGCAGCATCTTGCCGACGCCCGTGCAATGGGCGGGCAGCCGGCGGCCGACGGCCGAGACCATGCGCACAGGGTGGGTGCTGTCGACCTTGGCGATGTAGACGACGTCGGTGCCGTCCAACAGGGCCACGTGCACCGTCTCGTCGCAGGACGCGGCGACCTCCCGCGCGACCTCCTGCGCCTCGCGGGCCAGGTCGAGGTGCTCGGCGAAGACGCCGCCGAGCTGGAACAGCCGCATGCCCAGGCGGTAGCGGGTGGGCTGGCCGGGCAGCACGCTCAGGTAGGAGCGGTCGACCAGCGTGGTGACCAGCTCGTGCACGGTCGTGCGCGGCAGCCCCAGCCGCTCGGTGATCTCCGGCGCCGACACGCTGTCGTTCGACAGCAGCAGCTCGAGGATGTCCAGCGCGCGGCTCACCGCGGGCACTGCGCGCCCCACTACTGCCACCTCTCCGGATCATGCCCGATATCTCGGAGAAGCTTAGGCATGGCCGCGCGCTCTGTCAAAGCTCCTGACGATATGCCGAACGATGTCCGATATCTTGACAATCCAAGGTCACTGGGCGAAGATGTCGGAAACTTGAGGAAAGGGTTTTCCGTGGCATCCCCGCCCGTTCCGCCCGACTCGAGCACGCCACGGAGCGGCACCCCGACCATCAAGGACGTCGCCAGGATGGCGGCCGTCTCGGCGGGGACCGTCTCCAAGGCGCTCAACGGCGGTGGCCAGCTTCGCGCGGAGACCAGGCAGCGCGTGCTGGAGGCCGCGCGCCAGCTCGGCTTCCAGCCGAACACGCTCGCCAGGAGCCTGCTGCGCGGACGAACCTACACCGTGGGGCTGCTGACCAGCGACAGCTTCGGACGGTTCAGCATCCCGCTGATGCAGGGCATCGAGGATGCGCTCGGCGCCGGGCAACTCGCGGTGTTCCTCTGCGACGCCCGCGGCGATGCCGTCCGCGAGCAGCACTACCTCCGCACGCTGCTGTCGCGCCGGGTCGACGGGATCATCGTGACCGGCCGCCGGGCCGACACCCGGGCGCCGCTGAGCCAGGATCCGCTGCCGGTGGTCTACGCCTACACCAAGTCCGCGGCGCCCGAAGACTTGTCGGTGGTGCCCGACGACGTCCAAGGCGGCCGGCTCGCCACCGAGCATCTGCTGGCCGCCGGCCGCCGGCACCTGGCGCATGTCACCGGCCCCACCCGCTTCGAGGCGGTGCTCGAACGCGCCAACGGCATGCGCGCGGCGCTGGCCGCCGCGGGCCTGGAGGTGGCGCGCGACCACGTCCTCACGGGGTCCTGGAGCGAGGCGTGGGGACGCGAGGCGGCGACCGAGCTGCTCGACGGGGACCGGCACATCGACGGGATCTTCTGTGGAAGCGACCAGATTGCGCGCGGCGTCGCCGACGCGCTCCGGGAACGAGGCGTGCGCGTTCCCGAGGACATCGCCCTGGTCGGCTACGACAACTGGGAGGTGATCGCCGCGGCGACCCGCCCGCCGCTGACCACTGTCGACATGAACCTCGAGGGCCTGGGACAGGCGGCCGCCGACCATCTGCTCGCCATGATCGGCGGCATGCGCGCCTCCGGCATCGTCCGACTGCCCTGCCGCCTGGTCATCCGTTCCTCGAGCGGGGTCTCGAGCCTGCGCGACTGGCCGGCATCCGGGACACCACCGGCCTGACCGACCGGATCGCGCCAACCGCGCCACGCGCCACGGGAGTCGCCCATGAGCCTGCTGGAGCCCAGAGTGCACACCGCCACGCCGATCGCGGTGGTCGACACCGCGAGCAGCCCGCACGCCGCGCTCCGGCCGGTTGGGCTGAACCAGATCCAGATCACCGGCGGGTTCTGGGCACCGGTGCTGCGCCGCAACCGCGAGGTCACCGTCGGCGCCATCTACCAGCGGCTGCTGAGCTCGGGCACGCTCGACAACTTCCACCGCGCCGCCGGGGCGATGGACGGTGGCTTCCAGGGCAAGTTCTTCGCCGACTCCGACGTCTACAAGTGGCTGGAGGCGGCCTGCTGGACGCTCGTCGGCGGCCCCGACCCCGTGTTGCCGCTGTACATCGTGCTCGGGAAGCTGCACCTGCAGAACACGTTGATCGGCCTGAGCCTGGTGCTGATCATGTTCCAGCTCCCCTTTGCCACCTTCATGATGCGCAATTCCTTTGACAGCATGCCTCGGGAGTTGGAGGAGGCGGCGCTGGTCGACGGCTGCACCGTGCTCGGCGCCCTGCGCCGCGTGGTGCTGCGGATCGTCATGCCCGGCCTGGTGACGGTGGCGCTGTTCGCGTTCCTGGCGGCCTGGAACGAATTCCTCGCGCCATTGATCTTCCTCACCGACAACAACAAGTACACCATGCCGGTGATGCTGGTGAACGCCATCTCCGGCACGTTCGGCACGGTCGACTGGGGCCTGCTGCAGGCCGGCATCGTCCTCACCATGCTGCCCTGCATCGTCCTGTTCCTGGTCCTGCAGCGCTACTACGTCAGTGGCCTGGTCTCCGGCGCGGTCCGCGGCTGACCAGGAGCGCGCCGGCGACCCGGACCGGCGGGTCGCCGGCGCGCAGCCGGTCAGTTCCTCTCGCGGCCCGGGTGACCTTCACGATGCGACCACCGGGGTCCCGGCGGCCGGCAACGCCTGGTAGCGCTCCAGCAGCGCCAGGCCGATGGCGGCGCGCCTGACCCGCTCCCGGGCGGTCCGCACCGCCAGGTCGGCCAGGTGCGCGCCGCTCGGGTACAGGCCGGGCGCGTTGCGGACGGTGAACTTGAGATGCACGGGCGCGGCCACGCGCACGATCTCGGGGATCTCGTAGTAGCGGACCACGCCGCCGAAATCGTCGGCCCCCTCGACGTAGAGGTCGAGCGGCACGTCGACCGCCTGCCGGATGGCGGCGATCTGCGCCAGGCTCAGGTCGAGCGGCAGGTTGATGGTGGAGACGCCGAGGTCCTCCAGCAGCCGGGCGGCGGCGGGGTTGGCGGTCGGCAGGGAGATCGACGCCTTGATGATCAGGTCCTCGGGCAGCTCGCCGGCCTGCTTCATGCGGCCCAGGACCCAGAGCTGGCCGGCGTCGGCCACCAGGATGCTGCGCACGCCGAGCTCGCAGCCCCGCCGCACGTCCTCGATGGCGTAGACGAGCTGCTCGGTGCCGCGGAGCACCCCGGCGACGGCCGCGCCCGCGGGGGAGGCGACCTGCACCCCGACGTCCCAGCCGCCGCGCGGGCCGACGAACAGGCACACCTCGACCCCGCGCTCCCGGCCGAGCGCCACCATCTGGCCGATCTCGGCGTCGGTGAGCAGCATCATGCCGCTGCCCTGGCTGATCCGGTGCACGCGGATCCCGTGCTCGTCGGCGGCGGCCATGACCGCGCGGAAGGGCTCTGGCCCCTCGACCGAGGGAATCTCGAGGTGATGCGCGGCGCCGTCGGAAAAGCGCTTGGTCGAGGCCGGCAGCTCACCGGGGTCCCGATCCGGCAGGCCCATGCCTCGCAGGAACGCCCGCGTGGACCCGCCAGGCGCCGGCTCGCGCGGACCTTCCTCAGCCTGCCCGTCGCTCGTGCCCATGCCGCACCTCCACTGATGCGCAGCTCGATACGAAATTTCGAACGTAATTCGTAATCTTGAACACGGTATGGCGGCTCTGCGCGGCGTGTCAACGCTCTCCGCCGTCGGGGTGGACGAGGACCTTGATGGCTCCGCTGGAACGGGTGCGCAGGGTGGTCAGTGCCTCGGGCAGCTGCCGGAGCCCGAACCGGTGGGTCACCAGTGGGGCCGGGTCCAGCAGGCCGCGCGCGTACAGCTCGACGGTCCACTGCCAGGCCGCGCGGGAGGCCGCGAAGATGCCCAGCACCCGCAGGTGCCCGAGCGCGATCGTGTCCGGGTCGATGGTTGCCCGGCCCGCGCCCGAGATGCCGAGCAGGATCGCGGTGCCGCCCCGCCGCAGCAGCTCGAGGGACGACGCCGGCCCCTCCGGCGAGCTGGTCGTGTCGACCACCAGGTCGAAGCGGCCCGCCGCTCCTGCGAGCGCCTGGTGATCGCGCGCGTCCAGCACCGAGGTGGCGCCGCAGTCGCGGCCGCGGGCGGCGCGCGCCGGGCGCCTGGAGACCAGCAGCAGCTCGGCCGGCGTGACGGTGCGCAGCAGCAGCACGGCCAGCAGGCCCAGCGGGCCGTCGCCGACCACCGCCAGCCGCGAGCCCGGCCGCGGCATCCCCGCCTCCAGCAGCCCGTTGGCCACGCAGGCGGCCGGCTCCAGCAGCGCGGCCGGCTCCAGCGGCCGGTCCGGCGGCAGGCGATGGACCAGCCCCGCCGGCACGACCAGGCGCTCGGCCAGCGCACCTGGGTGGGTGAACCCCGTCTCGGCGTAGGCGGCGCTGCACAGGTTGGTGCGCCCCTCCCCGCAGCGCCGGCAGACCCCGCAGGCGCGCAGCCCCTCGGCGACCACCGGGTCGCCGGGCGCCAGGCCCTCGACCCCCGGACCAGCCGCCGCCACCCGCCCGGACCACTCGTGGCCGGGGACCACCGGGTAGCGCACGTACGGCGCCGGCCGCGTCCCGTCGAGCAGCTCCAGGTCCGAGCCGCAGATCCCGGCGGCGGCCACCGCGACGGCCACCTCACCGGGGCCGGGAGCCGGCTCGCCGACCTCCTCGACCGAGCAGTCGCCGGGCGCGCGCACCACGAACGCGAGCATGCGCGGCGCTATTCCTGGGTCGGCTCGGCCCCGGCCAGCCTGCCGGCGCGCGAGGCGCGGTATTCCGCCACCACCAGGTCGGTCAGCTCCTGCACCGAGGTCTCGGCGGTCGGCTTGTCCAGGGTGATGGTGCCGTGCTGGAGCAGGTTCACCCGGTCGCAGACCTCCAGCACCTGCGCGTAGTTGTGGGCCACGATCATGATCGAGACCTCGCCCTTGCGCTTGAGGTCGCGGACCAGGTCGAGGATCAGCGCGCCCTCCTTTGCGCCCATGGCGGCCAGCGGCTCGTCGAGCAGCAGCACGCGCGCCTCCGAATAGACCGAGCGGGCCACCGCGATCGCCTGGCGCTGCCCTCCCGAGAGCTTGGCGACCTCCACGTCCACCGAGGGGATGCTGACGCCCATGTCGTCCAGGTGCTGGCGGGCGAGCTTGCGCATGGCCCGGTTGTGCAGCAGCGGCCAGCGGACCAGCTCCCGGTTGAGGAACATGTTGTGGTAGACGCTCAGCTCGTTGACCAGCGCCAGATCCTGGTAGACGGTGTCGACGCCCAGCGACCGGGCGTGGTCCACCGACCGCAGCGACACCGCCTTGCCGTCGAGGAAGATCTGGCCCGCGTCCGGCTGGTGGAAGCCGCAGAGGATCTTCATCAGGGTCGACTTGCCGGCGCCGTTGTCGCCGATCAGCCCCAGCACCTCGCCCTTGTCGAGGTGCAGGCTCACGTCACGCAGCGCGGTCAGCGCCCCGAACCGCTTGGCGACGTGCTCGACCCGCAGGACCTCCGCGGCCATCAGGTTCGTCCCGCCCTTCGCAGCCTCGCCAGGTAGACGTTGGAGATCATCGCGATCAGGATAGCCACGCCCAGGATCAGGTCAAAGGCGTTGGCGCTGATTCCGATCAGGTTGAAGCCATCCTGGAGGACCGCCAGCACCAGCGCGCCCACCAGTGCGCCGACGATCGTGCCCGACCCGCCGGCCAGGGCGGTCCCGCCGATCACGGCCGCCGCGACCGCGAAGAACATCACCCGGGTGCCGCCGGCGCTGGGATCGATCGAGGCGACCCGGAACGCCTCCAGGATCCCGGTGAACGCGCCGAGCGTGCTGGTGATCATGAAGTTGCCGACCTTGATCCGGCGGACCTTGACGCCGGCCTCGGTGGCGCCGAGCAGGTTGCCGCCGACCGCGATGGTGTGCAGGCCCCAGCGGGTGCTGGTCAGCAGGATCTGGAACGCGGCCACCACCAGCAGCGCCCAGGTCAGCTCCGACCAGGGAGCGGCCCCCAGCCAGCGGCCGATGCCCTCGGCCTGGGGCGGGATGCCGACCGGGAAGGCGTGCGAGGTGATCAGGGTGATGCCGCTGATCGCGAACAGCATCCCCAGCGTCGTCACGAACGACGGCACCCGCAGCACCACGGTGACCAGCCCGTTGATGAGCCCGATGACCGAGGCGATCAGCAGCACGATGATGATCGCGGGGACCGCCGGCACGTGGTAGTAGTCGATCGCGTAGTGCATCAGGAACGGCGCCAGGGTGTAGACGTTCCCGACCGACAGGTCGATCTCGCCGCACACCAGCAGCAGCACCTCGCCGACCGCGATGATCGCGACCGGCGCCAGATACTGCGACACCGTGACCAGGTTGTCGTGCGAGAGGAAGACCGACCTGACGGCCTGGAAGTAGGCCATCAGGCCGATCGCGACCAGCAGGATGCTCGCCTCCCGGCGGCGCAGGAACTCGGCGGCGGCGCGCCGCGCGAGGCTCCTGCGCTCGACCGGGAGGCCTGCCTCAGCCTGTGCCATCGGACCGGCTCACGCGTGGGAGATCGCGCCCGAGCGGCTGATGACCTGCTGGGCCGTGCTGGACCCCTCGAAGCGGGTCTTGGTGCTCAGGTAGGGATCGACGTTGTCCTTGGTCACGAACAGCAGTCCGGTGTTGGTCTCCGAGGGGGAGACCAGCCCGCCGGACAGCTTGTAGAGGTACAGGTACAGCACCGGCAGGAAGCCCTGGAGGTAGGGCTGCTGGTCGATGGTGAAGTCGAGGTCGCCCGCCTTGATGGCGTTGAGGGTGTCGGGCACCAGGTCGAAGCCGCCGGCGGCCACGCCCTTCGACTTCAGCTTGTACTTGGCCATGATCTTGCCGACGTTGGCGGTCGAGCCGGCGTCGACCGCGAACATCCCCTTGAGATTCTTGTGCCCCTGGTAGTACGCGTCGATGGTCGAGTTCTCCTGCGGCAGTTCCGCGCCACTCTGGACGGCGCTGAAGTTGATCGACTTGCCGGACTGCTGGATCGCCTGCTTGGCGCCGTCGATGCGTGGCTGGATGTTGAGCTGGCCGGGGGTGGCGATGAAGCCGACCACGTCGCCGCCCGACACCAGGCTGGCGATCCGCTGCCCGAGCTGGACCCCGGAGGTGAACAGGTCCTGGCCGATGTAGGCCAGCCGGCTGGTGCCCGGGTTCCCCACGGCGCCGTCCGCGTTGTACGACACCACCGGGATGCCGGCGGCCAGCGCCTTGTCGACCGGGTCCTTGAAGGCGCGCACGTCGGTCACCGCCACCGCCAGGCCGTCGGCCTTGGCGGAGATGGCGGCGTTGGCCGCGCTCACCATCTCGCCGACGATCGAGTCCTTGGAGCCGGTCCACTGGTAGGTGCAGCCGAGCAGCGCGCAGGCGTCCGACGCGCCGTACTGGGTCGGGACGAAGAACGGGTTGGTGGTCACGTGGTTGACGAACACGAAGCGCCACTTCGGGGTCGAAGGGAAGTCGCCGCTGCCGGCGGCGGCAGCGGTCGACTTGTCGTTGGAGCACGCCGCCAGCAGGGCCGATGCCGCCAGGCCGGCGCTGGCCAGCCCGGCGCCGCTGAGCAGGCGCCGCCGCGTCACCGAGGGAAGCGGCAGGCGCTCGACCGCCTCTTCGACGCGGGCATCGATCTGGGTCATGGGGGCCTCCCACCTTCGTGCGCGTCGCCGCGCGTCAGTCCGTCGAGAATTGGTAGACGGTGGTCGTCTGGTAGGTCTGCCCGGGCCGCAGCACCGTCGAGGGGAAGGCGGGCTTGTTCGGCGAGTCCGGGAAGTGCTGGGTCTCGAGCGCGAAGCCGTCGCTCTGCCGGTAGACGCGGCCGCCGGTGCCGACCAGCGTGCCGTCGAGGAAGTTGCCCGAGTAGAACTGGATGCCCGGCTGGTCGGTGAACATCTCCAGGACGCGGCCGTTGCGCCGGTCGCTGACCTTGGCCGCCAGGACCAGCGAGCGGTCGTCCCTGCGGTTGAGCACGAAGTTGTGGTCGTAGCCCTGGCCGAACAGCAGCTGCTGGAAGTTGGTGCGGATGCGCGCGCCGATCGGCGTCGGCCGACGGAAGTCCAGCGGCGTGCCGGCCACGGGGTCGAGCGCGCCGGTCGGGATCAGGGTGGCGTCCACCGGCGTGTAGCGGTCGGCGTTGATCCGCAGGACGTGGTCGTAGATGGTGCCGGCGCCCTCGCCGTCGAGGTTGAAGTAGCTGTGGTTGGTCAGGTTGACGACCGTGGCCTTGTCGGTGGTGGCGTGGTAGTCGATGCGGATCTGGTTGCGGTTGGTCAGCGTGTAGACCGCCCGGACCTGGAGCGTTCCCGGGTAGCCCTGGTCGCCGTCGGGGCTGGTGAGGCGCAGCTCCAGCCCGACCGTGTGCCTGCCCTGCAACGGCGTGGCCCGCCAGACTCGCTTGTCGAAGCCGACCGTGCCGCCGTGCAGGCTGTTGGGCGGGTTGTTGATCGGCAGGTGGTAGGTGACCCCGTCCAGGGTGAAGGTGCCCTTGGCGATGCGGTTGGCGTAGCGGCCGATCAGGGCGCCGAAGTAGGGGCTGTTGCCGGTGCTGATGTAGTCGTCCAGCGTGGCGAAGCCGAGCGCCACGTTGGCCATCCGGCCGTGGCGGTCGGGCACGCGGATCGACTGGACGATGCCGCCGTAGGTGATGATCTTGACCTGCATGCCGGACGAGTTGGTGAGCGTGTACCGGTCCACCCGCTGGTGGTCCGGGGTGAAGCCGAAGAGCTCCTTGGTGATGGTCGGCCGGTGCTCCCTGGGCGCCGCCGACGCGCTGCCTGCCAGCAGCGCGACGACGACCGCCAGGACGGCGACCGGGCCGAGACGGGGGAGCAGGCTGTGGCGCCTGGAATCGCGGCGGGTGGCGTGCATGGGCCCTCCTTGCCGTGTGGCGGGAAGTCAGCGGGCTCCGAGCAGGTGGTCGATGACGAGTTGGTCGAGGCGCTCGTAGCCGTGCCCTCTGGCGGCGGCGGCGTCCGGATCGAACGACTGGTCGGCGCGCAGGTCGTCGAGCGTCTCCCCCGGGCGCAGCGTCGGCGTGGCGAGGTCTGGGACGCCCGCGGCGGCGAGCGCCTCGGCGACCTCGGGGTCGGCCCGGAACGCGGCCGCGCGCTCGCGGAGGATCAGGTAGGTGCGCATGCAGCCCCGCGCGAACGCCCACACGCCGTCAGAGTCCTCGGTGCGGTATGCGCGCGCGTCGAAGTGGCGCGGCCCCTGGTAGCCGCCGCGCTCCAGCAGGTCGACCAGGAAGAAGGCGTTCTTCTGGTCCTCCGAGCCGAAGCGGAGGTCCTGGTCGTAGCGCACGCCGCGCTGGCCGTTGAGATCGATGTGGAAGAGCTTCCCGTGCCACATGGCCTGGGCCACGCCGTGGTGGAAGTTCAGCCCCGCCATGGTCTCGTGGCCGACCTCGGGATTGAGGCCCACCATCTCGGGGTGCTCCAGCTCGTCGATGAACGCCAGCGCGTGCCCCACGGTCGGCAGGAAGAGGTCGCCGCGCGGCTCGTTGGGCTTCGGCTCCAGCGCGAAGCGCAGCTCGTAGCCGCGCTCGCGCACGTAGCCGCAGAGGAGGTCGATGGCCTCCTTGTAGCGGTCCAGGGCTGCCCGCACGTCCTTGGTGTCGGACTCGCAGCCCTCGCGGCCACCCCAGCAGACGTACACCCGCGCGCCCACCTCGGCGGCCACGTCGATGTTGGCCAGCGTCTTGCGGATGGCGTGCCGTCGCACCGCCGGGTCATTGGCGGTGAGCGCGCCCTCGCGGAAGACCGGGTGGCGGAACAGGTTGGTGGTCGCCATCGGCACGACCATCCCGGTGTGGTCGAGCGCCTGGCGGAACCGGAGCAACGCCTTGGCGCGGTCCGCCGGGCTGCCGTCCGATCCCGGCGGGAGCAGGTCGTCGTCATGGAACGTGACCCCGTAGGCGCCCAGGTCCGAGAGGCGCTGGACCGTTTCGACCGGGTCCAGCCATCCCCGCACCGGGTCGCCGAACGGGTCCATCCCGGGATGGCCGACCGTCCACAGGCCGAAGCTGAACCGGTCAGCCCTGGTCGGCTGGTAGCTGGCCATCAGGCCGCCCCCACCGTTGTCCATGCGGAGCCGGCGGCGGCGCTGCGGAGCACCGCGTCCAGGACCTCCTGGACGGCCAGCCCGTCCGCGAACGACGGCGCCGGGTCGCGGCCGGTGGCGATGGCGTCGAGCAGGTCGCGCACCTCGTTGGTGAAGGTGTGCTCGTAGCCGATGACGTGACCGTCCGGCCACCACGCCCCCGCGTAGGGGTGCTCCGCCTCGGTCGCGCGGATCCGCCGGAACCCCCGCAGGCCCGGCTCCAGGGTGCCGTCGAAGTAGCGGAGATCGTTGAGCTGATCCAGCTCCCAGACCAGGCTGCCCAGGTCGCCGTTGACCTCGACCCGCAGTCCCTCCTTGTGACCGGTGGCGAACCGGGTCGCCTCGAAGACTCCCACCGGCCCACCGCGGAAGCGGGCGATGAACGCCGCGGCGTCGTCGACCGTCACCGGGCCGCTCCCGCCGCTCCCGCCTGGCAGCGGCCGCTCCTTGACGAACGTCTCGGCCAGCGCGGAGACGCCGGCGATCCGGTCGCCGACCAGGTACTGGGCAAGGTCCACGGCATGGGCGCCGAGGTCGCCCAGCGCCCCGGAGCCCGCCTCCTCGGCGCGCAGGCGCCACACCAGCGGGGCGTCAGGGTCCACCATGTGGCTGGCCAGATAGGCGCCGCGCACGTGCCGGATGGTGCCGAGACGTCCGGCGGCGATCAGCTGGCGGCCCAACGCCACGGCCGGCAGCCTGCGGAAGTTGAAGCCGACCATCGCCCTGACCCCGTTGGCGGCGGCGTCCTCCGCGGCGGCGGCCATGGCGCGCGCCTCGGCGACGGAGTTGGCCAGCGGCTTCTCGCACAGGACGTGCTTGCCGGCCTGCAGCGCCGCGATCGAGATCTCGGCATGGGTCGACCCAGGGGTGCAGACGTCCACCAGGTCGACGTCGTCCCTTGCGACCAGGCGCTTCCAGTCCGTCTCCCAGGCCGCCCAGCCGAGCCGTCGGGCGGCCCGCTCGACCCCGTCCGGATCGCGGCCGCAGATCGCGGCCATCCGCGGGCGCAGCGGCAGCTCGAAGAAGTGGTCCACGGTGCGCCAGGCCTGCGAGTGCGCCCGCCCCATGAAGGCGTATCCCGCCATCCCGATCCCGAGCACGTCACGGCCGTCCGACGGGGCGGCCGGCGTGGTCGAGAGGCGGTCCGGTTGCATCCGCGACCTCCACTGGGGGATTTATCTGTTTACTATACGAACTAAACTGCTCGTGTTGGTTCGTGTCAACCTGCGAGTCGTAGCCATCTGGGGGAAGGCGGCCGGTGCCATGCAGACGACAGCGACGAACCCTGGGCGCCGGGGCCGCGCCGCGCCGCGAGGCCGCCGGCGGCGACCGTGAACCCGGAGCGGACGCCGGCGCGCCAGCACACCGTCCGCCAGCACAACCTGGCGCTGGTGCTGCGCCAGGTGGCCGCCGGCGGGCCGCTCTCCCGCGCCCGCATCGCCTCGGCCACCGGGCTGACCAAGGCGACGGTCTCCAGCCTGGTCGACGACCTGGTCCACGCGGGCCTGCTCACCGAGCTCGGCCCCGAGGCGCGCGGGGTCGTCGGCCGCCCGGGGAGCGACCTGGAGCTCAACCGGTCCCGCTACGCCGGGCTCGGCCTGGAGGTGAACGTCGACTACGTCGCCGTGTGCGTCGCCGACCTGGCAGGCGACGCTCGACACCTGCGCATCCTGGCCGGCGACAACCGCCGCCACTCGCCGAACCAGGTGCTCGCCCGGGCCGTCAGGATCGCCCGCACCGCCATGGCCGCCGCCGGCGCCGCCGGCCTGGAGGTGGTGGGCCTGGCCATCGCCCTGCCGGGCCTGGTGGAGGCGGGGGAGGGCCGGCTGCGGGTGGCTCCCAACCTCGGTTGGACGGACGTGCCGGTGGTGGACTACCTCGCCAGCCGCATCGAGGCCGGGCTGCTGCCGATCATGGTGGACAACGAGGCCAACCTGGCGGCGCTCGGCGAGCTGTGGTTCGGCGGGCACGGCGACCTGGCCAGCTTCGTCCACGTCTCCGGCGAGATCGGTGTCGGCGGCGGCATCGTCATCGACCGCGAGCTGTTCCGCGGGGTCCAGGGGTTCGCCGGCGAGCTCGGCCACGTGACCGTCCAGGCCGACGGGCCGCCGTGCCGCTGCGGGGCGCGTGGCTGCCTGGAGCAGGTCGCCGGCCAGGAGGCGATCCTGCGCGCCGCCGGCCTCCACGCCGAGGCCGGCACCAGAGGGGGGCAGCCGGCCGGCTCGGTCGCCGAGCTGCTGTCCAGGGCGCGTGCCGGCGAGCCGCGGGTGCTCGAGGCGATCGAGGCGGCCGGCAGGGCGCTCGGCATCGCCGTGGCGGCGGCCGTCAACCTGGTGGCCCCCGAGGCGGTCGTGCTCGGCGGCCTCTACACCGTGCTCGAACCGTGGCTGCGCGGGCCGCTCACCGCCGAGCTGCAGCGGCGGGCGATCGGCCTGCGCTGGTCGCCGGTGCGAGTGCTGGCGTCGCGGCTGGGACCCGAGGCCGCCGTCCGGGGGGCGGCCGGAGCGGTCGTCCGGGAGGTCCTGTCCAGCCCTGGCGCCGTGCTGAAGACGCTGACGCCGACGGGCTCCTGACGACATCCGGTCCCGGACCATCAACGACTCCCTTGTGTTCGAAATACCGAACACTGTTCGCAGGATGCTCCGCACCGTAGCCGGCGGACGATGGCCAGTCAAGATCCTGGTAGGACCGGTCGCCTGGCCACCGGCCGCCGCCGAGCCGTTCCGGTCAGGCGGTGGCGTCGCGCGCGGCGGCATAGGCGTCGCGCACGTGGGGAGCGGGCGGGGCTTGGACGGCTCGCGGCGCGACGGCCTGCTGCCACTGCGGAGGCTCGGCCGCGCCGGCGAGGACCCAGGCCGCCTGCCTGGCGGCGCCGTCGGCGACGTACTCTCCCGGCGGCGGGACCAGGACGGGCGCGTCGAGCAGCGACGGGGCGATCGCCTGCACCGCCCGCGACCGGGCGCCGCCGCCGATGAGCAGCACCCTGCCGACCCGCACCCCCTGCTCCCGCAGGGCGTCCAACCCGTCGGCCAGGCCGCACAGCATCCCCTCCACGGCCGCGCGCGCCAGGTTGGCCCGGGTGGTGTTGCCCAACCGCAGGCCGGCGACGTGGGCGGCGGCGCCCGGGCGGTTGGGGGTCCGTTCGCCCTCGAAATAGGGGACCAGCACAACCCCCTCCGCTCCCGGAGGGGCCGACAACGCAAGGTCGTCGAGCCCGCCGAGGTCGGTGCCGAGCAGCTCGGCCGTGGCCGACAGCACCCGGGCGGCGTTGAGCGTGCAGACCAGAGGGAGGAACCGGCCCGTGGCGTCGGCGAAGCCGGCGACGATGCCGCTGGGATCGGCGCTCGCCCGGTCGTGCACGGCGAAGACCGTGCCGCTGGTCCCGATCGAGACCACCACGTCACCGGGGCGGGCGCCGACCCCGAGCGCGGCGGCCATGTTGTCGCCGGTGCCGGGGCCGAGCAGCGCCCCGCCGGGAGTGTGGCCCGCCGGCTCGGTCGGGGCGAGCACCCGCGGCAGCGACGCGGCATGGCCGAGCGCCCGCTCCAGCAGGTCGAGGCGGTAGGCGCCCGTGGCGGGCGACCAGTAGCCGGTACCGGAGGCGTCGCCCCGGTCGGTGGCGAGCTCGCCGCGCCCAC
Organism: Actinomycetes bacterium; assembly: GCA_036392615.1. Lineage (GTDB taxonomy): Bacteria > Actinomycetota > CALGFH01 > CALGFH01 > CALGFH01 > DASVXQ01. The sequence continues at coordinate 8,896 of DASVXQ010000022.1, read as the reverse complement.
CGGCGAGTCGCCAGGTCAACCAGTCGTGTGGCAGCGCGACCGCGGTGGTGCGCTCCGCCCGCTGTGGTTCGTGCTCGGCGAGCCAGCGCAGCTTGGTCACCGTGAAGCTGGCGACCGGGACGCTGCCGACCGCGTCCGCCCAGGCGGCCGCGCCGCCGAGCTCGACGATCAGGTCCGCGGCCGCCCGCGCCGAGCGGGTGTCGTTCCAGAGCAGCGCGGAGCGCACCACCGCGCCGGTCTCGTCCAGGCAGACCATGCCGTGCTGCTGGGCGGCCACGGCGATGGCCGCGACCCCGTCCAGGAGGCCGCCCTCGGACGCCTGCTCGAGCGCCTGCTCCCAGGCTGACGGCTCGACCTCGGTCCCGGGCGGGTGCGGGGCGCGCGCCTCACGGACCAGCGCGCCGGTCTCCGCCTCCCGAACGACGACCTTGGTCGCCTGGGTCGAGGAGTCGATCCCCGCGACCAGCGTGGCCCCAGTCCGCCCAGCCATCAACGCCTCCTCGAGGTCGGGTGTCGACGAGCTCCACGGGGTTGCGCAGCTCACCGAGGCCGGTGATCGAGATCGTCACCACGTCGCCGGGGAGCAGGCTCAGCTCGGCGGGCGGCACGATCGAGGTGCCGGTGAGCAGCACCGCGCCAAGCGGCAGGTCCTGGCCACGCCAGAGCCAGTCGGCCAGCTCCGGCAGGCCGCGCTTCATGTCGGCGACCGCGCAGCTGTCCCGGAACAGCTCGGCCTGGCCGCGGTCGATCGACAGGGTGATCTCCATGTCAGCCGGGTCCGGCGCCTCGCCCACCGGAACCAGGCAGGGCCCGAGCGCGCAACTGCCCCGGTAGAGCTTGGCCTGCGGGAGGTAGAGGGGATTCTCGCCCTCGATCGAGCGTGACGACACGTCGTTGCCGATCGTGTAGGCGACGATCTCGCCGCGCCGGTCGGCGACCACGACCAGCTCGGGCTCGGGCACGTCCCAATCCGAGTCCGCCCGCACGCCGATCGGCTGACCTGGGGCCCTGGCGGTGCCCGGCAGCGCCTTGAGGAACAGCTCGGGCCGCTCGGCAAGGTAGACCCTGTCGTATGCGTCGAGCCCACGCGATTCCTGCAGGCGGGCGTCGAGGCTGCGGCGGAACGTGACCCCGGCCGCCCACACCGGCTGGGCGCCGACCGGCGCGAGCAGCGGTGCCCCCTCGGGAGCGACGCCCTCGCCCGGTCCGTCGAGGAGCGCCCGCAGGGCGCCCGGCTCACCACCGAGCACGCCGTCGATCGACGCCCGCGCGTCGAGCAGCTCGGCGGGGCCGCCCGTGGCCGGCCCGCGCGCCAGCCGCGGGCGTCCGCCGGCCAGCACCTGCCAGAGCGCCATCCCTCAGCCCTCCTGCGGCAGGATGCTGATGGTGCGGGTCGACGTGTAGAGATCCCTGGCCGCCTTGCCCTGCTCGCGCGGACCGTAGCTGGAGGCCTTCTCGCCACCGAACGGGGCCAGGTAGTCGACCCCGGAGGTGGGCGCGTTGACCCGGATCAAGCCGGTGTCCAGCCGGTCGGCCAGGCGCAGCGCCCGGTCGAGGTCGCCAGTGAACACCGAGCTGACCAGGCCGTAGCGGACCCCGTTGGCGATCCGCACCGCCTCCTCTTCGTCGGCCGCCGCCAGCAGCACCGCGATGGGGCCGAACACCTCCTCCTGCGCCAGACGGGCGCCGGTCGCGATGCCGTCGACCAGGGTCGGCGCCACGAACCAGCCGGTCCGGTCCGGAGCGGCTCCACCGGTCAGCAGGCGCCCACCGTCCGCCGCCGCCTCCTCCGCGGCCTCCACCACGCGACGCCTGGCCTGATCGGTGATCAGCGGTCCGACCACGGTGCCCTGCTCGGCCGGGTCGCCGACGGGCAGGCCCTGGACCGCCGCGACCAGTGCCTCGGTGAACGGGCCGGGATCGCCGACGACGATCGCCCGGCTGGTCGCGGTGCACTTCTGGCCGGCGTAGCCCATGGACGCCCCGGCGATCACCCTGGCCGCCCGCTCCGGATCGGCGTCCGGCAGCACGATCGAGGCGTTGAGGCCGCCCATCTCCGCCTGGCTGGGGATGCCCCGCTCCGTGGCGGCGACGGCGACCTGATGGCCCACGGCCACCGAGCCGGTGAACGACATGCAGTCGACCCGCTCGAGCACGGCCTTGCCGGTCGCGGCCCCACCAGGCAGCACCTGGAACAGATGCTCGGGCAGGGCCGGCGCCAGCAGCTCGCCCAGGCGAAGGGCGAGCGCCGTGGCCTCCGGTGACGGCTTGAGCACGACCGCGTTGCCGAAGGCAAGCGCCGGTGCCGCCTTCCACAGGGGGATGGCGATCGGAAAGTTCCACGGAGTGATCAGCCCCGCCACCCCGCGCGGCCGCCGCCGGCTGAGCAGCAGGGCGCTCGGAAGCGGGCCGGGATAGGTCTCGCCGTCCGGGTCGAGGGCCTGCTGCGCGTAGTAGCGCAGGATGCCGACAGCGCGGGAGACCTCGGCGCTCGCCTCCGTCAGCGGCTTGCCGACCTCCCGCACCATCAGGTCCGTCAGCTCGGCGGCCGCGCCGGCGAGAGCGCCGGCCGCGGCGACCAGCGCCGCCGAGCGCTGCAGCGCCGGGGCGGCCGCCCACCGGCGGGCCGCCTCGCGCGCCAGCCCGATCGCCTGGTCGACCGCGGCGGCGTCGGCCTCCTCGACCTCGATCAGCAGGTCGTCGGGCCGTTGAGGGGAACGGCTCTGAAGCGCCACCTGCCTCGCCTCCACTCACGTCGGTTGGTTCCGGCACACCCGCGACGCCGTCACGATGGCCGCGCCCAGGGGGGCACCACTCGATTCCACGGCGCCCGGCCAAACATCTTGGCACGCCGCCGGCGCGGCGTTGAGCCGTGACCGTCGGATGGCGAACGGAGAGGTCTCCGGCGGCTCCGCTCGAAGCCCCGCAGGGCCGCTTCGGCGGTCCTGTCTTCAACGACGTCGGCGCCGGGAACCTGATCGCTGGCCGGCCGGGGCACATCCGGAGGAGATCTTCCTCGACGAAATGGACCAGCGCAACCGCCAGTCCCGTCTCAGAAGCGAAGGGTTGGAATGAGAACTGGTGGCGGCGGAACCTCGACTATCAAATGTCGAGCGATTTGCCCCCGAAATTCGAGGCTTGATTTGAATCTGGATTTCCGAACTCCCGGTCACGATGGCGGATCGTGTCATTCGCGGCAGGAGGGCTGGACGACGTCGACTACACAATAGCCACGGTCGCCCTAAGATATCGTTTCACTCCTTCTGATCGGTTAGAGTTGGTTGTGGCGGAGGACTGCAACGGCGGGCACGAACACAACCACGGCGGCAAGTCTCCATCCCCGCGGACCTGCAGCCGGCGCCGTCCACGGGCTCGGCCGGAGCGTGGGATCGGCTCGCCGATCAGGCGCGGTAGGCGGTCCTGCTCGACCTCCTCAAGTTCTGACGAGTAGGTCCGAGGATCTAGACATCGGTGTCGCGCGCGATCAGGGATCGCCCGGTCGTCTACCGGTGGTGCGGTCGGCCGGCGCCAACGCGGATCAATCCATCTCATTCGGGAAAGCTGCGACATGTCCCATCATCTTGATACGCCCCTGGCACGGCAGAACGGCCAGCTCTATATCGACGACCTGTACGTCTTTTCGGGCGACCGCAGCACCGTGTTCATCATGGACGTCAACTCCACGATCACCGGACCCGATGTCCAGCGGGGTTTCCATCCGCGGGCGCGCTACGAGTTCAAGGTCCACCTCGACGGCGCCGACTTCGAGGCCTTGACCTACCGGGTGTCCTTCGGTGACGCCGACCCGGACGGGCGACAGGCCATGCGACTGCACGCCCTCACCGGTGACGAGGCCGCCGAGGACGCCGCGGCCGGCACCCTCCTGCTCGAAGGCCAGACAGGGGAGCCTGCCAGCCAGGGCGAGACGCGGATCTGGGCAGGGCGCATCGCCGATCCGTTCTACATCGACCTGTCGCTGCTCGGCATCGTCAACGGGGCGGTGAAGCAGGGGACCGCGGTGGACCTGTCGGCGTGGCGTCCCGAGAACGCGCAGAACAGCTTCGCCGACACCACTGTCGAGTCGATCGTGCTGGAGATCTCCCACCAGCATCCGCAACTGCACCCCGGTGCCGGCGTCGGCGTCTGGTGCGCCACCAAGCTGGCCACCGACTCCGGCGGCTGGCGGCAGGTCAACCGCTTCGGCCATCCGATGATGTGGCCGATCTTCTGGCCCGACGACACCGACTTCACCCACCCCGCCAACAGCCGGCACCCGTCCGCGGACTTCAACGCCGATGGCAAGGAGATCGGCGACCCCGTCACCGCCGTTGTGTCGGCCACCGGGACCTCGGACGACCCTCAGGGCTACGGCCAGACGGTTGCCCGGGCACTGTTCCCCGACGTGTTGTCGTACGTGGTGGGGACGCCGGCGACCTATGGGTTCACGGTCCGCAACGGCAGGACCCTGGCCGACAACGCCCCAGAGGCGATGCTGTCGCTGGTCGTCGACACGGCCGTGCCCTCGGGCCTGCGACCTGCCGTGTCCGAGCGTCTGCGAAGGGCGAGCTTCCCGTATGTCGTGCCGGCGTGACCCACTGGGATGCTCGGGCGCATGACGCCAGTGCGCCTCAACTGCCCACACTGACCACCGAGGCTGCCACGCACTTGTACACCACGGTCCCTGGCCAACGGAAGCCGCGCGCTGGAGGGCGTACCACCAGAGGGGTTCGCCGCCCGGCGAGGCCCGGTCGGGCTGCCACCTCAGGGGCGTACGAGGGCAAGGTGCACCGGCGGCGCCGGCCGAGGACCGGGCCCACCGGCTTGTGGCCCAACTGCTGGACGTGGATCTCCAGGCCGGCAAGGACAGCAGGGACGCCTCCTCGGACGGATGCCCACGGAGCAGCGTGCAAGCCGGTTAGGCGTCAACCACCTGCCTGACAAACAGCGCTCGCTGAGTCTCCCAGCGAGGATCAGGCGCAGCACGGAGGACGGGCCGACCCACAATCGAAAGGATGGGGGCATGGCGGACACCAACTACCTGCGGGACTCGCTCAAGGCTGCCGCCGAGGGGCCGGTGGACAGCTGCACGCTCTGCGGCGTCCTGATCAACCAGTACTACGAGGATGCCCACAACCGGTTCCACCAAGCCGACTACCAGCCCTTCACCACCGATTCCCCCGGCGCCGCCGCAGAGACCTGCACGCTCTGCGGCGTCCTGATCAACCAGTACTACGAGGATGCCCACAACGCGGTTCACCAGGGTCAATACGAGCCGTTCGCGGCCGGCGGCCCCGGCGCGGCCGAGACCTGCAAACTCTGCGGCGTCCTGATCAACCAGTACGACCGGGACGCGCACAACCGCGGCCACGGGTAGGTCACCGGCCTTCCCTATCCGCCGACGTTCGTCCGGGACAGAAGGAGCCCCGATGCGAACCCTGCGCTGCAGCCTGCATCCCACTCGCATCGTGGATGCGCACTGCGACATCCCCCGCGGCATCTACGACCCCGAGCAAGCGCGCATCGAGGCGGAGTCCTGCTACAAGATCATCGGGATGTACCAGACAAGCGACGACGCCAACCTCAGGGCGCGCATCGTCCACGTCAAGGAGGAGTGCGCCGAGCTGGTCAAGCACCACCTCGACGTGCTGTGGCACGACTACTTCAAGCCCGAGCACCTCCAGCAGTACCCCAACCTGCACCAGACCTTCTGGACGGCAACCAAGCAGGCAAGCAAGGTGCGGCACTCGCTCGACCTCGACGACGCCAGGGAATTGCTGTCGATGATCGACACGATCGACGAGATGTGGAAGGGGATCCGAACTCGACCAGCTCAGGCTAGGGGCGCCAGCGGTCGGTCAATTAGGTCGTGGTGACCCTCGCAGGCGTCGACCGTAGAGCGCCGGCCATCCCGGGCGCGGAAGCCGCCCCGCCGGTCAGCGACGCGGGATCAACCCGCGCGGATGCGAACGGCCTGGCCGACGGCCAGGCCGAGTCGGCGCGCGGCGTCCCCCTGGTTGTCGGCGAACGACAGCTGGCCCTCCGATTCGACCAACAGCAGCGATGCACCGACCGGGACGCGACCAAACGTACGCTCCCAGGTCGTCACCTCCCGGACCGCCGCCTTCCCGTCGCCGCGGTCGAACTCGATCGCCACCTGCTGACCGAAGTCGAGCGGACCGAGCGCTGCCTGCAGCTCGGCCGCGCCTCCCGCGAAGGTGACGTTGCCGAACAGGAGCACCTGGGTGATCTCGGTCTCCAGCACGCCGTCGCGGATCGTCGGGTGGGGCTCGGGCAAGCGGACGAGCCGCTCGACCGGCACTGACGGGCCGACGCGCTCCAGCGGCACGCCGGTCGCGAGGTACGCGGCGACTGGCGCGAAAACGTCCCGGCCGTGGAAGCTCGAAGAGACGACGGGCAGCATCAACTCCCGGTTCTCGACCGAGCGAACCTCATCGATCCCACCCAGCGCCGCTGCCGCCGCCACCAGCAGGCCATTGTCCGGTCCGACCAACACGTCGCCGCGTGGGGTCCGGAGCGCGAGGGCCAGTCGGTCGGTGCCCACCCCGGGGTCGACCACGGCCACGTGCGTCCCCACGGGCATGCTCGGCAGGGCGAAGACAAGGGTGCGAGCGCCTTCGGCGATCGAGTAGCGGGTGATCTGGTGGCTGATGACGATGATGTCGGCCTGGGGGCAGATCCCGACCATCACCCCCTGACACACGGCGGTCGAGGCCGGCCCGAAGTCGGTCAGGAACGTGATCAGGGGACGCACGCCGGCGATGGTATCCGGCCCCGGCGGCTCAGGCCAGGCGATCTGGCCCGTAGTCCGACGCCCGGGCTTCGACCAGCAGGCCCACCGCGAGCGCCACAACGCCGCGCGGGCGGTCAAGCAGTGGCGCCGGATCGCCACCGGCACAGGTCGGCCAGATCGGTACGGGCTCGCGCCCAGATCGTCAACCCGTCGTCGTAGCCGTCCAGTTGCTGGACGACCTGAGCCAGCGTCAGGTTGCCTTCGCTCAACCCTCACCTCCCCGGCCGGCCGAGTCGACCACTCAATTCCTGCTCAGCTCAATCTGTTGGAGTTGTTAGAGGGATTGCCAGGTGAGGTGCCAGCCGTCGCTGCCGTGGTGAGGCTGCCGAGCGATGTAGCCCAGCCCGGCGTATCCCCACGACAGCCCGGCTTTGGGTTCGCTGCCGAGCTGCAGGACATACTCGCAGTCCTCGACCAGCCGGCCGCCAGCATGCCAGCGAACCTCGCCTTGGAGGCAGTACGGCCAGCCGCCGATCTTGGTGCCGTCAACGGTCAGCTCGGTGGGGTCGCGACCCTTGGCCCACGCGTCCCAGGCATCCAGCAGCCCCGCAGGGATGTCGTCGCGGCAGGGATGGTCGAGGTGGTGCTGCCAGCGGATCGGCAAGGCCCGCAAGGTGAGGTCTTGGCCTTTGCGGAGCCTGGGGTCACCGGCCCGGGCCGGTGAAGGCTGGTCAAGTGGGCCGTCCATGCGACCCGGCAGGCCAAGCGCCAGGAGGCCCCGTTGGCACTGGCGGAGCGGTGGCGCGCCGAAGCGGCCGAGCAGGGGGTGGACGTCCCCAAACTGCTGCGTGGCGTGTTTGGTCGCGACCGCCTGACCGCCAGCGGCCCCGCCGGCGACGGCCTGGCTACCGACGCGACCGCTGATGCGGCGGTGGTCGCCGGCGTGTTCGATCGGCTCGCCGGCCCGCAAGGGCTGACTGCGCAGGCGTCCACGTTCGCCCGGCCCGAGGTGATCGCCGCCCTCGGCGACCACCTAGTCGCCGTCGACCGCACGGAGCTCGAGAGTCTGGCGGACCGGTTCCTCGAGAAACGTGCGCTCAGCGTGGTCGCCGAGGGCACCGTTGGCGAGCGGCGCTGGTCCACCCCGGAACTCCTGGAGGTCGAGAGCGGCCTGGTCGCCGGCGCGCTGGAACGCCGCGGCGCCCAGGCCGGGGTGTGTTCGCCCGAGGCGGTCCACGAGGCGTTGGCGGAGCACCCCACGGTTGGGGAGGACCAGGCGGGCATGGTTCGCGACCTTGCCCTGTCGGGTGATGGGGTGCGGGTGGTGGTCGGCAAGGCCGGCACCGGGAAGACCTACGCCCTGGGCGTGGCCCGCCACGCCTTCACCTTGGACGGCTACCGCGTGGTGGGCGCGGCGCCGACGGGGATCGCGGCCACGAGTTTGGAGGCGGAGGGGTTCGAGGAGGTCGCCACCGTCGACCGGCTCCTGCACGAACTCGACCAGGACGTCGGCGTGGGCCGCCGGAATGCTTCGCCCACGACCCGGCACGACCGCCAGGGCGAGGGGTCGGTGTTGGATGGGCGGTCGGTGCTGGTGGTCGACGAGGCGAGCATGGTCGGCTCCCGCAAGCTCACCCGCCTGTTGGACCACGCCCAACGCGCCGGTGCCAAGGTCGTGCTGGTCGGCGACGACCGGCAGCTGGCGCGATCGACGCCGGCGGCGGCTTCCGCGGCCCTCAGAGTCCGTCTCGGCGCGAGCGTGCCACCCCCACCAGGCTGCTGGCGCTGCTGCGGTCGCTGCCCGCCCACATGGACCAGGTCGGCGTGATGCCGCTAGCCGAACACGCCCGCCACCAGCTCCACCCCGCCGCGTAAGCCGAGCATCCTTCCCCGAGGGCGGCCCTCGGGGAAGGCAGAGGCGCCCCCGGTACTTCCCCGCCGGGAGCGCCTTCCATCTCCCGAGTTCCGACTCCATCAAGACGCTAGTGGTCTGTCTCTGAGGTGTTTGACGCTTGAACCGGCTGCGCGCAAACCCCGGGTTGGCTGCTGTGAGGCGACGCCGCGGGCGGGTCGTGGGGCAAGGGGCCAGGGATAGGGCGCTTTGGTGTGCCGGTGTGCGGGCTGATGCTGGTGGTCGCCAGTTAT
>DASVXQ010000021.1:0-4495 GCA_036392615.1 Actinomycetes bacterium | reverse complement strand
TGGTGTCGGCGCCGCGGCGCCGCCCAGGGGCGACCGTGGACCTTCGTGCGTCCGGCCAGCCTGTGTCTCGCCAGACCCCACACTGGGCCGCGGACCCTGAGGACCCGGGCGGCGGGGCTCGACCCCTGGGTCGGACGGCTGCGTCACCGCTTCGGGATCGGGCGTGCTGGCGGCGGCCGGGTCGATCCGCAGGGGCGGGCGCTGCTTGTCGGTGGACTCCTCCTCGTTCCAGCCGAGGAAGGCGCCACAGGCAGGGTTGCGGCAGAAGGGGTCGGAACCGGCGTTGCGGAACCCGCAGGAAGGGCAGACGCTCATCCGGCGAGCACCCCCAGGCGCCAGATCCCGACGGTCGGGCCGCCGCTGCCTGCGGCGGCGTTCGCGGCCGGCGACGTGCCCGGCCCGACAGGCAACCTCTCGTCCATCGATCCCGTACCCCCTGCCCGGCCGCTCGGGTCCCGGCAACCGGGCCGGACTTCCAACACTTCGTGCTCGGTGGCGCCCTGTAGGACGCTCCGGACGACCCTTGCCCAGATGGGCTTGCGAGTATTCTCGATGGTGGAGGGTACCTACGCCTAACTCGGGTCCGCCGCGATGCGCAACGGGGCTGTGGATAATCGGCGGCGGCCGGCCGAGCCATGTGGGTAGACTCGCTCATCGCGCTCGCCCGACGGGCGTCGATCCCGGTTCCTACCTGCTCGAACGCTGGATTGAGGAGTGTCATGCCGATCAGCCGCGCCGACGTGCAGCACGTCGCCCGCCTGGCCCGTCTCGCCCTCTCCGAGGAGGAGCTGGACCAGTTCCAGCGCCAGCTCTCCAACATTCTCGAAGAGGCCGAGAAGGTCGAGCGTCTGCCGACGGAGGGCGTGCCGCCGATGTCGCATGCCGTGCCGCGGGTGAACGTCTGGCGCGACGACACGGTCGGCCCCTGCCTCACCCAGGAGGAGGCGCTCTCCACCGCCCCCGCCGTCGAGCAGGGACGCTTCATGGTCCCGCGGGTCATCGAGGAGGAAGGATGAGCGGCCCTTCCCTCTCCGACCTGACCGCCCACGAGCTGGCGGAGCGCTTCGCCGCTGGCGAGGCGACCGCCGTGGCCGCGACCGAGGCGGCGCTGGAGCGGATCCAGGCGACCGACGAGGTCCTGCACGCCTTCCTGACGGTCATGGGCGAGCAGGCGCTCGAGCAGGCGCGCGCGGTCGACCAGGCCCGCTCGCGGGGCGAGCGGCTCGGGCCGCTGGCCGGCGTCCCGCTGGCGCTCAAGGACGTCCTGGTCACCAAGGGGGTTCGCACCACGGCCGGGTCGCGGATCCTCGACGACTACCGCCCGCCGTACGACGCCACCGTGGTGCGGCGCCTGCGGGCGGCCGGCGCGATCGTGGTGGGCAAGACCAACCTCGACGAGTTCGCCATGGGCTCGTCCACTGAGAACTCCGGCTACGGGCCCAGCCGCAACCCGTGGGACCCGGCACGCGTTCCCGGCGGCTCCAGCGGCGGCTCGGCGGTGGCGGTGGCCTCCGGGCAGGCCGTGCTCGGCATCGGCACCGACACCGGCGGCTCGATCCGCCAGCCCGCCTCGCTCTGCGGGGTGGTCGGCGTCAAGCCGACCTACGGGCTGGTCAGCCGCTACGGTCTGATCGCCTTCGCGTCCTCGCTCGACCAGGTCGGCCCGTTCGCGCGCGACGTGCGGGACGCGGCCACCCTGCTGGAGGCGATCGCCGGTCACGATCCGATGGACTCGACCTCGATCGAGGACGTGCCCAGCGATTTCACCTCGACCCTCGAGCAGGGCGTGGAGGGCCTGCGGATCGGCGTGGTCCGCGAGCTGCTGCCCGACTCGCTGGCCGAGGACGTGCGGGCCCCGCTGCGGTCGGCGATCGACCGTCTCGAGCGTCTCGGCGCGCGGGTCGAGGAGCTCTCGCTGCCGTCGTTCGAGTACGCGCTGTCCGCCTACTACCTGATCGCGCCGGCGGAGTGCTCCTCGAACCTGGCGCGCTACGACGGCGTCCGCTGGGGCCTGCGGGTCAAGGATCCCAGCCACGTGGTGGACATGATGCAGCGCACCCGGCAGGCCGGCTTCGGCCCCGAGGTCAAGCGGCGCGTCATGCTCGGCACCTACGCGCTGTCGGCCGGCTACTACGACGCCTACTACGGGCAGGCGCAGCGGGTCCGCACCCTGGTGGCGCGCGAGCTGGAGTCGGCCTACGAGCGCTTCGACCTGCTGGTCGGCGCCACCGCGCCGGGGCCGGCCTTCCGGATCGGCGAGCTGGTCGACGATCCGCTCCAGATGTACCTGTCGGACGTGTTCACCGTCCCGGTGAACCTGGCGGGCAACGCCGCCGTGTCGGTGCCCGCCGGGCTGGTCGGCGGCCTGCCGGTGGGGTTGCAGGTGATCGCGCCGGTGCTGGGCGAGGCGCTGATGCTGCGCGCCGCCCGCGCGCTGGAGCGCGACCTCGACCTGCCCAAGCGGCCGACCGACGTCATCCCACTGCTCCGCGACCTGCAGGAGGCGCAATCATGAAGCCGGTCGCGGCCGTCGAATCGTTCCTCGCGTCCGGGGGGTGCCCCGATGCCTGAGACTTCGACGGCCACCACGACCTTCGACGAGCGCGAGAGCCGCCACTACGAGACGGTCGTCGGCATCGAGACCCACGTCGAGCTGGGCACGCTGACCAAGATGTTCTGCGCCTGCACGACCACCTTCGGTGGCGAGCCGAACACGCAGGTGTGCCCGGTGTGCCTCGGCGAGCCCGGCTCGCTGCCGGTGGTCAACGGCACAGCGATCGAGTACGCCGCCCGGATCGGGCTTGCGCTGAACTGCCGGATCGCCGAGCGGTCGCAGTTCCACCGCAAGAACTACTTCTATCCGGACATGCCGAAGAACTACCAGATCAGCCAGTACGACGAGCCGCTCTGCGTGGGCGGGTACCTGGACGTGCCGGTCGACGGCGAGGTGCGCCGCATCGGCATCACCCGCGTCCACCTCGAAGAGGACACCGGCAAGTCGCTGCACGTCGGCACCACCGGGCGGATCCACGGCGCCGACTACTCGCTGGTCGACTACAACCGCGCCGGCATCCCGCTGGTCGAGATCGTCTCCGAGCCGGACCTGCGCTCCGCCGAGGAGGCGCGCGCCTACGCAGAGGAGCTGCGCGCGGTGCTGCTGGCGCTGGGCGTCTCGGACGCCAAGCTCGAAGAGGGCTCGATGCGCTTCGACGTGAACGTCTCCATCCGGCCGCTCGGTCACGCGCAGCTCGGCACCAAGGTCGAGCTCAAGAACCTCAACTCGCTGCGGAGCCTGTACCGCGCGGTCGGCTACGAATCCGAGCGGCAGCGCCGCACGCTGGCCGAGGGCGGCCGCCTGATGCAGGAGACACGCCACTGGGACGAGACCACCGGCCGCACCGAGCCGATGCGCTCCAAGGAGTACGCGATGGACTATCGCTACTTCCCGGAGCCCGACCTCGTTCCAATCGCGGCGTCGCCCGAGTGGGTCGAGGGCCTGCGCGCCCAGCTGCCCGAGCTGCCGGCGGCGCGGCGGGCGCGGCTGGCCGAGGCGACCGGCCTGCCGCTCAAGGAGGTCGGCTGGCTGGCGCGCGATCCCGAGGTGCTCGCCTACTTCGAGGTGGCGGCCCGCGGTCGCGACCCCAAGGTGGTGGCGGGCTGGGTCATGGGCGAGCTGCAGCGCGGCCTGCACGAGCACGAGCTCACCATGGCCAGCAATCCCGTCTCGCCCGAGCGGCTCGGTGAGCTGGTCGACCTGGTGCAGGACGGGACGCTCTCGGCCACGGCCGGCAAGGACGTGCTGGCCGAGCTGTTCACCACCGAGGCGAGCCCGAGGACCATCGTGGAGCGCAAGGGGCTGGCGCAGATCTCCGACACCGGCGCGCTCGAGGAGATCGTCGCCAAGGTGGTGGCCGCCAACCCGGACCTGGTCGAGAAGTTCCGGGGCGGCAAGTCCGGCGTGCTCGGCGCGCTCGTCGGGCGGGTGATGCGCGAGACACGCGGCCGCGCCAACCCGAAGCTGGTCAACGAGCTGCTGGTTCGCGCGATCAACTCGTAAGGGCCACGGGGCCTCCGCCGGGCGTGACGCCGCCCCGTCCGGCGCGATGGCGTGCTCCACAGGCCAGGAGCGCGCCTGGCTCTTCCAGCGCATTCGTGCGTTGCGGCCGGAACCGATATCGTCTAGTGCTGGTGCGTTACCGCCTCCCCCCAGGCAATCGCGAATCCACGCCTCGCGCGGTGTCGCTCGTCATCGGGGGAGGCATGGGCTCCCGGCTGCGGCCGGGCGAAGGTCGCCGGGGTCGGCAGGATGGACACGTACGAGGGGCGAACCACAGGCCCCCGCATTCTCGCGGGGCGCTACGAGCTGGGCCGGCTGCTTGGCGCGGGCGGGATGGCCGAGGTCTACGAGGGCCACGACCGGCTGCTCGCCCGCAGGGTGGCGATCAAGATCCTGCTCGCCCAGTACGCCCACGACCCGGCGTTCCTGGCCCGCTTC
>DASVXQ010000020.1:0-2677 GCA_036392615.1 Actinomycetes bacterium | reverse complement strand
GGCGCCACCCGGCCGCGCCGCCATGGCGTCGACCGGCCGCTCCGCACAGGGGGCTGGCGGCTCGTGGCGCCCTCTCCCCTGCCGTACCTGCCCGGCGGCCCGATGCCGCGCGAGCTGACCGGCTCCGGGCTGGAGGCCGTCCGCGAGGCGTTCGCCGCCGCGGCCCGGCGGGCGGCCGGGGCGGGCTTCGACCTGATCACGCTCGACCTGGCCCACGGCTACCTGCTGGGCAGCTTCCTCTCGCCGCTGACCAACCGGCGTGAGGACGACTACGGCGGCTCGCCCGAGCGGCGGCTGCGCTTCCCGCTCGAGGTCGTCGACGCCGTGCGCGCGGTCTGGCCGGCGGACCGGCCGCTGGCGGTGACGCTGCAGGCCGACGACTGCGCGCCCGGCGGGCTCGGGCTCGACGACGCGGTGGCGATCGCCGCGACCCTGCGCGAGCACGGCTGCGACCTCGTGGAGGTGGCCTCCGGCTGGACGGTGGCCACCGACCGCCCGGACTACCGGCGCTTCTACCTGGTGCCCGCCAGCGACCGGGTGCGCAACGAGGCCGGGGTGGCTACCGTGGCCGGTGGCAACCTCACCACCGCCGACGACGTCAGCACCATCCTGGCCGCCGGCCGGGCGGACCTCTGTCTACTCGATCCGCGCGCATATGCCGGGGTTGACCAGGTTTCATGACCCGGGGCACGCTAGCAACGTCCCCCATCACCGCCGGCCCACTGGAGGCCCGATGTCCGTCACCGACGAGTTGCTCCAGCGCAACGAGGCCTACGCCCAACAGTTCTCGACCGGCAGCCTGGCCATGCCCCCGGCGAGGAACATCGCCGTGGTCGCCTGCATGGACGCCCGGCTCAACGTCTACGGGCTGCTCGGCTTGCAAGAGGGCGAGGCGCACGTCATCCGCAACGCCGGCGGCGTGGTGACCGACGACGTTATCCGCTCGCTGCTCATCTCCCAGCGGCTGCTCGGCACCCAGGAGATCATCCTGATCCACCACACCGACTGCGGCATGCTGACCTTCTCCGACGACGAGGTGAAGGACGCCGTGCACGCCGACACCGGCCTCAAGCCGCCGTTCGCGCTGGAGGCCTTCGGCGACCTCGAGACCGACGTGCGCCAGTCGATCGCCCGGATCAAGGCGAGCCCGTTCGTCCCGAACAAGACCTCGGTCAGAGGGTTCGTGTTCGACGTCGCGACAGGCCGGCTGAACGAGGTCAGCTGAGCAGAGACGGGCGCGACCTTACGTGACACCCTCCCCGGGCCCGGGTAGGCTCGCGCGCATGCCGCAGCCCGCCGCTGGCCACGCGCGCCGCTCCAACGTCGGAGCGGCGCGCCGGCTTGCGAGCCCCCAACCGGGCACACCGGCGGGCCGCACCGGGATCAGGACCAGTCGATGAGGTCGCGCGAGCGGGTCGTCTACCGGGTGGTCGCCGCCGGAGCGGTCCGCGATCAGCTCCGGGGCGCGCCGCCGCAGCTCCAGGGCTACGTGGCCGGCCTCGTCGCGGTCCTGCGGGTCGACCCGACCGCCGCCAGCGCGGCCTTCGACGCCCAGTGCGTCGACGACGCCTGCGTCGCCGTCTTCGCCGGCGGGCGTGGCTTCCTCACCTACTGGATCCTCGAGGACCAGCAGGTCGTCGTCCTGCTCGACCTCACCTGGCTCTGACCCCCGCCGCGGCGGCGGCGCGGTCCAGCTCCGCGCCGGACCGCACCGCCTCCAGGACCGCCAGCGCCAGCTCCGCGCCGACCCGGGTGGCCGGCCCGGCGAACCCCTCCCGCTCCCCCGGCGGACACGCCACGCAGACCGAGTCCGTCGCCGTCCCGGTGGCCCAGCCGTCCGCGTTCGCCGCCGCCACCCGCGCCGCCGCGAGCCCCTGCGCCTTCGCCTCCACCGCCGTCTGCAGCGCGTTCACCAGGCCGGCGTCGGTCAGCGGCTGGTCGACGACCACCAGCAGGTTGATCGTCCCCACCGCCGGCCCGGCCTCGCCGGCGCGCGACGCGCCAGCATGAACCGAAGGAACCACGCGCGGGCGGGTGGCGGCCGCGGCGAGGGCGTGGCCGACGCCGACCGTGGCGACGGCGGTGGCGCCGCCCACGGTCGCCCGGCGAAAGCTCGCCACCCTGGCGGCGGTGAGCATGCCGACGACCGGAGCGGCCAGGTCTCCCGACTCCTCGAGCAGGTGGACCTCGGGGTCGGTGCGCGTGTAGGGGCGCACCACCTCCAGGTCCAGCCAGGTGCGCACCCAGCCGAGGCCGCCGCCGAGCACCGCGGAGGAGACGCACCGGTGGGGCGCGCCCAGCTCGACCACCAGTCGCCCGCCGGCGCCGGAGCGCGCGGCCCGCAGGGTGAGCGGCGGCGCTGTCGTCATCGCCGGGTCGCCGGGACCTGGGCCTCGAGGACCTGGCGCAGCGCCACGACCAGGCGGCGGTTGTCGTCGGGGCGGCGCACGGCGACCCGCAGGTGGTCTGGGCCGAGCCCGGGGAAGGTGTCACCACGGCGGACCGCGATGCCCTGCTCGGCGAGGCCCGAGCGAGCGGCCGCGCCGTCGGGCACGCGCAGGAGCAGGAAATTCGCCGCCGAGGGCCAGACCCGGATGCCCGGCAGTGCCGCCAGCTCGGCCGCCAGCCGCTCCCGCGCGTCCGCGACCCAGGCGGCGACCGCCGCCGCCTCGGCGCC
>DASVXQ010000019.1:0-1812 GCA_036392615.1 Actinomycetes bacterium | reverse complement strand
GCTCGACCAGCCGCCGCCACGCCGCCGCCTGGTCGTCGCGGTAGAGGCCTGGCGTGCCCGGGGTGATCCGGCCGTCCGCCGAGACCGCCACCGGCTCGGTCAGCACCAGCCCGCCGCCGGCGGCCACCGCCCCGCCCAGCTCGGCCTCGTGCCGCGCTCCCACCAGCCCGTCGGTGGCGTCGTCCTCGGACGGCGGCGAGAGCACCAGCCGGTTCGGCAGCTCCAGCCCCCGCAGGGTGAATGGCGCGAACAGTGGCGGCGGCGCCAGCAGCGGCCCGCCACCGGACAGCGGCGTGGCCTCCACCCCGCCTCCCGACGCGGCGGTGCGGGCGAACCAGCGGTCGACGGAGGCGATGAAGCGGGGGTCGCGCTTCTCCAGCTCCAGGTGGCCGATGCGACCACTGCGGGTGAGCAGGTTGAAGGCGAACTGGATGGGCTCGAAGCCGCTGTAGCGGGAGACGCTCTCGAAATAGGTGGCGCTCTCGCGGGCGGCCTCCTGGAAGCGCTCGACGACGGGCTGGCGGTCCAGCTCGTACCAGGTGAGGGCGGCCTCCAGGTCGGCGGGGTGGCGCAGGAACGCGGTCGCCAGCGAGATGGCGTCCTCCATGGCCAGCTTGGTGCCCGAGCCGATGGTGAAGTGGGCGGTGTGGGCGGAGTCGCCCAGCAGCACGACCTTGCCGTGGTGCCAGTTGCGGTTGCGCAGGGTGACGAAGCTGAACCAGATCGAGCGGTTGGAGAGCAGCTTGTGGTCCCCCAGCTCGGGGCGGAAGAGCTGCTCGCAGAAGCGCAGGCTCTCCTCCTCCGGCATCTGGTCCAGGCCGGCCCGCCGCCAGGTCGATTCGTGCGCCTCGACGATGAAGGTGCTGGTGTGCGCGTCGAACGGATAGGCGTGCACCTGGAAGAGGCCGTGCTCGGTGTCGCGGAAGATGAAGGTGAAGGCGTCGACCGCCAGGTCGGCGCCGAACCAGGCGTACTTGGTGCTGTGCAGGTCCAGGCTGGGCTCGAAGCGTGGTTCGAGCAGCCGCCGGGCCAGCGAGTTGACGCCGTCGGCCGCCACCAGCAGGTCGTCGTCGTCGAACGCGGCCAGGTCGGCGAGCTCGCGGTGGAACTCGAGCCGCACGCCGAGCTGGCGGCAGCGCTCCTGGAGGATGCGCAGCAGCTCCTTGCGGGCGATGCCGGAGAAGGCGTGGCCGCGCGAGCGGATCGTCTGGCCCCGGTAGCGCACGTCGATGGCGTTCCACTTGGCGAAGGTGTCGGTGATCCGCACGTAGCTCTCGTAGTCGGCGTCGCGCAGCGCGCCGAGCGTCTCCTCCGAGAAGACCACGCCCCAGCCGAAGGTGGCGTCGGGCGGGTTGCGCTCGATCACGCGGATCTCGTGTCGCGGGTCCGCCTTCTTCATCAGCAGCGCGAAGTACAGGCCCGCTGGGCCGCCGCCGAGGATGCCGATCCTCATGGCGGCCTCACCCCAGCACGTCGGCGAGGCGGTCGAGCTGGCCCATGTCCGCAACCGTCGGCAGCAGCACCAGATGGTCGCATCCCGCCTCCTCGTAGCCTCGGACCAGGTCCTTGACCATCTGCGGCGAGGTCAGGTTGCCGGCGGCGATGCGCTCGGCGAAGGGGCCGGTGAAGGCGTAGTAGTCGCGCAGGTAGGCGGCGCCGCGCTCGGCCTCCGCCTCGCCCCCGAGCGCGTAGTAGGCCTGTCCCCACAGCGGCGGCCTGCCCGGACGGCCGGCCTCGGTCCAGGCGGCCCACGCCCGCGAGGCGGCGCCGGCGAAGGCGCGCGGCGGGCCGCCGCCGTGGACGTAGC
Source organism: Actinomycetes bacterium (assembly GCA_036392615.1). GTDB lineage: Bacteria > Actinomycetota > CALGFH01 > CALGFH01 > CALGFH01 > DASVXQ01. The sequence goes on along the minus strand of DASVXQ010000019.1, from coordinate 5 downwards.
CGTCG
>DASVXQ010000018.1:0-21828 GCA_036392615.1 Actinomycetes bacterium | reverse complement strand
GGTGGCGCGCAACATCTGCCTGCACCGCGGCTCGGAGCTGACCCAGGGCACCCTGGAGGGCGACGAGCTGGTCTGCGCCTACCACGGCTGGCGCTACGGGCCCGACGGCCGCTGCGTGCGCATCCCGGCGCAGCCGCCCAGCCGGCGCATCTCGCCGAACATCCGGCTGCTGAGCTACCCGGTGCAGGAGCGCTACGGGCTGGTGTGGACCTGCCTGTCCGGCGAGCCGCGCACCGGCCTGCCGGACTTCCCCGAGGCGGAGGACCCCGGCTACCGCTGGCTGAGCCTGCCGCCGCTGGACTGGAACACCTCCGCGGCGCGGCAGGTCGACAACTTCCTGGACGTGAGCCACTTCCCCTTCGTGCACCGCAACACCTTCGGCAACGCGGCCGAGCCGGAGGTCCCCGAGATCCCGGTGCGGGTGACCGACTACGGGCTCACCTACGACTACAACTTCAACGCCAACAACCCGGCCGACCTCTCGCCGATGGCCGGCGAGGACACGCTGGTCTGGGAGACCACCTACCACGTGTTCATGCCGTTCGCGGTGCGGCTCTGGGAGCGGATCCCCGACAAGGGCGACAACGCCATCCACGTGGTGTTCAACGTCGCCTCGCCGGTCTCGACCCGCAAGGTGCGCGCGTTCTTCTTCGTCTGCCGCAACTTCGACTTCGACGTGCCCGCCCACGAGATCATGGACTGGGAGGGCAAGGTCATGAACGAGGACAAGGACATCGTCGAGGGCCAGCGGCCCGAGGAGCTGCCGCTCGACCTGGCGGCCGAGCTGCACGTCCAGTCCGACCGGATGACCATCGCCTACCGCAGGCAGCTCGCCGAGCTGGGCCTCGGCGCCGACTACAGCGCCTGAGCGCGGCGCCGCCTCACCCTGCCTTGACAGGCTGCGCAACGATGGGCGCATGACCCGGGCCAAGAGCCTCGCCGAGCCGAGGATCGTCGTCGCCCACCGGGAGCACCTGTGGTGGCTGCTCGCGGAGGCGGCCCAGCTCGAGCACATGATCATGTGCCAGTACCTGTTCGCCGAGTTCAGCCTCGAGGACGGCACCGCGGACGGGCTCAGCCAGCAGCAGGCCGAGGCGGTCGACCGGTGGCGCAAGGTCCTCCACGAGATCGCCGTGCAGGAGATGCTGCACCTCGCGCTGGTCGCCAACCTGATGTCCGCGATCGGCGCCGCGCCGACCTTCGGCCGTCCCAACTTCCCGCAGCTCTGCGGTTACTTCCCCAGGGGGCTCCAGCTCGAGCTGCTGCCGTTCGGTGAGCGGGCGCTGCTGCACTTCCTGTACCTGGAGCGGCCCGAGGGCATGCTGCGCCAGGACGCGCAGGGCTTCGTTCCGACCGCGCCGCCCCTCACGCCGGTCCAGGCCGACGAGGCCCTGCCGCGCGGCCAGGAGTTCGCCACCGTCGGGCACCTGTACCGCGGCATCGCCGACGGTCTCCGCGGCCTCGTTGCCCGGCTCGGGGAGCGGGCCGTGTTCGTGGGGTCGCCCCGCGCCCAGGCCACCCCGGAGCTGTTCCGCTGGCCGCAGCTCATCGCCGTCACCGACCTCGACTCGGCGCTGGCCGCCATCGAGGAGATCATCGAGCAGGGCGAGGGCGCCCGCGGCGACTGGCGGGAGGCCCACTACGGCAGGTTCCTGGCGGTCTACGAGGACTACCGCAGGCTGCGGCAGTCCGACCCCTCGTTCGACCCGGCCAGGCCGGTGATGGCCGCGTTCACCCGCCAGCCCTTCGACGTCCCGGCGGCGCAGCCGCTCATCTCCGACCCCGCCACGGCGCACGTCGGAGAGCTGGCCAGCCTCGCCTACGAGCTGATCCTGCACTTGCTGACCCGCTTCTTCACCCACACCGACGAGACCGAGGAGCAACTCGGCATCCTGGTCGGCTCGGCGATCGACACGATGGCCGGCGCGCTGCGACCGCTCGGCTCGGCGCTGGCGACGCTCCCCACCGGACCGGCGCACCCGGGATTCACCACGGGGTTCGCCTTCGAGATGTACTACGCCATGGGCAACCTGGTCCCCTGGCGGGAGCCCGCCTGGGCGCTGCTGTACGAGCGGGCATCGCTGCTGGCCGAACGGTGCGGCGCGGCGCTCCACGCCGCCGGCGCGGACGAGGCCGTGCGGCGGGCCCAGCAGTGCGCGGCCAAGGTCGCGGACACCCTCGCCGCGCACGTCCCGGCGGAGCTCCGCCCCCGGTGACGGGAGCCGGCTTCAGCGGGGCGTCCCGCCTGCCCGGTCGATCGCCTCGAGGACCTTCTCCGGGGTCAGCGGCAGGCTGGTGACCGGCACGCCGATGGCGTCGTGGATGGCGTTGGCGATGGCGGCGGCGGCCGGGGTGACGCCGCTCTCGCCGATGCCCTTGTTGCGCAGCGGGTGGGTGGGGTCGTCGCTGGCCAGGGTGTGCAGCTTGGCCTCGACCAGCGGCACCTCCGGCGCGGTGGGCACCTGGTAGTCGACCATGCTGGGGTTGAGCATGGTGCCCGACGGGTCGAAGAGGAGATCTTCGCCGAGCGCGTAGCCGATCCCCTGGGCGATGCCGCCCTGGATCTGCCCGGTCAGCAGGTCCGGGTGCAGGACCCGGCCGGCGTCCTCGGCCGAGGACCAGTCCAGCACGGTCACCTTGCCGGTGGCCGGGTCGACCTCGACCACCGCGATGGTCGCCGAGCAGGTGTAGTTGGCCGCGAAATTGCCGTAGCCGTTGGCGTCCGGCACCTCCGATGGCGTGTCGTAGCTGGCGCTGGCGACCAGCGCGCCGGTCTCCATGCCGCGCGGCAGCGACTTGCGGTCCTCGTGGATCCGGGCGACCACCCTGGCGACCTCGACGCCCCGGCCGGCGCCCTTGACCACGATCCTGCCCGGCTCGACCACCAGGTCCTCCGGGTCGGCCTCCAGGTCGTTGGCGGCCACCTCCAGCAGCCTTCTGCGCAGCTCGGCGCAGGCGCGGTGCAGCGCGCTGGCGTGCACCACCGAGGTGCGGCTGCCGAAGGTGCCCAGCCCGAAGGGCGCCCGGGCGGTGTCGCCACGCACCACCGACACCCGCTCGGGCTCGATGCCGAGCAGGTCGGCGGTGATCTGGGTGAACAGCGTGGCGTGGCCCTGGCCCGAGTCGGCCGCGTCCGAGGCGACCACCGCGCTGCCGTCGGGCTGGAGCGTGACGGTCACCGAGCCCACGTCCGAGTCCCAGTCCTGGAGCCAGCGGCAGCCGCCGCCCCACTCGATCATGTTGGCGACGCCGACGCCCTGGAACGGCCGCAGCCGCGCCCGTAGCCCGTCGAGGTCGATCGCCTCGGTGGCCACCGCCATGGCCTCCTCGATCGGCAGGGTCTCCAGCTTCAGCCCGTTGGCCGTGCGGGTGGGCAGGTCGGCCTGGCGGATGACGTTGCGCCGCCGCAGCTCGAACGGGTCGATGCCGAGCCTGCGGGCGGCGATGTCGAACATCACCTCGCGGGCGAAGGTCGCCTGCGGGTTGCCGAAGCCGCGGAAGGCGCTGGAGGGTGGCTTGTTCGTGTAGACGCAGACGCCCTCGATGTCGAGCGCCGGCGTGCGGTAGGGCCCGACCGTCACCCATTCCGAGAGGGCCAGCACGGACGGGCCGAGCCCCGAGTAGGCGCCGACGTCCTGCACGATGCGCTCGCGCCAGCCCAGGACGGCGCCGTCCTCGCGCAAGGCGAGCTCCACGTCGCGGATCTGTGGGTTGCGGCTGACGGTGGCGCTGAACTCCTCGGTGCGGGTCAGCACGAAGCGCACCGGGCGGCCCAGCCGACGCGAGCCGAGCAGCGCCATCGCCTCGTGGGTGTGCAGCCCCTCCTTGTGGCCGAAGGCGCCGCCGACGAACGGCTTGTGCACCCGCACCCTGCTCTGCGGCAGGCCGAACACGTGCGCGATCCAGTTGCGCAGCACGTGGGGCTGCTGCGTCGAGCTCCACAGCGTCGGCCCGTCGACCGGGTCCCAGTCGGCCACCGCCGCGTGGGTCTCCATCGGCATGGCGTGCGCCTTGCTGGTGCGCAGGCGCTCGCGCACCACCAGGTCGGCCTCGCGGAAGGCCGCATCGACGTCGCCCGCCCTGGTGGCCTGGCGCCAGCAGACGTTGCCCTCGACGCCGTCGAGACCCTGGTGCAGCGGGGGAGCGCCGGGCGCCAGCGCGGCCTCCGGGTCGAGCAGCACCTCGAGCTCGCGGTAGTCGACCCGGACCAGGTCGAGCGCCTGCTCGGCGATCTCCTCGCTCTCGGCGATCACCGCGGCCACCGGCTCGCCGGCGTAGCGCACCTTGCCGCGCGCCAGCAGCGGCATGTCGGTGATCGGGCCGGTGGTCACCAGCGGCAGGTCGGCCACGTCGTCGGGCACGATCACGTCCAGCACGCCCTCCAGCTCCAGCGCGGCCGAGGGGTCGACCGAGACGATCTCGGCGTGGGAGTAGGGGCTGCGGACGATGCGGCCGTGGGCCAGCAGCGGCAGGCGCAGGTCACCGGTGTACCGGGCCTGGCCGGTGACCAGCGCCACGCCGTCGACGTTGGGGATCGAGCGTCCCAGCAGGGGGCCGACGTCAGCGTCCATCCGCCGCTCCTCGGGCGCGGCCGGCGGCGTCCAGCAGCGCGGCGACGATCCGCACGTAGCCGGTGCAGCGGCAGATGTTGCCCACCAGCGCCTCCTGGGCCGAGGCCGCGTCGATCTCGGGCTGCTCCTCGATCAGCTTGGCCATGGTCATGGCGAACCCTGGGGTGCAGAAGCCGCACTGGAAGCCGAAGTTGTCGATCAGCGCCCGCTGCACGGGGTGCAGCTCGCCGTCGCGCGCCAGCCCCTCGATGGTGGTCACCTGGTGGCCGTCGGCCTCGACCGCCAGCAGCAGGCAGGACTTGACCACCTGGCCGTCCAGGTGGACCGAGCAGCTGCCGCACATCCCGTCCTCGCAGGCGCCCTTGGTGCCGGTCAGGCCGAGCTCGTCGCGCAGGAAGTCGCGCAGCAGGCGCTGGGCGGCCACCTCGCTGGTCACCCGCCGGCCGTTGACCTGGAGGCTGACGCGGTGCTCGGACATCAGGCCGCCTCCCCGAGGGCGTCGCCGAGCGTCCGGCGGATCAGCTCGGTGACCACCCGCCGCTTCCACGCCTCGCCGCCGCGCACGTCGGCGATCGGCCGCAGCGCCTCGAAGGGGGCGTCGGTCCGGGCCGCCTCGAGCGCCTCGTCGCGCGTGGCGCCCTCCAGCAGCTCCTCCAGCGGCCGCAGCCTCGCCGGGTACAGGCCCCCGCCGCCGACCGCGACCCTGGCGCCGGCGCAGCGCCCGCCCTCGAAGGCCAGCCGGCAGGCGGCCACCGCCATCGGGTACTCGCCGTGGCGGAAGGAGAAGCGGCGGTAGCCGAAGCTGGCGCCCTCGGGCTGGCGTGGCAGCCCGATCGAGACCAGCAGCTCGCCGGCGTCCAGGCTGGTCTCGAACAGGCCCTGGAAGAAGCCGTCGACCGGGTAGGTGGCCGCCGCGCCGCCGGGCCGTAGGGTGTGCAGGCTGGCGTCCAGCGCCAGCAGCACGGTGGGGAGGTCGCCGGCGGGGTCGGCGTGGCAGACGGCGCCGCCGACGGTGCCGAGGTTGCGGATGTGCACCGAGCCGACCGAGCCCGCCGCCCTGGCTACCAGCGGCGCCCGCTCGGCGACCAGCGGGTCGGCCGCCGCCGTCCGGTAGGTGACCATGCTGCCGAGCAGCAGGCCGCCGTCGCGCCGCTCGACCGTGCTGAGCTCCTCGACCCGCTTGAGCCCGATCAGCGTGCCCGGCGCCACCAGCCCCTGACGCAGCAGGATCATCAGCGACTGGCCGCCCGCCAGCAGGGTGGCATCGGCGCCGTGCTCGTCCAGCAGCCGCAGCGTCTGCTCGACACTGACCGGCGCCTGGAAGTCGAACGGTCTCACCTGGAGGGGACCCCGCGGGCTCGCATTGCGCAACCTTACCCCCAGCCGACCGGCCGGTCGCAAAGCTCCACGATGTGAAAAGTACTTTCGCCACGTGTCGTCCGATGAGATACTTCGGCGGCACGCCGTGCCTTCGGATCCGCTCAGCACCACATCTCCACATCGCCTCCCCGCGGCGGCCAGGCTGTGACGTGCCCCACGTCACGGTCGGGCGACCGCGCCCAGGAGCGCAGAGTTCATCGAAGAGAGGAAGGCACACAGCCATGGCCTCGATCCGATTCGAGCGCAGCCGCCGGTGGGTGAAGCTGGTTGCGCTGGCCCTCCCCCTGGCCCTGGCCGTCGCGGCGTGCGGCGGCGGCAACGAGAAGTCCTCCTCCGGCGGCAGCACCGGGGGTGGCAACCCCGGCAAGATCACCATCCTGCTCCCGTTCCAGCGCTCGATCGCCTTCTGGCCGGTCCACATCGCCGAGGAGCAGGGCTACTTCAAAGCGGCGGGCCTCGACGTGACCTCGGAGGAGACCGACGGCAGCTCCTTCGTGGTGCAGCAGGTCGCCGCCGGCAAGGGGAAGGTCGGCATCGCCGTGACCGAGCCGGCCATGCTCGGCTACGAGCAGAACTCCGACCTCGTATCGGTCTATGACTTCCTGACGGGCAACGCCTTCGACCTCTGGGTGTTGGACTCGAGCCCGGTGCAGAAGATCGGCGACCTCCCCAAGGGCTCGTCGATCGCCATCAAGGACCAGGCCGGCGGCGAGATCCCGCGGCTGAACGTCCAGCTCCAGAAGGCCGGGCTCCAGCCGGGGGCCGACGTGCAGTACCAGCAGTTCGGTGAGAACGCCTCGGTGGCCGCCAACATGCTGGCGACCAAGAAGGCCGCGGCCATGGAGATCTCCTGGAACAGCCTGGTCGGCGTGGAGCAGGCGCTCAAGGACCAGGGGGTGCAGCTGCGCTGCGTCACCTGCACCGAGACCGAGACGGCGGCCGCCGAGTCGGTGATCGTCAACAAGGACTTCCTGAGCAGGTACAAGGACGCGGTGACCAAGATCGGCCGCGCGATCGCCCAGGGCACGCTGTTCGGCGCCACCAACCCCGACGCCGCGCTGGCGATCATGAAGAAGGTCAACCCGGAGGAGCAGGTCAACGCGGAGTTCGCCAAGGCCTACTTCACCAAGGCGGTCGACATCATGAAGCCGCGGCAGCCCAACAACCAGTACGGCTGGCAGGACCCCGCCGTCTACCAGCGGTCCATGGACCTGCTGCTGACGCCGGGCATCCCGGCGGGGCTGACCAGCAAGATCGACCTCGGCACCTTCGTCGACAACAGCCTGGTCCCGGCCTACAACCAGTTCGACCACGACGCGGTGGTCAACGACGCCAAGAACGCCAAGACCTGAGCGGCGGTGCCGGGGGCGCCGGCCACGGCGAGGCCGGCGCCCCGCACCGCGTCCCTGACCGAGATTCGCAAGAACCACGGAGGACCCACTGGATGGCTAAGGATCTGCGGACCTTCCTGCGACGGCTCGAGGAACGGGCGCCCGACGAGCTGTTGCGGGTGAAGCGACCGGTCAGCGTGGATCTGGAGCTGACCGGCGTGCTGCGCAAGCTGCAATCCGAGCAGCGCTATCCGGCGGTGATCTTCGAGAAGATCGAGGGCAAGCAGCTCCAGGTCGTCAGCAACGTGCTGGGCAACACCCGCCTGCTGGCCGAGGCGCTGGAGACCACCCCAGAGGCGCTGACCCGGACCTACATCGAGCGTGAGGACGCCCGCATGGCGGTCAAGGAGGTCTCCGACGCGCCGGTCCAGGAGGTGGTGGTCGCCGGCGACGACGTGGACCTCTACCAGATGCCGATCGTGGTCAACTGCGGCAAGGACTCCGGCCAGTTCATCAGCGCCGGGGTCACCACCGTGCGGGTGCCCGAGGCGGGCAACCACAACTCCGGCATCTACCGGGCGCAGATCCACTCGCGCAACCAGCTCGGCATGAGCTACGAGAAGCACACCCACATCGGCACGGTGCACCGCGCCGCCGAGGCGCGCGGCGAGGCGGTCGACTGCGCCATCTGGGTGGGACACCACCCCGCCACGCTGCTCGGCTGCCAGTCCAAGATCCCCTACGGCGAGGACGAGTACGAGGTGATGGGCGGCCTGCTCCAGGAGCCGCTCGAGGTGGTCAAGGCCAAGACCGTCGACGTGCTGGTGCCGGCCTCGGCCGAGGTGGTCTTCGAGGGCAGGATCCTGCCGGGCCTGCGCCTGCCCGAGGGGCCCTACGGCGAGTTCACCTGGTACTACGGGCTGGAGCGGCCGAGCCCGGTGATGGAGGTCACCGCCATCACCCACCGCCGCGACGCCATCTACCACCACCTGTTCGCCGCCCACCCCGAGCACAACCTCACCGGCCGGCTGGGCCGCGAGGCGGTGCTCTACAAGCGGGTGCGCGCGGCCATGCCGGGCGTCAAGGACGTGCACATGCCGATGTCGGGCATCTGCCGCTTCCACGCCTACGTGCAGATCAAGAAGGAGTACGACGGCGCCGGCAAGATCGCCGCGCTGGCGGCGCTTGCCTCCGACCCGTTCGTGAAGCTGGCGGTGGTGGTCGACGAGGACGTCGACATCCACAACGACGCCGAGGTCCTCTGGGCGATCGCCACCCGCACCCAGCCGGACCGGGACACCTTCTTCGTGCCCGAGTCGGCCACCTCGCGGCTGGACCCGGCGTCCTACTCGATCTGGAGCCGCTGGGAGAAGGACACCATGAACACCAAGTGGGCGATCGACGCCACCATGCCGGTCGAGGCGCCATTCGAGGAGCGCGCCGACGTGCCCCGCGAGGTCTGGGAGTCCATGGACCTGTCCGAGTACATCGAGGGGTGGAGATGACCAGCGTCGAACAGCGGACGATCCACAACGGGCTCTGGTCGGCGGTGCTCAACATCGACCTCCAGCTCTACAAGGGCAGCGTCTACAAGCTGCGCTGGGGCAGCCCGGGCGTGGGCCTCGACGTGGCCATCCCGTGCTACCAGGAGGCCAAGCGGACCGCGGAGCTGACCCCCTGGCCGGAGGAGCTGCGCGAGCGCGCCGACGACCTGGCCGAGCGCATCGGCCGCTACATGGCCACGCTCGAGGCGCGCGACGTCACCTCGGCGAGCGGCCAGCACAGCGGGCTGATGCGCAGCTTCGAGGAGTTGCGCGAGCAGGTGCGCCGATGGCCCGCGACGTGATGCTCACCGAGCGCGCCCCCGGGGTCGACGCCGGCACCGGCCGGATCGACGTCGAGCACGTCCACAAGGTCTTCACCGCGCGGCGCGGCGGCGCGGCGATCGAGGCGCTCCGGGGCGTGTCGGTCGGCATCCGCCCGGGCGAGTTCGTCTCGCTGGTGGGGCCGAGCGGCTGCGGCAAGTCCACCCTCCTGAAGATGATCGCCGGCCTGCTGGAGCCGAGCTCCGGCCGGATCGCCATCGACGGCGTGCCGGTCAAGGACCCGCGCCGCTCGGTGGGGATGATGTTCCAGACGCCGGAGCTGTTCCCCTGGCGCACGGTGCTCAAGAACGTCCTGCTGCCGATCGAGATCTTCCGCCACGAGCGCGAGTACCACCGCAAGCGCGCGCTGGAGCTGCTGGAGATGGTCGGCCTGGACGGCTTCCACTCCGCCCTGCCGCGGGAGCTGTCCGGCGGTATGCAGCAGCGCGTGGCGCTGTGCCGCGTGCTGGTGTCGGACCCCAGCGTGGTGCTGATGGACGAGCCCTTCGGCGCGCTCGACGAGTTCTCGCGCGAGCGGCTCAACGTCGAGCTGCTGCGCATCTGGGAGGACGCCCGCAAGACGATCGTGTTCGTGACCCACAACATCAACGAGGCGGTCTTCCTCTCGGACCGGGTGGTGGTGATGGGCACCAACCCGGGCCAGGTCCTGTCGGTGGTGGACGTGCCGCTCGGTCGGACGCGACCGCGTACCCAGCAGATGATGCGCGAGCCGGAGTTCACCGACTGCGTCTTCGAGGTCCGCGGCCTGCTCGGCCTGTGAAGCGAAGCCACCGGGAGGTGAGCGACAGATGGTCAAGGCGGTCAACGCCTCCGGCTCGCCGGAGACGGCACCGGCCCCGACGGCCCCGACGGCCCCGCCGGCTCCGCCGCGGGCGTGGTGGGCGCGGGCGGCCAGGTTCCTGCTGCGCGACCGGCCGGAGCTGCTGCTGTCGCCGCTCGCCCTGGTGCTGCTGGTGTACCTCTGGTACGTGGTGACCAGCGCAGGGCTGGTGGCGCCGGTGCTGCTGCCGAGCCCGAGCGCGGTCGGCCGCGCGCTCAAGGTCCTGCTGACCGCGCCGTGGTTCCCGCCGAACCTGTGGACGACCCTGCTGGAGGCGATCCTCGGCTTCCTGATCGCGGCCGTGCTGGCGGTGGCGGTGGCCGTGCTGATGGACCAGATCCGGCTGATCCGGCGGGTCGGCTACCCCTACGTGGTGGTGCTCCAGGTGATGCCGTCGGTGGTGCTGGCGCCGATCTTCATCGTCTGGTTCGGCTTCGGCATCTCCTCCAAGATCGTGGTGTCGGTCTCGACCGCGTTCTTCGTGATCCTGGTCAACACCCTCTCGGGGCTGGCCTCGGTGCCGGAGAACTCGCGCCTGCTGATGCGCTCGATGTGCGCCTCCAGGCGGCAGACGTTCTTCAAGCTCACCATGCCGACCGCGCTGCCGTACGTGTTCGCGGCCTTCAAGACGGCCGCCACCCTGTCGCTGATCGGCGCGCTGGTGGGGGAGTTCATCACCGCCCGCTCGGGGCTCGGCCGGCTGCTCACCCAGTTCAGCTTCGCGCTGCGCCAGGACATGATGTTCGCCACCGTGCTGGTCGTCGGCGCGGTCGGCATCGCGCTCTACGGCCTGGTGGCCTTCCTGGAGAAGAAGGTCATCTGGTGGCGTTGAGGACCGGCCAGCCGGCGGGGGGGCCCGGGCCGTGACCCGCCCGGTCGGCTTCCGCCTGAACGGCCGCGCGGTGACCGCCGAGGTGGCCGACGACGAGCTGCTGTGCGACTGCCTGCGCGAGCGGCTCGGCCAGGTCGGCACGCGGGTCGGCTGCCGCGAGGGCATCTGCGGCAGCTGCAACGTGCTGCTCGACGGCGCGCCGGTGCGCTCGTGCCTGCTGCTGGCGGTGCAGGCCGAGGGCCGTGAGGTCACCACCGTGGAGGGCCTGGCAGCCGTCGGCGAGCTGTCCGCCCTGCAGCGGGCGTTCGTCGACCACGGCGCGGTACAGTGCGGCTTCTGCACCGCCGGCCTGCTGGTCAGCGCCACCGCCCTGCTGCGGCGCAACCCCGAGCCGAGCGACCGGGAGCTGACCGAGGCGCTGGCCGGCAACCTCTGCCGCTGCACCGGCTACTCGAAGGTCGTCGCCGCGGTGCGCGCGGCCGCCGCCGGGCGGGCGGGCGGATGACCGCGCTCCACGACGGCCGGGCCACCCCGCGGGCGGTGGGACGGCGGGTGCCCAAGGTGGACGCGCCCGCCAAGGTCACCGGCGCCACCCGCTACGCCGACGACCTGATCCTGCCGGGCATGCTGTACGCGCGGCTGCACCGCAGCGTCGAGGCGCACGCCGAGGTGGTCAAGGTCGACCCGGGTGCCGCGCTGGAGCTGCCGGAGACCGTCGCGGTGCTGTCCAGCGACAACCTGGCGCCGCTGCCGCCGTTCGACCCGGGCTGCCACGACTTCGAGCGGCCCGAGCCGTTCACCCCGGAGCCGGGCGACGCGCGCCTGTTCGGCGGGGTGGCGCGCTACGTCGGCGAGCCGGTCGCCGCGGTGGCCGCCTCCAGCGACGCGGCCGCCCGGAGGGCCGCCGGGCTGCTGGAGGTCTCTTACCGCGGCCTGCCGGCGGTGCTCGGCCCGGAATCGGCGGCGGCGCCGGGCGCGCCACTGCTGCACGCCGACGCGCCCGGCAACCTGGCCACCCGGGTGGAGCTGCGCCACGGCGACGTCGAGGCCGCGCTGCGCGCCGCCGCCGCGGTGGTCGAACGACGCTTCGAGACCTCCAGGCAGAAGCAGGCGCAGCTCGAGCCGACCTGCTGCGTGGCCGAGCCCACCCCGGACGGCGGGGTGACCGTCTGGGCGCCGGCGCAGAGCCCGCACCGCGCCAGGCACACCCTGGCGCACCTGTTCGGGCTGCGGCTCAGCCAGGTCCGGGTGGTGCCGCCGGCGATCGGCGGCGCCTTCGGCAAGGGCGACGCGCTCACCGCGGAGCCCTACGCGGTGGCGCTGGCGCTGCACACCGGCCGGCCGGTGAAGTTGCGCTTCAGCCGCGCCGACGACTTCGTCGGCACCGAGGCGCGCCACCCGGCCACCGTCGAGCTGACCGCCGGGTTCGCCCCGGACGGCCGCATGGTGGCGCTGCGCGCCCACGCGGTGATGAACGCCGGCGCCTACCGCAGCCACAGCCCGCGGATCGCCGCCATCCTGGCCAAGCAGCTGGTGCTGCCCTACGCGCTGGCCGACTACCAGGTGACCGTCGACGTGGTGTTCACCAACACGCCGGTCTGCGGCGCCTTCCGCGGCTATGGCGGCCCCCAGGCCGCCTTCCCGCTGGAGCAGGTGGTCGACCTCGGTGCGCGGGCGGTCGGCGTCGACCCGGCGGACGCGCGCGTGGCGATGCTGCGGGCGGTCGAGGCGGCCGAGGGCGGCGCCCGCTCCGGCCTGCTGGAGTGCCTCCGGCGCGGCAGGGAGGCGATCGGCTGGGACGCGCCGCGCCACCAGGACGCGGGCGGGCGGCTGCGCCGCGGGCTCGGCATGGCGGCGGTCACCTGGAAGAGCGGGGTGGCCGACAAGGCCGGCGCGCTCGACCAGAGCGGCGCCGCCGTGCTGGTCAACGACGACGGCAGCATCGACGTGCTGAGCGCGGCCTGCGACCTCGGCACCGGGGTGCGCACCACCCTGGCGCAGATCGCCGCCGACGCGTTCGGCGTGCCGCTGGAGGCGGTGCGGGTCTCGGAGCCCGACACGGCCGCCACGCCGTTCGACTCCGGCGCGTTCGCCAGCCGCTCGCTCTACCGCAACGGCCAGGCGGTGCAGCGCGCCGCCAGCCAGGCGCGCGAGAAGCTGCTCGCCTACGCCGGCGAGCTGCTCGAGGCGGCGCCCGCCGACCTGGAGCTGGCCGACGGCCGGGTGGCCGTGCGGGGCGCCCCCGGGCGCGGCGTCGCCCTGGAGGAGCTGCTGCACAAGGCGCTGTTCGAGGGCCGCGACCTGCACGGCCACGGGCAGGCGCCGCCGGTGGCGGCGCCCACCGCCGCGGCGCAGTTCGCCGAGGTCGAGGTCGACACCGAGACCGGCCAGGTGCGGGTGCTCCGGCTGGTGGCCGTCCAGGACGTGGGCCGGGCGATCAACCCGACCATCGTGGAGGGCCAGATCCAGGGCGGGGCGCACCAGGGGCTCGGCTACGCGCTCTCCGAGGCGCTGGTGGTCGACCCCTCCACCGGGGCGGTGCTGACCGGCAGCTTCATGGACTACCGGCTGCTGACGGTCGCCGACGGGCCGCTGGTCGAGGCGATCATGGTCGAGCAGCCCGACCCGACCGGGCCGTTCGGCGCCAAGGGCGCCGGCGAGCCGAGCATCATCGTCACCGCCCCGGCGATCGCCAACGCCATCCGCGACGCCACCGGCGCCACCGTCAGCCGCCTGCCGATGACCCCGGAGGTCGTGCACCGCGCGATCGCCCAGGGGCGCTGACCGGGGCCGCGATGGCTGCTCCCGTCCGGGTGCTCGGCGTGTCGGCCAGCCCGCGGCGCGGCAACACCGCCATCCTGGTGCGCGCCGCGCTGCTCGGCGCCGCCGCGGCCGGTGCGGTGGCCACCGACTACCTGTCGCTGGCCGGCCTGGCCATCGCGCCCTGCGACGGCTGCGAGCGCTGCCTGGCGAGCGGCGGCTGCGTGCTGGACGACGACATGCAGCCGCTCTACGGCCGCCTGCTGCGGGCCGACGCGATCATCCTCGGCACCCCAGTGTACTTCGGCTCGATGAGCGCGCTCTGCAAGGCGTTCATGGAGCGGGTCGAGGGGCTCGGGGTCACCGCCAAGCGGCTGCGGCTCAAGGTCGGCGGCGCGATCGCCGTCGGCGCCAGCCGCAACGGCGGGCAGGAGACCACCCTGGCCGCGCTCAACCTCTGGTTCCACGTCAACGACATGCTGCCGGTGGGCATCACCGCGCCGCTGAGCCAGTGGGGGATGACCGGCGTGACCGGCGCGGACCCGACCGACGCGCTGCGCGACGAGGTCGACCTCAAGCTGGTGCCGCGGTCGGTGAAGGCGACCCAGATGGCCTGGATGTATGGCCGCAAGGTCGCCACCGTCACCCGGATCGTGCGCGCCGGGATCGAGGCCTCCGGCCTGGACCTGCCCGACGCGCCCTACGGCCACTCCCTGCCGCAGCCGTTCCCGCCCGAGCTGGACGAGCTGCGGCCGTAGGCCTCAGCCGGGCGCCAGCAGCGCCTCGTCGGGGACCAGGCCGGCGACCACGTGCGGCGGGAGTGGGCAGCCGGTCACCGTGGCGCCGAAGGGGGCCAGGGCGTCCTCGATCGCGCCGGCGAGCACCGCGGGCGGGCCGATCGTGCCGGCCTCGCCGACGCCCTTGACGCCCAGCGGGTTGCGCTCCGAGGGCGTCTCCAGGTGCAGCACCTCGATGGCCGGCAGCGCGCTGGAGCGCGGCAGCAGGTAGTCCATGAAGCTGCCGGTCAGCAGCTGGCCCTCCTCGTCGTAGACCAGCTCCTCCAGCAGCGCGCCGCCGATCCCCTGGGCGACGCCGCCGGCGACCTGGCCCTCCACCACGGTCGGGTTGATCACCCGGCCGCAGTCGTGCACCACCAGGTAGCGCAGCACCCGCACCGCGCCGGTCCACGGGTCGACCTCCACCACCGCGAGGTGCGCGCCGCTGGCGAAGGTCACCGCCGGCGGCGTGAAGCCGCCGCCGGCCGCCAGCCCCTCGCCGTCGCCGGCGCCGGCCGCCAGCTCGCCCAGCCGCAGCGAGCGGCTCGGCGCGCCACGCACCCGCAGGTTGCCGTCGCGCAGCTCCAGGTCGTCGGGGGCGGCCTCCAGCGCCTCGGCGCCGGCGCGCAGCAGCAGCTCGCGCAGCCTGCCGGCGGCGTCGCCGACGGCGTTGCCGACCACCACCGCGGTGCGGCTGGCGATCGTGCCGCCGCCCTCGCCGAGCGCAGCGGTGTCGCCCTGCACCAGCTCGACGTCGCCCAGCCCGACGCCGAGCCGGTCGGCGCAGAGCTGCGCCAGGGTGGTGGCGTGCCCCTGCCCCTGGGAGGGCAGCGCCACCGTCACCCGGACCCTGCCGCTCGGCTCCAGCCGCACCTCGGCCCGCTCGCCGGGGCCGATGCCGGTGCCCTCGACGTAGGTGCCGACCCCGATGCCCAGGTAGCGGCCGGCCTCGCGCAGCTCTGCCTGGCGCCGGCGCCAGCCGTGGTAGTCCCCCTCGGCGGCGGCCACCTCGAGGCTGTGGCGCACGTCGCCGGCGTCCAGCACCAGCCGGCTGCCGTCCCGGTAGGGGATGCCGGCGTCGTGGGGCATGTCCTCGGCGCCCAGCAGGTTGCGCCGCCGCAGCTCCACCGGGTCGATGGCCAGCTCCCGCGCGGCCAGGTCGAGCGCCCGCTCCATCGCGAAGACCGCCTCGGGCCGGCCGGCGCCGCGGTAGGCCGACAGGGGCGTCTTGTTGGTCACCACGCAGCGGCAGTCGATCTCCAGCGCCGGCACGCGGTAGGCGCCCTGGAGGTGGCCGGCGGTGTTGTAGGGCACCACCAGCCCCTCGACGTTGCTGGCGCCGACGTCGACCAGGTAGTGGTCGCGCAGGCCGGTGATGCGGCCCTCGGCGTCCAGCCCCAGCTCGATCCGGTGGCGCTGGTCGCGCGAGTGGACCGCGCCGAGGAAGTGCTCGATGCGGGTCTCGACCCACTTGACCGGCCGCCCCAGCCGCAGCGCCAGCAGGGCGACCAGCAGCTCCTCCGGGTAGACCATCGACTTGATGCCGAAGCCTCCGCCGACACAGGGCGCGACCGCGCGGATCCGCCCGACCTGGAGGCCGGTGAAGGTCGCCAGCGCCTTGCGCAGCCAGTGCGGCGCCTGGGTGGACGACCACACCGTCAGCCCACCCGACGCCGGGTCGGGCACGGCCAGCGCGCCGCGCGGCTCCAGCGGCGCGCCGGTCTGGCGGCCGAAGCGGAATTCCTCGCGCACCACCACCGCCGCCTCGCGCAGGGCGCGGTCCACCTCGCCCTTGCGGACGGTGAAGTGGGTCGAGAGGTTGTCGCCCCACTCGGGGTGGAGCAGCGGCGCGTCCGGCGCCAGCGCGGCGTCCGTCCCGGCGACCGCCGGCAGCGGGTCCAGGTCGACCTCGACCAGCTCGGCGGCGTCGGCCGCGGTGTAGGGGTCGTCGGCCAGCACGGCCGCCAGCGGCTCGCCGGCGTAGCGCACCCGCCCGTCGGCCAGCACCCGCAGGACCTCCGGCCGCAGCAGCAGCGGCTCGACCGCGGCGCGCAGCCCCTCGCTGGGCGGGAACCAGGTCGGGTGCTGGAAGGGCCCGTTGCGCTCGCCGAGGTCGGCGGCGGTCACCACCGCGACCACGCCGTCGAGGTCCAGCGCCCCGCAGGGGTCCAGCGAGGCGACCCGCCCGTGCGCCACCGTGCTGCGCACCACCGCCAGGTGCAGGGCGCCGGGAGCCTCCAGGTCGTCGAGGAAGCGGGCCGCGCCGCGCAGCGCCGGCGGGTCCTCGACCCGCCGCACCGGCTCGCCGAACAGGCGGCCGCTCATGCCGGGCCGGCCCCGGCGGGATCGTCGAGCTGGAAGCTGTCCGCGCCGGGCACCCGCACGACCTCGGGGAAGTCGGTGCCGAACGGCCGGGTGGCGTCCAGGCCCCAGACGGAGATGAGCTCCTTCTCGGGAGCGGACGGGTCGAGCGGTCCGCCGGCCACCCGAGGAATCACCACCAGGTCCTCGGCCGGCTGGCTGCGGGTGGTGATCGCCCAGTTGACCTGCTCGGTGTCGAAGACGTCGATGTCGTCGTCGACCACCACCACCCACTTGAGCCGCGCCGGGTCGCCCAGCGCGGTGAGGATCAGGTGGCGCGCCTGCCCCTTGTAGCGTTGCGCCAGCGCCACCACGGCGACGTACTGCACGCCGCCCCAGTCCGGGAAGCAGACCGCGGTCACCTCCGGGAACGCGCGGCGCAGGTTGCGCAACAGGTTGCTCTCGTAGGCGAACACCTTGAGCACGTGGTTGTCGGTGGTTGGCACCCCGGTGAGCCCTGCCAGGTAGACCGGGTCGCGCCGGTGGGTCACGGCGGTCACCTCGATCACCGGGTTGCGCTCGGCCGGGCCGTAGTAGCCGGTGAACTCGCCGAAGGGCCCCTCGCGCACCCACTCGCCCGGCAGCACGCGGCCCTCGACGACGATCTCCGCGTCGGCGGGCACCCGCACGTCGACCGTGCGGCAGCGCACCGTGGGGACCGGCTCGCCGAGGATGCCCCCGGCGATGGCCAGCTCGTCGACGCCGTGCGGCACCTTCGCCTGCGAGGCGTACAGCAGCACCGGGTGGACCCCGTTGGCGATCGCCAGCTCCACCGGCACGCCGAGCTCCGCGGCCCTGGCGATCTGCGTGCCGAGGCCCTGGAAGACGTGCGACATCACCGCCAGGTGGCGCTGGTCCACCCGCATCTGGCGGTACACCGAGGCGTTGCGGCTCTGGTCGAGCGGGTCGTTGCTGACCGTCAGGCCGACGGTCAGGTAGGCGCCGCCGTCCTTCTCGCTGTAGACCGGCAGCGGCAGGCGGTTCAGGTCGACCTCGTCGCCGGTGTGGACCACCTCCTGGCAGGGCGCGTCGGCGGTCTCCACGGGCTCGATCGGGTGGTCGAGGCCTTCGAGGAAGCGGGCGTTGCCCTGCTCGTGGTCCTCGACGTCCATCGCCAGCAGGGCGCGGCGCCGGGTCGAGAACAGGCCGCCGACCACCGGGATGTCGTGCCCCTGGACGTCCTCGAACAGCAGCGCCGGCCCGCCGGTGTCGCCCATCCTGCGGATCCCGGCGGCGATCTCGAACTTGGTCGAGACCGGGCGGCGCACGCGGCGCAGCTCGCCCTCCTCCTCCAGCAGCGCCATGAAGCCGCGCAGGCCCTGGTAGCGCACGATCGCGATCGCCTTTCACCATGAGACAGGGAGTTTCACTGAATGAGGGTAGTGTCTCCCGCGGACCGGCCCGGCGCAACACCGATGTTCGCGATGTGGAAAGACATTTCATCGAACGGCTACGGCTGCTAGGCTGAGCCGTCCCACGAAGTCCAGCGGCTGGAGGGCTCCAGGCGTGGTTCCCGGCAGGTTCGACTACCTCGACCCGGCGACCGTCGAGGAGGCGGTGGCGCACCTGGAGGACCGCGCCGACGCCGACGTGAAGGTGCTGGCCGGCGGGCAGAGCCTGATCCCGCTGATGCGGCTGCGCTTCGCCCGGCCGGAGTGCCTGGTGGACATCAACCGCATCGGGGAGCTGCGCCGGCTGCGGCTGGAGGGCGGGGCCCTGCGGATCGGTGCGACCGTGCGCGAGGCCGAGCTGGAGGCCGACCCGGCCGTGCACCGCGCCTTCCCGATCCTGCACGACGCCACCCGGGTGATCGCCGATCCGGTGGTGCGCAACCTCGCCACCGTCGGCGGCAACCTGGCCCACGGCGACCCGGCCAACGACCACCCGGCGGTGATGGTCGCCCTGGAGGCCGAGATCGCCATCCGCGGCGGCGGCGGCGAGCGCACCGTCCCGGCCGCCGAGTTCTTCCTGGACCTCTACGAGACCGCCCTGGAGCCGGCCGAGCTGCTCAGCGAGATCCGCGTGCCGGCCCAGCCGGCCGGCAGCGCCGCCGCCTACGTCAAGTTCGAGCGGCAGGCCGGCGACTTCGCCATCGCCGCGGTCGCCGCCCGGGTCACCCTCGACGGCGGCGCGGTCGCGGACGCGCGGCTGGTCTACACCAACGTCGGCGCCACGCCCCTGCGCGCCGAGCAGGCCGAGCGCGCGCTGCTCGGCGGCCCGGTCGGCCAGGCGGCCGCGCGGGCGGCCGGCGTGGCCGCGGCCGAGACGCTGGACCTGGACGACGACCTGCGCGGCTCGGCGGCGTACAAGCGGCGGGTGGTGGTCGCGGTGACCGAGCGCGCCCTGCGGCTGGCCGCCGCGCGCGCCGGCGGGGCGGAGGCCGCGTGAGCGCCCCCAGCCGCGAGATCCGCATCGAGGTGAACGGCCGCGAGATCGCCGCCGAGGTGGAGCCGCGCATGCTGCTGGTGCACTTCCTGCGCTGGACCGCCGGGCTCACCGGCACCAGGGTCGGCTGCGACACCACCAGCTGCGGCGCCTGCACGGTGCTGCTGGACGGCCGCCCGGTGAAGTCCTGCACGATGTTCGCGGTCCAGGCCAACGGGCACCAGGTCACCACCGTGGAGGGCCTGGCGCCGGACGGGGGCCGGCTGCACCCGTTGCAGGAGGCCTTCTGGGCCGAGCACGGCCTGCAGTGCGGCTACTGCACCCCCGGTCTGCTGATGGCCGCCAGCCGCCTGGTGGAGGAGGCCGAGGGCGAGCTGCGCGACGAGGACATCCGCGAGGCGATCTCCGGCAACCTCTGCCGCTGCACCGGTTACGTCAACGTGGTCGCCGCGATCCGCCGCGCCAGCAGGCGCGCCGGCCAGCCCTCCGGAGCCGACGGCCCGTGACGCGCTACCACCGGCCGGAGCGGCTGGAGGAGGCGCTGGCGCTGCTGGGCGAGCACGGCTTCGACGCCAAGGCGCTGGCCGGCGGGCAGAGCCTGATCGCCATGATGAGCGCGGGGTTCCTGGCGCCGGAGCACCTGGTCGACCTCAACCACCTGCCGGGCCTGGACGGCGCCACGGTGCGGGACGGGACCGTGCGGATCGGCGCGCTGGCGCGCCACGCCGACCTGGAGCACGCCGACGCCGGCGTGGCCGCAGCCGCGCCGCTGCTGCCGGCCGCGGCCCGCTGGATCTCGCACGAGCCGGTGCGCAACCGCGGGACGATGATCGGCAGCCTGGTGCACGCCGACCCGAGCGCCGAGTGGCCGGCGGTGGCGCTCGCGCTGGACGCGCGCCTGCGGCTGGCGCGCACCGGCGGGGAGCGCTGGGTGCCGGCCGCCGAGCTGTTCCTCGGCCCGCTCACCTCCGACGTCGAGCCGGAGGAGATCGCCGTGGAGCTGACCCTGCCGGCCGCGCCGCCGCGCACCGGCGTGAGCGTCCAGGAGCTCGCCTACCGGCACGGCGACTACGCCGTGGTCGGCGTGGTCGCGCAGCTCAGCCTGGACGGCGACGACACCGTCGCCGAGGCCCGCACGGCCCTGTTCGGCGTCGACGCCACCGCGGTGCGCCCGGCCGAGGCCGAGGCCGTGCTGCAGGAGGAGGGCCCCGCCGGCATCGACCGGGCCGCCGCGCTGGCGGCCGACGCCGTCAACCCGTCCTCGGACGCCACCGCCAGCGCCGACTACCGCCGCGAGATGGTCCCGGTCTTCTACGCCCGCGCCGTCCGCCAGGCCCTGGAGCGCGCGGTCGCCAGCCGGGCCGCGGCCGGGACGTAAAGCCCTCAGCCGCAGTACCGGTGGAGCAGGCCGGTCCAGGCGCATACTGACCGCCGATGCTCAATCGCAAGGACCCAACGCGCATGGATCGCCGACGCCATCTCGCCCCCGACGGCTACATCCTCCCCGAGGCCGATCTCGGCAATATCCAGCCGTCCTACGACGCCCTGCCCGGCACCGCAGCCGCGCTGCTGCAGCGCGTGCTGGGATCCCGACTGCACAAGCGGATATCTGTACGGCAGCATCGTGCGCGGCAACGCCGTCCCGGGGCGCTCCGACGCCGACCTCCTGGCGGTGCTGTGTGTGCCGGCGAGCGACGAGGACCGCCGCCGCGCCCACAGCGTCGAGCGGGCCCTGGAGGAACGGTTCCACCTGCTGGCAGGCGTTGGGATAGCGCTCACCGATCTCGAGAAGCTGCGCTCCCCGGCGGAGCGGTACGGCTTGCAGGTGTTCCTGCGCGAGCTGTGTGTCTGTATCTGCGGAGCCGACCTGCGACCGGGCCTGCCGCGGACCAGGCCGTCGGCGGCGGTCGCGGTGGCGTTCCACGCAGACACGCCGAAGGTCTTCGCACGGGCCCGGGCGGAGCTGGCCGCCTCCAGCGATCCACAGGTCATCCGGACGGCCTGCCGGTCGGCATCGCGGCGGATGGTGCAGGCGGCCTTCGCGGTCGTCATGGCACGCCATGGAGTCTGGGCCACGGTGCTGGAGGAACAGGCCAGCCTGGTCGGCGCCGCGTTCCCCCGCTGGGAGCTGGCCGCCCGTCGCGCCGCCGAGCAGGGCCGGCGGTGGAACGCCGATCCCGCGGTCGTCAGCGAGCTGCTGGAGACGTTCGGCCGCTGGGCCGAGGAAGCCCTCGCCCAGATCGCCACCCAGGTGGCGCGAGCAGGCGCATCGGAGAGCGGGCATGGATGACCTGGAGGCTGACCGGCAGTCCCTGGCCAACGTGATCAACCTCGGGCTGCTGTGGCACTGCCTCTGCGCGATCACGCGCCTGCACGTCCCCGAGCGGCTCGCCATGGGGCCGCTGCCGGTCCCGGAGCTCGCGGCCGGCACGGGCACCGACCGTGACGCCCTGTACCGCGTGCTGCGGCTGCTGGCTGACCACGGCATCGTGACCCTGGAGGGTGACCTGGCCGGTCTCACCGAGCGGGGACGGCTGTTGTGCCCGGACCATCCCCGGTCGATCCAGGCGGCCTTCGCCACGGTCGGCGTCGCCGACGTGGCCCATGCGCTGGTCGACACCCTGCGCACCGGCCGGCCGGCCGCGCCGGCGGTGCTCGGCGCGCCCTACTGGGACTACCTGGCCGCCCATCCCGACCAGCAGGCGCTGTTCGACGAGGCGATGCGG
>DASVXQ010000017.1:0-3695 GCA_036392615.1 Actinomycetes bacterium | reverse complement strand
CCCGCCGCGAGCGGGCCGGCCGCGGCGAAGGTGTTCGCCGCGCTCGGGTGGGCGGTGGCCCAGCAGGGCCACCCCTATGTCTGGGGTGGGACCGGCCCGAACGGGTTCGACTGCTCCGGGCTGGTCATGGAGGCTTACCGGCGGGCGGGAATCCAGCTGCCGCGGGTGGCCGCCGACCAGTACGCGGCCGGCCCGAAGGTCAACCGGGCCCACCTGCAGGCCGGTGACCTGGTCTTCTTCGCCTGGAACCTGGACGACCCGGCGTCCGTGCATCACGTGGGGCTGTACCTCGGCGAGGGTTGGATGCTGGACGCGCCCCACAGCGACGCGGTCGTGCGGGTCGACTCCATCCGGCGGCCGGACCTGATCGGCGCGACCCGGCCGGTCGGGCTCGGCGGTTCGGGGCTGTAGGTTCCAGGGACTGAACAATGTCGACGCGACGTGAAGCCACGACCGTCAGCCTGCCGTCCCGAGGCGTCCATGCTGGTATGCCATGGGCAGGTATGCCGGGGCATGACTAACCAAGGTTAACGCTTTGATCGCGTTCTACTTGTCGAATGCTCCGATTAGGGCGAATCAGCGGCGGCTACTGCTCGGCGCGGCAGCCCGGGCATTGGGCTATGGCGGGGTCAGCCGGGTCGCGCGGCTGGCCGAGGCGTCCCGGCCGACTGTGGGCCGTGGCGCTGGCGAGCTGGACCAGCCGGCCGACCCGCGGGGACGCGTCCGCCTGCGGGTGCGCCAGCAGACGCTGGTCTGGAGCCAGACCGCCATCGGAGGGGCCGGCTCCCTCGCCGTCCTCCTGGCCGCCGGCAGGACCGGTCGCGGCGGGTAGGTTAGGACGACCCGTTCGGCTTGGTCGGGTCGATGCGGACGGTGCGGTCGGGATGCACCCACACCACCGCCGCCCGGCCGGCCGCAGCCCGCGCCTGGTCCACCCGGCTTCCCCGCCGCAACCGCTCCAGCCTCGTGGGGTGCTCGTGCCCGTAGGCCACGACGACCACGTCGACAGGGAACCGGCGCACCAGCTCCTCCAGGCCAGGCAGCCCCGGCCGGCGTGCCAGCCAGCCAGCCGCTTCCACCCCCGCCTGAGCGAGTTCGTCGAGCTGCTCGACCAGGTAGGCCCGGCCCAGCGCGTGCAGCTCCCGCCGGTCCAACAGCCGCTCGCCGTGGCTGTACATCGGCCCGGCATCACCGGTCATCGGCCCGGACCCGTACGGGTCCACCAACCGCGACTCGGTCGAGCGGTCGGCGAGCACCACCCGCGCCCCGGCCTGGCTGGCCAGGATGGCAGCGGCTTGCCTGACGGTGGCGTAGGTGGGATCTCGGCCGTCATCGGTTGGCGCGGCGACCATCCGTGCCCCTCGGGCGACCTCGACGACGGCAGGGTCGATGCGGAACCCCTGCAGCTCGACCCACTGCGGGGAACCTCCGGAGGTCACAGGCAACTCCCCTCGGTCGTGAGGCTGTCCGCCGGCCGGTCTCGTCGCCGGCCAGCTCACAGGCTGAGTGTCGCATACCGACCTGGAGCCCTCCACAGGTGGGGTTCACCTCGGGGTGCCGAGTGGGCGGCGGGCCCGATGGCTGCGACGGTGCACTGCAGGCAGGCGCGCAGCATGGCCCGGGTTGCCGGGCTGGCTGGAGCTTCCCCGTGGTGACTGAGCCAGCCAGTGGGCGGTTGGCGGTGTTGGTGTAGGACGTCGATCGCCGCTGGTTCCGGTTGACGGCGCGAGGCGTCCCGGTGACCTGAGGGGTCCCCGCTCGGTGAATTTGCCGTCCGTGATGGTCTACGCGGCCGGTTGGATGGTGTAGTTCCACTCACTCGTGGCGCGCAAGCGGCACTGCCGCCAGCTCCTCGTTACGCACCTTGACCCCAAGCGGGTAGCGGCCCCGGTCCAGCTCGGCACGGACCCGCAAGCCCGTGTGGGTGGTGGTCGCCCCGATCAGCTCCACGAGCACCTCGTGGCTTGTCAGCGGGCGGCCGCGCCAGTTCATCGAGATGGCGCTGAACAGCCGGTGCCCGATCCGGTTCCACTTGGAGGTCCCCGGTGGGCCAGGCGTCGCCACAACCTGGGACAGAACCCACTAGGCCCTCAACGTCCCAATGCCCATTCCAGCGGTGGCTGGTCTTCCTGACCCCGCGGGTCATCGTTGGGCCCGGCGTTGGAGGTGCTGCCACAGCCGCGGCAGGAGCTCATCGCGGACGGCGCGCCAGGAGGCGACCTCCTCGGCCGTCAGGGGGTTGACCTTGGCGGCTGCCAGCGTGGCGAGCTGGACGTCGCAGGCGGCGGAGAGCAGCCACATACGGGCCACGGCGACCCCTGGCGTGGCGCCGAGGGTGATGGCGCCGTTTCCGCGAAGCAGCAGCGCCTCGCCGGTCGGCAGGGCCTGGGCGGCGCGCTCGGCGAGATCCAGGGACCGAAGCAGGTGGGCGCTGTCGTGCACGGGGATCGACTCGCCGAGCCAGGCGGCCTGTCCGTGCAGGGGGACCAGCGACCTGGCCGTGGCCGCGGCGGGGAACGAACTGGCGGGCTGGGCGCGCGCGATCGACTCGACGTCCGGCCTGGCGTGGTAGAGGGCGAGGTGGACCCATGCCTCCGCGGGCGCTCCCTTCGGCAGCGAGGAAGCCTCCAGCGGCACGTCCACGATCGCGGACTCGGCGACGGTGGCCAGGTCGGCGGCGGGGGTGATCAGCATCGAGGCCCCGGCGCGCGCCGACACGTGCCCATAGGCGGTGACCAGCCCGAGCCCGGACAGCACGTGGGCCGCCTCGACCAGGTCGCTTCGCCGCGTTGGCGCTGAGATCATCGTCCGCTCCCGCTTGCCAGATGACCGACCCCACGCTTAAACTGTATACACTTCTTCGGGAAGGGGGAAGCCGTGATCTCAGGGCTGCACCACTACGCGCTGGAAGTGCCGGATCTGGAGGTGGCGGACGGATTCCTGCAGGACTTCGGTCTGGAGACCGGTGAGAAGGACGGCAAGCTGATCGCCCAGTGCCCCGGCCGCGACCAGGAACAGGTTCGACTGGTCGAGGCGCCGACCAAGCGGCTGCAGCACGTCTCGTTCACGTTGCGTCCCGGCACGCTGGACTCGGTCCGCGAAGCGCTGGAGCGCGCCGGCACACCGGTCATCGCGCCGCCGCCAGGTGCCGCAGAAGACGGCCTGTGGATTCGCGACCCCGACGGCAACGCGGTGCAGCTCCTCGACGAGGCTCCGGCTCCCCCGCGCCCGGTCGCCGAGGTGCTGACCAACCAGGGGGCCAGCCGGCAGCGGATCGGTGTGGCGCAGTGGCAGCAGGCTACCGCCGACGTGATGCCGCGCCGCCTGGGGCACACGCTGCTGTTCACGCCGCAACCGCAGCCGATGACCGACTTCTACACGCAGGTGCTTGGGCTGCGCGTGAGCGACACGATCCACGGGCTGGTGACGTTCCTCAACGCTGGCCCGGGCGATCACCACATCTTCGGGTTCATCGCCAGCAGCCACCGCGGCTTCCATCACGCCAGCTTCGAGGTGCCGTCGATCGACGCGATCGCGCTCGGCGCCGACCGGATGCGCGCCAGGGGACGCGACGCCGGATGGGGCCTGGGCCGTCACACCATCGGCTCGAACTTCTTCCACTACAACCCGGACCCCTGGGGCTCCTGGATCGAATGGTTCTCCGACATCGATCAGATCGACGACCACTGGGTCGC
>DASVXQ010000016.1:0-4773 GCA_036392615.1 Actinomycetes bacterium | reverse complement strand
CGCACCGCGCCCGGCAACGGCGGCAGGCTCACGCCCGAGGAGCGCGCCGCCCGCGTGGCCGCCGCGGTGGCCCGCACGGGCGTGCCGGGTCAGGTCGGCGCGCAGGGCAAGTTCGGCGAGACCCACCGCCTGCTGGCGATGGTCCCGCCAGAGGGCATCCAACGCGCCGAGCCGCGCCAGGAGGACAAGGTCAACGTCTGGCCGCACCTGCTGGTCCGCGAGGCGGTGGCGGCCTTCGCGATGTTCGCCTTCGTGACGGTGTTCTCCGTGCTGGTCAACGCGCCCCTGCGCGAGCTGGCGAACTCCAACCTGACGCCCAACCCGTCCAAGGCGCCCTGGTACTTCCTCGGCCTGCAGGAGTTGCTGCGCTACTTCCACCCGATGGTCGCCGGCGTGACCATCCCGGGGATCGCCCTGCTGGCGCTGGGCGCGACGCCGTACTTCGACAAGAACCCGTCGATGCGGCCCGAGAACCGCAAGCTGGCGATCCTGCTGTTCACGATCTTCCTGATGTTCTGGGCGGTGCTGGTGCTGAACGGCTCGTTCTTCCGCGGCCCCGGGTTCAACTGGGTCTGGCCGTGGCAGAACACCTGCACGTCGATCGCGCACCCGGACAAGGCCTGCCTGTTCTTCGAGCTCTAGGCGACGAGAGGGGACTGGAGTAGCAATGGCGATTACCACGGGGGTCCGGCCGGCGGCTCCGCGGCCGGGGGCCAAGAAGCCGCGGGTGAGCCGGCGCTCGTTCCTGCGTACGGCGTGGCTGGCTGGGCTCGGCGCCAGCCTGACCGGCTTCGGGCTCGGCAGCGTCTACTTCCTGTGGCCCAACCTCTCGGAAGGGTTCGGCACCAAGATCAAAGCGGGCACCAAGTCCAAGATCGACGCCGACATCAAGGCCAACAAGGGCTACTCGTACGTGCCCGACGGCCGCTTCTACCTGGTGCCCTACGACGAGTCCAAGGACAGCGCCGGCCTCTACAAGGGCGTCAGCGAGGGCGGCTACATGGCGCTGTACCAGCGCTGCGTGCACCTCGGCTGCCGGGTCCCCTGGTGCGAGACCTCGCAGTGGTGGGAGTGCCCCTGCCACGGCTCGAAGTACAACCAGGCGGGCGAGTACAAGGAGGGCCCGGCGCCACGCGGGCTCGACCGCTTCGCGATCGCCGTCTCGGGTGACCAGATCACCGTCGACACCTCCAAGATCATCACCGGCCCCCCGCGCGGCACCAACACCACCGGCCAGGAGCTGGAGGGCCCGCACTGCATCAGCGGCGCCGCCGGAGGAGGGGAGAAGAGCTGATGAGCAAGGGCGTCGTCCTCCTCCTGGTCTTCGCCGCGGCGCTGATCATCCTGGTGCTGCTGATCGTGGCGCTGGCCTCGGCCCGCCAGCGCGCCGCCACCGCCGGCAACCTGCCGCCGTCGCGGCGCCCCGGGCCGACCGACGAGGCGCTCGAGGGCAGGCTGCTGGAGAGCTACCAGGCCGCCGGCGTGGTGCTGACCGTCGGCCTGGCCCTGCTGCTGCCGTTCCTCTACATCCGCGAGCCGGTGCGGCAGCGCGAGGCGTCCCAGAAGTTCTCCAAGGAGTCGGTCGAGCTCGGCCGCCAGACCTTCGAGACGTTCTGCGCCCGCTGCCACGGGATCGACGCCACCGGCGGCACCGTCAAGCGGTTCACCCCGCCGGGCAGCAAGACGCCGGTCGACTTCCACGCGCCCAACCTGCACGAGGTCTACAAGGACGACCCGAGCGTCGCCAACCTCGCCTGGAAGACCATTCAGCAGGGGCGTCCCGGGACGCCCATGCCGACCTGGGGCGTGCGCTACGGCGGCGCCATGAACGACCAGCAGATCACCAACCTGGTCAACTACCTGCTCTCGATCCAGAGCGACGGGAAGCAGCGTCCGCAACTCGACTTCAAGGCCCTCAGCAACCGCGAGGCGGTCGCGCTGGTGCGTGCCCTGCGGGCGGGCTGACCTGGTGACCACGACAAGGAGGCAGACGGTCCTGTGAAGGGTGCGCTCGCTCTCGCCACCGGCGTGCTGCTGCTGCCGGGCTCGGTGATCATGCTGCTGTCCGCCAACTTCGGTGCCCTCAAGGGCTACCTGATCGGCGCCGCCGCCTTCTGGGGCTTCGTCTTCGTGCTGTCGCTCATCTGGATCTTCGGCCTGCCCGGCACGCCGGCGCTGACCGGCCCCAAGGGCACCGACCCCTCGTTCAAGCAGTTCCAGCAGAACAGCGCGGTCGCCGCCAGGTACGACGCCGTGCGGCAGTTCCAGGGCGGCGCGGGCAACGGCTGGAAGGAGGAGCCGCCCGAGCCGGTGGGCGGCGCCAAGCTGCCCGCCGACCAGGAGGCGCTGCGCGCCGACCTCGAGACGGCTGCGCAGGCCGTCCAGCAGCAGCTCATCACCGACTTCAACAAGAACGTCAAGCAGTCGAGCAAAGAGCTGGACGTCACCAACATCGACACCAAGGTCTTCTACACCAACCAGAAGGGCACCGAGCTGGCCGCGGTGGTGATCACGGGCAAGGAGCCGCCGCAGGGCTCCGGGCTGCAGAAGCCCAATTTCGCGCCCAAGACGTTCTTCGCCTTCCGCGACCCCGGCGCGCCCTACGTCCCGAGCATCATCGTCATGGTCGTGGCGCTGGTGCTGTTCGTCGTCCACGTGCTCGGGCTCGCGGCGGCGGAGCGCCGCCGGCCGCTCGGCACCGCCGCGCGTGCCCCCGCGGAGGGCGGCGGCACGCGGGTTCCCGCCTAGACCCGACCGGGGCGGGCGGCGCCCCCGCGCGGCGGCATGGCCGCCGGCGTGGTTCCCTGGGGAACGTCGAGGATCGGCCCGCGGCTCCGACTGACTGATCGAGCGGCGCCGGCGGGCGCCCGAGCCAGAGGAGCCACCATGAAGTACATGCTGCTGATCTACGACAACCCGAACACCCGCGAGGTGTTCTTCGGCGAGCAGGGCGCCGAGCTGATGGCCGAGGTCGACGCGATCATGCGCGAGCTCACCGAGTCCGGCGAGCTGGTCGGCGGCCAGGCGCTCGCCGATCCGTCCAACTCCAAGACCGTACGCGTCCGCGACGGCGTCCCCGCGGTCACGGACGGGCCGTTCGCCGAGTCCAAGGAGCAGATGGGCGGCTACCTGATCGTCGAGTGCGAGCGGGAGGAGCGCGCCGTCGAGATCGCCGCGCGCTGGCCGAACGCCCGCTTCGCCGCCATGGAGGTGCGGCCGATCATGGACACCTCCGGGGACGTGATGTGACCACCGGCGAGCCTGTCGAGGACCTGCTGCGCGAGCTGGCACCGCAGGTCCTCGGCGCGCTCGTGCGCCGCTACGGGCACTTCGACGCCTGCGAGGACGCCGTCCAGGAAGCCCTGCTGGCGGCGGCGACCCAGTGGCCGCGGCAGGGGGTGCCGGAGCGCGCCCGCGGCTGGCTGATCACCGTCGCCTCGCGCCGGCTGACCGACGAGCTGCGCAGCGAGGCGGCGCGCCGGCGCCGCGAGACCACCGTGGCGGCGCTCGCGCCGGTGGAGGAGTCGGTGCTGCCGGCGCCGGGCGAGCAGCGCTCGCCCGACCAGGACGACACGCTCACCCTGCTGTTCCTCTGCTGCCACCCGTCGCTGTCGCCGCCCTCCCAGGTGGCGCTCACCCTGCGCGCGGTCGGTGGCCTGACCACCGCGGAGATCGCCCGGGCGTTCCTGGTGCCGGAGGCGACCATGGCGCAGCGGATCAGCCGCGCCAAGCAGCGCATCAAGGCCACCGGCGCCAGCTTCGAGCCGCTGCCGGAGGCTGAGCGGGCCGAGCGCCTCCGGGTGGTCCTCCAGGTGCTGTACCTGATCTTCAACGAGGGCTACACCGCCACCTCGGGGCCGCGCCTGCAGCGCCTGGAGCTCACCGCCGAGGCGATCCGGCTGGCCCGCGCGGTCCACCGGATGCTGCCGGACGACGGCGAGGTCGCCGGCCTGCTCGCCCTGCTGCTGTTGACCGACGCGCGGCGGGCGGCCCGCTGCCGTCCGGACGGCAGCCTGGTGCCACTGGCCGAGCAGGACCGGAGCCGCTGGAACCAGCGGCAGATCCGCGAGGGCGCCGAGCTGATCACCGCCACGCTGGCGTCGCGCGTGCCGCTCGGGCCGTACCAGCTCCAGGCCGCCATCGCGGCGGTCCACGACGAGGCCTCCAAGGCCGAAGACACCGACTGGCGCCAGATCCTCGCGCTGTTCGAGCTGCTGGAGCGCGTCGCGCCCAACCCGGTGGTGACCCTCAACCACGCCGTGGCGCTGGGCATGGTGCACGGCCCGGCCGCCGGCCTGGAGCTGCTCGCCAGGCTGGACGGCGACGACCGCATGGCCGGCAACCACCGGGTGGACGCCGTCCGCGCCCACCTGCTCGAGATGGCCGGCGATCGCGACGCCGCCCGGGACCACTACCTCCAGGCCGCGCGCCGCACCACCAGCCTCCCGGAGCAGCGCTACCTGCGCTCCCGGGCGGCCCAGCTCGGCTGAGGAGCGAAACTCCGCGCGGCGCCGCACGGCCTGGCATGTCAGACTCGACATACTCGGCTGTCGGCGCACAGCGATGCGAGGTGGGAACCGGCGTGCGGACCGGGTGGCGTGGAAGCACGGCCTGGCGGGGCAGCGCGGCGCGGTGCGGGCGCACCGCGCGGCTGGCGGCGATCGTGGCCGCCCTGCTGGCCGCCTGCACCTCGACAGGCTCGCCGTCGTGGTCGGGCTCCGGGTCGGCGGGCGGGAACGGCTCGCCGCCAGCCGCCGCCGCGCGGCTGACCGG
>DASVXQ010000015.1:0-4607 GCA_036392615.1 Actinomycetes bacterium | reverse complement strand
GGCGAGGCGTTGATGCTCGACCCGCCCTTGCGGTTCCGCTGCCTGCCGGGCGCACTGCGGGTGCGGCTCCCGCAACGAGCCGGCGGGATCTCGCCCGCCGCGGCGGCCGTGTCGCTGACCCGCGCCGACGCGGCCGCGCTGTACCGCGTCGCGGCCGGCAAGCCGCCCTACCAGACCGACGGTGGGCAGGTCGTTGCCGCCCCGTCCGCCCAGGGCGCGGAGGCCGGCCCGGAACAGCGCGAGGCCTGACGTGCCGGACCGGACCGTCGGGCTCCAGGACCGCCTGCCTGTCGTGCTCAGCCGCGCGGCCGACCATGGGCGGCTGTGGATGGTCGTCGCGGGCGGCCTCGCCCTCGCCGGCGGACCGAGCCGCCGCGCCGCCTGCCGGGGGCTCGGATCGCTGGCCGTCTCGAGCTTCCTGGCCAACGTCGTGCTGAAGTCCCTGTTCCACCGGGCGCGACCGGCCCCCGGCTCGCTCGCCGAGCGGGTCCGCAAGCCGGTGACCAGCTCCTTCCCCTCGGGCCACGCCGCCTCCGCCGCGGCGTTCGCCACCGGCGCCGCGCTGGAGGCCCCGGCGTGGGGGCCCCCGCTGGCCGTCCTGGCGCTGGGCGTCGCCTGGTCCCGAGTCCGCGTCGGCGTGCACCGCTCCGCCGAGGTCGTCGCCGGCGCCTGCCTCGGCGCCACCGTCGCCCTGCTGGGCAAGCGACTCTGACCTTACGCAGGCTCGAGCCGCTCGGCGGTCGTCACGCGATCGATCGCACTGTCGAACGAGGCGACCACCCCGACCCCGGAGCGCTCCGCCTGCGCGACCAGGTACGCCTCGGCAAAGTCCAGCCGGTCGACCTCGTACACCTCGAGCGCCCGCAGCAGCATCGGGGCGTCCAGCACCACCATCGCCGGAAACGCGATGACCGCCCGGGCCAGCTCGGCCACCCGCCGGCGCGGCACCTGGTAGAACGACTCCAACACGTAGACGACTTCCGCGAGGACCAGATCGGTCAGTAGCAGGTCGTCGGCGGCCGCAAGGAACTTCGTCGCTCGCGCCGCCTGCTCGGGTGGGTCGCCGGTCAGGTGGCGCACCAGGATGTTGGTGTCGACGAAGGCGCTCACGGCAGGGCGCGCCCCCCGGCGACGCGGACCTGACGGCGCGCCTCCTCCCATTGAGTCCCGCGCTTGCTGGCGGGCACACTGACCGCGCCAGCGAGGTCGAGCAGGTCGGCGGTCCGCGCCAGTACCGCACGCTGTCCTTCCACGCGGAAGATCACCTGATCGCCCTCATGCAGCCCGAGCGCCTCCCGGATCGCCTTGGGGAGGGTGATCTGCCCCTTCGAGGTCAGCCGCGCCGCAATCTCCATCGCGCCACTCCTTACCTGAGGATGAAAGTAAGGATAGCGGAGGCCGAGCCGGCGGTTGGGCGCCCGACCCGACGCCGGGTTTTCACCCATGTGGGTGGTGACACGCGGGCTCGGTTGGCTGCGGAGCAGCGGCGAGTCGGTGGGGTTGCGGACCGGTCCGGTTGGCGGCTGGGCCGGCGCGCACAAGCAGCTGCTGCGCATCGGCGCCGTCGCGGTGGCCGGGCTGGCGCTGGTGTTCTGGGGCCAGCCCACCGGCAAGGTCATCATCGTGCTCGCCGTGCTGCTCCTGGTCGTGCTCGCGCTCATCGAGCTCCTCGGACGGCCACCCGACCCCACCGTCGGCACCGCCGCGCCCAGGTCCTGACGGGACCGCCGGCCGCGAGGACGGCTTCGAGGAATCTCCATGCACACCCGCTGGCAGGCCCTTAGGATGAGGCGCCGCCGCGTACGTGTCGGAGGTGCGGACCTTGCGGAGAGCATCCCCACCGCGGACGTCCCTGGCGCGACGCCTTCTGCCGGGCCTGCGGCAACTCGAGGGCTACCGACGGTCGTGGCTGCGGTGGGACGCGCTGGCCGGGGTCACCGTCGCGGCATACCTGGTGCCCCAGGTCATGGCCTACGGCGAGGTGGCCGGCCTGCAGCCCGCCGCGGGGCTCTGGGCGATCCTGCCGTCGCTGGCGGTCTATGCGCTGCTCGGGTCGTCCAGGCAGCTCTCGGTCGGCCCGGAGTCGACCACCGCGCTGATGACCGCGACCGTCGTGGCGCCCCTGGCAGCCGGCGATCCGGCGCGATACGCGGCGCTCGCGGCCGCGCTCGCGATCGTGGTCGGGTTGCTGTCGATCGTCGCCTGGGCGGCTCGGCTCGGGTTCGTCTCCGATCTGCTCTCGCAGCCCATCCTGGTGGGCTACCTGGCCGGTGTCGCGGTCATCATGATCGTCGGGCAGCTCGGGAAGGTCACCGGCGTCCCGGTCGAAGGGGACACGCTCGGGTCGGAGCTCCGGTCGTTCGTGCTGGGGCTGGACGACGTCAATCTGGCCAGCTTCGTCCTCGCGCTGGCGACGCTGCTGCTGCTGTTCATCGGTCAGTGGCGGTTTCCCCGCCTTCCCGGCCCGCTGCTGACCATCCTGCTGGCCACCGCCGTGACGGCGGCGCTCGACCTGGAGCGCGGCGGCGTCGCCGTCGTGGGCCAGGTCGCCAGCGGGCTCCCGCGTCCATCGCTGCCGCCGCTCGAGCTCTACAAGTCGCTGCTGCTCCCGGCGGTGGGCGTGCTGCTGGTCGGGTACACCGACAACGTCCTGACGGCACGGGCGTTCGCGACGCGTGGCGGCTATGCCGTCGACGCCAACCAGGAGCTCCTCGCACTCGGCACCGCGAACGTGGGCGCCGGCCTGTTCCAGGGCTTTGCGGTGAGCAGCAGCGGCAGCCGCACGGCGGTCGGCGATGCGTCCGGCAGCAGGACCCAGCTCCACTCCCTGGTCGCGCTGGTGTGCGTGATCCTCGTCCTGCTGTTCCTCCGGCCTCTGCTGGCCCACTTCCCCCTGGCCGCGCTGGGCGCCATCGTCATCTACGCGGCGACCCGGCTCGTCGACGTCGCCGGATTTCGGCGGCTGGCGGCGTTCCGCCGCAGCGAATTGATGCTCGCGCTGGCGGCCTTCGTCGGCGTGCTGGCCTTCGACATCCTCTACGGCATCCTCGTGGCCATCGGCCTGTCCGTGGCGGAGCTGCTCCGGCGGGTCGCCCGGCCTCACGACGCGATCCAGGGACGCGTCCCCGGCCTGGCCGGGATGCACGACATCGACGACTACCCGCAAGCCGAGCTGATCCCTGGCCTGGTCGTCTACCGCTACGACTCGCCGCTGTTCTTCGCCAACGCGCAGGACTTCAAGCTCCGGGCCATGGCGGCCGTCGATGAGCAGCCCACCCGGGTGCGCTGGTTCGTGCTCAACGTCGAGGCCAACGTCGAGGTCGACATCACCGCGCTGGACGGGATGGAGGAGCTCCGGGCCGAGCTCGTCGAGCGTGGCATCGTGTTCGCGCTCGCCCGGGTGAAGCAGGACCTGCTCGTCTCCCTGCGCGCGGCCGGGCTGGTCGACCGCATCGGCGAGGACCGGCTGTTTCCCACCCTGCCCACGGCGGTGGCGGCCTACGAGGCCTGGAGCCAGGCCCGAACGGCGTCCGAGGATCGGTCACGTCCTGGCGTCGACTGAGCCCCCCGGTTGGCGACCTGGTGGCCGCTTGGTTCCCAGGGCGATGTCACAGGGGGCGCCGCGTCGTCGTCCCCTCATGGGAGAGCCCGAGGCCAGGTATGTGCGACCACCAGGAGCCGATCATGAGCACCGGAGCGACCAGACCGGGCAACGTCGACCTCATCCTCGAGATCTTCGCCGCGGTGGAGCGCCGCGACGCGGAACGGTTCGGCCAACTCGTCCATGCCGACTTCGAGATCCACTGGCCGCCGGCGCTGCCGTATGGCGGCAGCTACCGGGATCTCGACTTCCACCCCGAGCCGGGTCGCCGCACCTGGGCCGAGACCTGGGACCCGCTGCAACCGACCGCCGCCGAGCGGCGCATGGATCCGCGCGTCGTGGCCACCGACGACCAGAGCGGCGAGGCCGTGGTGCTCTGGCGGCAGCGCGGACGCAGCCCGACCGGTGAGCGCTTCGACGGTCCCGTGCTCGGGCTCTACAAGATCCAGGATGGGCGGCTCGCCCGCGCCCAGATGTTCTATTTCGATACCGTCGCCCTAGGTGACTTCCTCGCGAAGGCGGCTCCCCGCGGTACCGGCACCTGATGGTTGCAGGACGAGGAGTGCGCTGCGCGGCAGGGGGGAGCGTGCTCGCTCCCCCCTGACCTCGCGCAGACCGCCGCTAGCGCACCGGCTCCGGCTCCCGCTCCGCCGGGACGGCGGGTGGGGCTGCCCCCTCGATCCGGACCTGCGGCAGCCAGTTGAGCCAGCGCGGCAGGTACCAGTTCCACTTGCCGAGCAGGCGCATGGCCGCCGGCACCAGCACCGAGCGGACCAGCGTGGCGTCGATCAGCACCGCCACCGCCAGGCCGAAGCCCATCTGCTGCAGCGCGGCCAGCCGGCCGGCCGCGAACCCCGCAAACACCGCCACCATGATCACCGCGGCGCCGGTGATGATCCCGCCGGTGGTGCGCAGGCCAAACGCCACCGCGTCGGTGTTGTCGTGCGTGTGGCCGTAGCGCTCCTGGATGCGGCTGAGCAGGAACACCTGGTAGTCCATGGACAGC
>DASVXQ010000014.1:0-2057 GCA_036392615.1 Actinomycetes bacterium | reverse complement strand
AGACGAACCCCATCGAGGTCGCCCGGTGGGTCGTGCGGGCGGCGTCGGACATCGCGAACAGGTCCTGGCCGGCCACCAATACGCGGCCGGCGTCGATGTCATCGAGGCCTGACAGGCAATTGAGCAGGGTTGTCTTTCCGGATCCGGACGGCCCCATCACGGCGACCATCTCACCCCGGTGCACGGTGAGATCGAGGTCGGCCAGCGCCTCCACCTCGATCGCCCCGGTTCGGTAGACCTTGCGAACGTGCTCGGCGACGAGCATCACTGGACGGTCGTGGCCATCCACGCCGGCTGCTGCGGTGACCTCCGGCTCGTCGGCAGGTCGTCGCTTCAACATCAACCTCATCCTTCCCAGGCCTGGCGGGCCCTTCGCCCTGATCGTACGGGCCACCATACGCATGCCTTGCTGCCGGGTCGACCGAATAGACCGCCCATCCGGTCTCGATAGCGATGTGCTCGGGTGGAGGATGCGCTGCGGGGCTGTCATGGCGCTGTCCGGACGCTGACACCACTGGCACGGCGCTGACATGCGACCACCGCGAAGGCAGGCCAAGGATCGTGACGCTCCCAGCTGATCGTGGGAGGCCCATGCCATGGTCATCCGCGACCCCGGCATCAATCATCGTCTGGGCGTATGCGGGCAGCAGACGGGCAGCAGACGGGCAGCAATCGCCCGTTGGAGAGTCCGGTACAGCGGCGGAGGGATCGTGATAGACCGTGCCTCCCCTGAGGCTTCGACCTTGGCCGTGACCTGCGCGTCTCCCACGATCCTTCACTCACTTCACGGGCATGAATTACATCAGTGTAATTCCCGAGCAGATCTCGCACGGAGGAAGTCAGGGGTTCAAATCCCCTCACCTCCACCCCACGGATGACCAGCGGAAACGCTGGTCATCTTTATGTTCCGTATCTCGCGGCGCCACGGCACGGCGGATGAGAACGCCGTACTACCTCGCTGTCCCCGCCATGGGCACTGCTCTCCTACTGAAAGATTTCGGGTCGAGCGTACAGCGCGACGGTGGCCGCCATCCGTTATGGCAGAACGTTGCAGGCTGCGATGAATCGGCGCGAGATCGCCGACTTAGACGTCCCGGTTGCGTCCTGGATGACACGGCTGCCGACCGGCTCAAGCCCGGCCTGGTAGCGGCGGGTGGAAAGCTTGGCGAGCATCCGCTCCAGTGCGAGCTGGTCCAGCAGCTGGGGGCGGCCAACGCCTGCCAGGTCGGCAGGGGGAACCCGGCGGCGCCGTCGACGGTGCGCACCGGTGACCGGTGACCCGGACGCGCCAGCCGCCGAGGTCCTCGCGGGCGGCGCCGGCCAGCTCGGCGAGCGCGACCGTGACCCGTTTGGGCAGAACCAGCACGGCGTCGGCGGGCAGCGCCGGCTGCGTATGCTTGGGCAGGTGGCGGTCCCCTTCTGGTCGAGCTTCTTGGCGGATGCCCGCACCTACCACACGGCGGGCATCAGGCAGGACCGTCACCTCAAGTTCTACGGAGACTGGGACAACCTCCAGCCGGCCGGCTGCCGCATGGAGCGCTCGCAATTTCTGCGCACCTTCGGCGCGCCGTCGTCTTCAACGGCGATTCCATTCCACATTCCTATTCCGATCGAAGACCGCGCAGCAGCCTGAGTGTGACGATCCATTTCGCGTCGAGAGGACTACTACTGGATAAGACATGTAACGATCCAACCGGACATCCATGGGTCACCAATAGAACGTCACACTTAGGCCCGACAGGCTCACGCGACGATCCGTCCATCACTCTGCGAGAAGGGATCGGGAGGAGTCCTCCAGCCCACTTGCTGACTATCCGGATCGCCCAGAGTATTCCCGAGCAGACTCAACGTCCTCCAACTTGGGGCCATTCGTCCCTGCCCGCACTCTCTGCGTGACGACAGACAATGGCACCGCCGTTAAGGAGGTACTGCCCATATCTGTATGCGTACCGAATACGGTCGAACCCTTGCCATTCAGCCCACCACGCGCCCTTCCGGCGATCTCGCAGCCGCATAAAGCCCATCGATCTTGGCATCGCTTGAGCCTGTGGCCTGGC
>DASVXQ010000013.1:0-4290 GCA_036392615.1 Actinomycetes bacterium | reverse complement strand
GGCCGGCGGGCCGTGGCGTTCGCCGCCGAAGCGACCTCGCTCAGTGTGACTGGCGGCTGGCGGCGTGACCCGCCCTCGCGCGCGGGACGCGCCAGCCGGCGCCGCGCAGGAACAGCGTCGCGGCGCCCGTGTCGGCCGGCTCGCCGCGCAGACGCGCGCCGGCGATCAGCGCGGGGGCGATGAAGCGCCAGCGGGGCGGCATCAGCGGGCGGTCGTGGCGCATCACCCAGCAGACCGTGCGCAGCCCGAGCTCGTGGAGCGGCGTGTGGCGCACACCGTACAGCTCGCGTAGGGCGGGCGGCAGGGTGTGCAGCGACAGGAAGCTGATCAGCTTCCACAGCCAGCGCCTCGGCACCCCGTCGGGCGGGTCGCGCACCAGCGCGACCACGACCATGGCGTCGTCGGTACGTCGCAGGGTGCCGCTGGCGATCACGCCGTCCACGTAGGCCTCCAGCTCCTCGACGGTCGGCGGGATCCGCTCGCGCGGCAGGCGCAACGCCTCGACCGTGAGCATCTGCTCCTCGTGGAAGCGCTGGCGGCCGGCCCGGTCCAGCTTGCCGAGCGTGCGCCGCTCCATCTCGAGGAAGCTCACCACCAGGCAGGCGTGCACCCAGAGCAGCAGCTCCGGGTCGCGGGCGTCATAGGGCTGGCCGGTGACCTGGTCGATCCCCTTGATCGCGCCGTGGACGTCGTCGATCCGCTTGGACGCCCGCTCGGCCTCCAGCCTGGTGCCGAACACCACCGTGAAGGTCTGCCGCAGGGTGCGTTCCAGCCGCCGCCAGGGGTCGCGCTCGTACATGCCGGTCTGGCGCGCGCCGGCGACCACCAGGGGATGCGCCGCGTGCATCAGCAGGGCGCGCAGGCCTCCGACCACCACCGAGCCCTCCCGGAGGACCCGCCAGGACACGCTCTCGGGGCCGAACAGGCCCTCGTCGCGCTCCCCGTCCACCCGCTGTTCCATACCTCAACAGTAGCTCCAGGGGGCGGCCAACGCCGGGGAACGAACCGCGAGCGGCGCGCCAACTTGCAACCCGACCCGTGAGAACGAAAGAATCTCGCTGCTCAGCAGGTTGCGAGCCCCCCAGCTCGCGCCACCCTCGCCGTTCCTTCCCCCTACGCCAAGCCCGGCTGGACCGGGCGGAAAGGACCAGAACCCCCATGTCGTTCGTGGACAACGAGCTCGCGGCCCTCCGTCAGGGTCACGCTCGCGGCATGGTCACTGACGAGGAAGCCCGCCAGCGGATGGAGGAGCTGGAGCGCCTGCTCTGGCGCCAGGTGCTCGACCGCACCCGCGGCGTCGCCAGCGCCGGCCGTGGCGCCGTTCCCGAGGCTGAGGTCGCCTAGAACGCCGGTCACGTATCCGCGGCGTGCGCCATTTCGGCTCTCCGTCCCTTCGGGTTGTCCGGGCGCGGCACCGATACATGACCGCCGCTAGCAGCCCTTCGCCTCTCCAGCGAGGCCTCCGAGGCGGCGGCGCAGGATCTTGCCCGACGCCGTCCTCGGCAACCCTTCCACCAGCACCAGCTCCCGTGGCGCCTTGGGCGCCGACAGCCGTTCGCGCGCGAACGCGCGCAGCGCCGCCAGCGTCGGCGGCTCCAGCCGGTCCCTCGGCACCACGTAGGCGACCAGCCGCTGGCCCCACTCCGGGTCCGGCGCCCCACCGACCGCCACGTCCTCGACCTCCGGGTGGTGCGCCAGCACCGCCTCCACCTCGCTCGGGTGCACGCTGACGCCGCCGGTGATCACCAAGTCGTCGCGCCGCCCCAGCACCCGGAGCCGCCCGTCCGGCCCGATGCGGCCCAGGTCGGCGGTGTGGAGCCAGCCGTCCCGCAGCGCCGCCCGGGTGGCCGCCGGATCGCGGCGGTAGCGGCGCAGCAGCATCGGGCCGCGCACGGTGATCTCGCCGTCGCCGGCGATCGCCAGGTCGACGCCGTCCAGCGGGTGGCCGTCGTGCGCCACGCCGCCGAACGTCTCGGTGAGGCCGTAGGTCCGCACCACGGTGACGCCCTGGGCAGCGGCGCGCTCGACCAGCTCGGCGGGCGGCGGCGCGCCGCCGAGCAGCACGCGGCGGAAGCGCTCCAGGCCGGCGCCGGCATCCAGCAGCCGCGCCAGCATGGTCGGTACCACCGACACCAGCGTGGCGCCCTCTGCGGCGGCGCGCGCGACCGCCCCGGTGTCGAAGCGGTCGTGCACCTCCAGCGACGCGCCGGTGTGCCAGGCGCGCGCCACGATCGCCAGCCCCGCCACCGAGTGCAGCCCGACGCAGGCCAGCCAGCGGTCGTCCACGCCGGCGTGGAGGGCCGATGAGACCGCCAGCGACGACGCCTCGATCCCGCCGGCGGTCAGCTCGACGCCCTTGGGCACGCCGGTCGTGCCCGAGGTCGCCACCACGGCGGCGACGCCCTCCTCCACCGGCTGGCCGTCCGGCAGCGCCACCACGCCGTCGCCGTCCACCAGGTGGGTCGGGCGCAGCGAGTCGAGGATGCGGCGCAGCTCCGGCGCGGGCGCGGCCGGGTCGACCGGCAGCACCGCCCGGCCGGCCTCCCACGCCCGCACGATCTCGGCGGCGGCGGCCGGCCGCGGCAGCAGCACCGCCAGCAGATCCGACATGGACGGGAAGGCTAGCAGCCGCGCGAGGGGGATGTGGACAACCATCCCGGAACGCGCGCCGACAGGGGTAGCATGCCGACCGGCTGGGGGACCGGACCGACCTCGAGGGGAGCACGGACGTGGAGTGGCAACGGCACGGCGAGTACGGCGACATCCGCTACGAGACCGCCGAGGGGATCGCCAAGATCACGATCTGCCGGCCGGAGGTGCGCAACGCCTTCCGGCCGCGGACGCTGTTCGAGCTCTCCCGCGCCTTCGAGGCCGCCCGCGACGACCGCGAGGTCGGCGTGATCGTGCTCACCGGCGAGGGCACCCAGGCGTTCTGCTCCGGCGGCGACCAGCGCATCCGCGGCGACGACGGCTACGTCGGCGACGACGGCGTCGGCCGCCTCAACGTGCTCGACCTCCAGATCCAGATCCGCCGGCTGCCCAAGCCGGTGATCGCCATGGTGGCCGGCTACGCCATCGGCGGCGGCCACGTGCTGCACCTGGTCTGCGACCTGACGATCGCGGCGGACAACGCCCGCTTCGGCCAGACCGGCCCGCGGGTCGGCTCGTTCGACGGCGGCTACGGGATGGGCATGCTGGCCCGCACCGTCGGCCGCAAGAAGGCGGCCGAGATCTGGTTCCTGTGCGAGCAGTACGACGCGCAGGAGGCGCTGGCCATGGGACTGGTCAACACCGTGGTCCCGCTGGAGGAGCTGGAGACGGTCACGGTCGAGTGGTGCCGCAAGATCCTGCGCAAGAGCCCGCTGGCGCTGCGGCTGCTCAAGGCGGGCCTCAACGCCGACACCGACGGCCTCGCCGGCGTCCAGCAGCTCGCCGGCGACGCCACCCTGCTCTACTACATGACCGAGGAGGCGCAGGAGGGCCGCGACGCCTACCGCGAGAAGCGCCAGCCCGACTTCGCCAAGTTCCCACGCAGGCCCTGAGATGGACGAAGCCCTGCGCGAACCCCGAGGAGGCGCGCCCGGCCTGGGCGTGTGGCTGCGCGGCGCCCGGCCCCGCACGCTGGTCGCCTCGGTCTGCCCGGTGCTGGTCGGCACCGCCGTGGCCGCCGCCGCCGGCCGGCTGGTGCCGTGGCGCGCGCTGGCGGCGCTGGTCGTCTCGGTGGCGATCCAGGTCGGGGTGAACTACGCCAACGACTACTCCGACGGCGTGCGCGGCACCGACACGCCGACGAGGCTGGGGCCGGTCCGGCTGGTCGCCTCGGGGCTGGCGAGCCCGTCGCGGGTCAAGCTCGCCGCGGCGCTGGCGTTCGCGGTCGCCGGGCTGGCCGGGCTCGCGCTGGCGCTGGCGGTCGACCTGCGGCTGCTGCTGGTCGGGGTCGCCTGCGTGGCGGCCGCGGTGCTCTACACCGGCGGACCGCGGCCCTACGGCTACGCCGGCTTCGGCGAGCTGGCCGTGCTGGTGTTCTTCGGCCTGGTGGCGACCGCCGGGACGACCTACGTCCAGACAGAGCGGCTGGACGGCCTGGCGCTGGCCGCCTCGGTCCCGGTCGGGCTCGGCGCGGTCGCGATCCTGCTGGCCAACAACATCCGCGACCTCGACGGCGACCGGCGGGCGGGCAAGCGCACCCTGGTCGTCCGCCTGGGCCCCGCCCGGTCGCGCGGCCTCTACGTGGCCACCGTGGCGGCGATCTTCGTGTCGGTCGCGCTGATCGGCATCGCCAGGCCGCCC
>DASVXQ010000012.1:0-5747 GCA_036392615.1 Actinomycetes bacterium | reverse complement strand
CGCGACCACACCTGCGGGACCAGCCCTGACTGCCCCACCCCCAAGGCGATGATGGCCGACAGCGACTGGGCGCTCGGCCAGCTCGTCGACACCGTGTCCCACAGCCGCTTTTGGAACGACACCGCCATCTTCGTGATCGAGGACGACGCCCAGGACGGCCCCGACCACGTCGACGCGCACCGCACCGTCGGCCACGTCATCAGCCCCTACACCCAGACCGGCAAGGTCGACTCGGTCCTCTACTCCAGCGTCTCGATGCTGCGGACCATGGAGCTGATCCTCGGGCTGCAGCCGCTCACCCAGTTCGACGCGGCCGCCAACCCGATGTTCAACAGCTTCACCGACCACCCCAACGCGACGTCGTATACCGCCATCAAGCCTGCTCAGCCGCTCGACGAGCCCAACCCGTCGGACGCCCCGCTGGCCAGCGAGTCCGCACAGATGGACTTCAGCCGCGAGGACCAGGCCCCCGAGCAGCTCCT
Organism: Actinomycetes bacterium; assembly: GCA_036392615.1. GTDB lineage: Bacteria > Actinomycetota > CALGFH01 > CALGFH01 > CALGFH01 > DASVXQ01. The sequence goes on along the minus strand of DASVXQ010000012.1, from coordinate 5,265 downwards.
CAACCAGGCGATCTGGAAGAGCGTCAAGGGCGCCGACAGCCCCATGCCCGCCCCACGCTCCGCCAGCCCGCAAACCGTCAACGACGACGACTGAACCGAACCCCACTGGGAGGCCTCGCCCGATCAGGCGAGGCCTCCCAGTCGAGAGCCTGTTGGAGCTGGGGTGATTGCGGATCTGGGCGCCTGTCCTGCGCGACCTCCACGCCCACCCTGAGCGCGGCTATCTCGCCGGTCGGGAGTATCGCGCCGGCCGGACGCTGGTCGCGGTGCGGTACTGAGAGTCGTTCGAGGACCTGGACGCCTGGGCTCGCGACCCGACCGGCCGCCGGCAAGCTCCCGCCGTCGCCGCCTTGACCCTGGTCCCAGCTGGCTCCGGCTTGGGGCGGCGGGGCGGCCCTCGCGCAGGACGGCGAGGTGGCGCCCCCGCCAGTCGGCGTCATCATGGGCGTTCACCAGCAGGTTGTTTGACCGTCGGGTTACTTGAGTTCTGGCTGCTTGGACTGCTTCAGCACCAGTCCGCCCATCACGACGCCGCACTGCCGGCCAACCGAACACCTCCGGGCGGCAAATTGGGCCGGCCATGCCCACGCGGGCGTACTCATCATCCTGGCCCTGATCGGCCTGCTCGATGTCGACCAGGCTGACCTCGGTAAGGGCCCCTCAAGCAGTTGGTTCGGCGGTGCCTGGTGGCCGCCCCAATGCTGATGCCGCTCGGGTTCTTCCTCTCGGTGGCCTCACCTCGGGCTGTGCGGCCCAACCGCCCGATCCTGTTCACCTACGCAGGCGGGCTCCTGCCAACCGTGGGGACGCTCACCCTTGGAATTGGGCTGCTGCGGGTCTGAACCCGCCACACCACGTGAGACGGCCGTTGGTGAACCTCTTCCTGATTGGCGTGTGGCTATTCGCCGGGCCACACGGGGTTTCTTGCCAATCTGGTGGAAGGGGAATCGGCCTGGCATGCTAGATAGCGAGGCAGACATCCACGGCGAAATTGGCCGCAACCGTCGTGAGTCTCATTCAGTTCCAAGGCAACGCTGAGCCCAAATGCCGGCGGCACCCGCCGAATTCAAGCACGGAATCGACACAAGCCTACCTGGTCAAGCCGTGTCCGCACTCGGCGAGTGCCCATTGACATGATGAGGTGGCGACTTCTAGCCTCCATGTGTCATTTGCGTGAATGTCGCACCGAGGACCTTGGTCGCCATGCCGAGATCAGCAACCGACCGTGGCGAACAGGCACAACTACTCGAGCTATTCTCCGCGCTCGAGGCCACGTTGCCAGAACAGACGCGGCTGGCCGAAACGGTGACGTTTTGGCGGCATCAGCTGATGATCGGCGTCGAGCCAAGCCAACTGGCTGAGCTGATGTCCGTGCTCGACGAGGTCGCCGAGCATCCTGACGCCAATCCCGACCTGCAGAGCCAGGCCGCGAAATGGCATGCCGTGCTCGAGCCACGCGTCCCGCTCCTGGAGCCGTGGCAGGCTCCACCGGATCGCTGATCGCTCCAACCAACCGTCGGCGCGCCAAGGTCCTCATTCGCCCGTCGCATCGGAGCACTGGTGACGTGACCCGCGCTGCCTGATCGATCGTCAGCACATCAGGCGTTGGCGGGCACGATCTGGGGCCGGAAGGTGAACACGTTGGGGTCGCGCGGGTCGACGTCCGCGCGCACCCACTGGGTGTTGGCCGACCCGAAGGTCTCCACCCGGGTGATCGGGTCGATCCGGGATGAACCAGGCTGGCCGCCGCCGGTTGCGCGGCACCGACTGCCCACCACCAGAACGCGGCGCGTTACGCCGGCTCAGTCTCCAGCAGCTGCTTGAGCGTGTTGAGTTGGCCGCGACCGCCATCTTGACCCTCGAGGTGGCCAGCGGCGCCAGCAACCGCAGCGCACCCGAGGCCGGCTGCAGGTCGACGCTGTTGACTGGGCGTGTCCCCTCACCCGGGGGGTGAGCCGGTAGCTCGGGGGTGGCGGTGAAGGGCCCGATCTCGCCGTGGACCTCCAGCCGGCTCGTCGACTCGAACGCCGTGACCTGGAAGCCCTCCTCGCTCCTGCTCGGGATGGAACGGACCTGCCGGTAGGTGGTCCCCACCCCGACCGGCCCAGGCGAGGTCTTGCTGGTCTGCTGGATTGCGTAGTTCCACTCCTCCAACCTGAGCTGGCGGCTGAACGATCGTCTTGGCGCGGCCAGCATGCTTCCCGCGCCTCGGGATGTCAGTGACCTTGGTAGCGGCCTGATCTGACCAAGGTCACAGCGCGGCGGGACTCCACGACGCACCTTGCAGCCGCGCGGCATCGAGGATCGCCACGCTGTCCGGACCGGTGACCACGATCACCGCCAGGCGCAGCTCCCGCGGCACACGGGCCACGACCATCTCCCTCAGGCAGCGGGATCGCTCTCGGTGGTCCAGCACGGTGCGGATCGCCACGACCAGGTTGACCGGCTATAACCCCCCCCTTGCAGCCTAGGCGTGTCGTGAAGCTGAACACCGCCCGTGAAGAATTCGCTGACATGGTGAACTCCGTCGTTGATCGATCCGAACAGCGGCAACTGGCGCCCCTGTTCGTGGAGTTGGAAGAGAAACTCCACAAGGACGGCAAACTCGCGGGGCTGGTCACGTTCTGGCGGCGCCAGCTTCACGCAAGGATCGAGCCCAGCTATCTTTCTGGAGCTGCTCGGGTGCTCGACGCGCTATCCGACTCCCCAATGGGAGATGTCGAGCTCCACAGGTCGGTGCGGCACTGGCATATCGCCTACAGGCCAGTGCCGTCCGTGATGGCGAGCCGTCAGGCGACCACGGCCATCCAGACCTTTTTTGACCGTAGCAGGGCGCGTCAGGGTCACTGCGGGTGTGGAAGCCCGAGGTAGGGGAACTCGGCCATCAGGTCTTCGTGTGGTCTGACGCTTTGTGGAGTGGCCTGCCCGTGGACCATGAAGGCCATGCGGGCGGAGAAGACATCGTCGGTCATGACCCGGCCGTTGGGGTAGTGCGCCGGCCTGGTGCGGTCGTAGTGAAGGATGTCGGGCAGCAGGGTGCGCGCCGCGGCTTCGGCTTCGTCCGGCCCATAGCCGTGTTGTTCCAACGTTTCCGACAGCGGCTGCAGGTGGTTCTTCACGTCGTCGACCGGGTCGGTGGCGTTGAACTCGTCCTTGATACCGTTCGGGTTGAGGATCGGGTTGAACGACGGGTTGCCTTCCCGGTCCATCTGCACCAGCGTGCCATTGCGGCGCAGGCTGGTCGTGATCCATGCCCCGATGCTCGGCCCACCGCCGAGCAGGTCGTTGGGTGCCTCCAGGACGATGGAGAGAATGTTGGCGCCAGCGAAGGTGTCGGTCCCGGTCCACTGGAAGCTTCCTGCTGCGCCGTCGAGCAGCCAATGCAGGACACCTTCGGCGTCGGCGAAGAAGGGGTCGCTGCGTTTGCCGATGAACAACCGGCATGGGCCGGCCTGCACCGGGCTGGCCGTGGCGTCGAAGCCCACCGGGGTGGCCTCGATGAGCTTTTCACCACGTGGTTCACGCGTCTGGGCGTCGCTGCCGGTGGCGTAGTAGGCGGTGGCGGATTGCCGGTCGTCGTTGGCCTCGGAGAAGGTGAAGCTGAACGCCACATCCGCCAGCGCGTCTTCGTCGTTGTCGATGTTGAAGCGGTAGACCGCGTCGGGGTGGAACCCGTTGCCCTGTGTGAAGGGGTTCGAGTTCATGATCAGCACGGTCCGGTCGGGGTTAGCGGGCGCCGCGAAGACGAAGAGGTCGGTCAGGTCCAGGCGGGCATCGTCGCCGGGGCTCTTGAGGTTGGCGGCGCTGAAGTGGTTGGACATGGTCACTCCTCCCTTGTTGTCGCGGCGGTGACCACACGAGACTCTGCGAGCGCGGGCTTCGGATCGCCGGTGGCGCTTCCGTCGACGTCCAGGTCAGCTCTTGCTGGCGGGCCGTCGCGGGCGGACATCGAATCCCAGGTTCTCAAGCACTCGGACGGCGCCGGACCTGCCGCCCTCGAAATCACCCGAGGCGAGGTGGCGGCCGGTGGCGAATTCGTAGGCGGTGCCCAAGATCGCCTTTGGCGGGTACTGGCGCTCGTCCCAGATCAGGTCATAGGTCGTGGTCAGGGCGAACCCATGCGCGGAGAAGAACCGCTCCGGCCCGAGTCGGTCGTACTCCTGTATCGCGCGCAATACCTCAGCTCGTGTCACGTCGTCCCATTCCACTGCCATCGGGTCCTCCCTCGCGGTGGCCCGTGCGCCGGCCCAGGTCCCCGGCGCACGGGCGTCCAGGGTTGTCAGTTGCGTCCGGCCATGACGCCGCCGTCGACGTCCCAGATAGCGCCGGTGACCCAGCTGGTGGCCGGAGAGAGCAGGAACGTGATGGTGTTGGCCAGGTCGCGCGCGGTGCCGACTCGGCCGAGCGGGTGGAGGCCGTCGAAGCTGTGCAGGGTCTGCTCGAGCTGGTCCTTGGGGACGAAGCGCTCGTAGATCGGGGTGGCGACGACGGCCGGGGCCACCGCGTTGACCCGGATCTGGTGCGGGGCCAGTTCCAGGGCCAGGTTGCGGGTGAGGGCGTGCAAGCCGGCCTTGGCCAGCGAGTAGCCCGAGGACGGGGTGGCGGCGATGGCCTTGTGGGCCCACATGCTGCCAATGTTGACGATCGACCCGCCGTGGCCGTGCGCGACCATGCCGCGGGCCACGGTCTGGGTGAGGAAGAAGATCGCCCGGTCCAGCTCGAGGTAGGAGTCGTAGGAGGCGCCGTCGTAGTCCAGGAACGGCTTAGGGACGAACAGCCCCGCCGCATTGACCAGCAGGGTGGCGTCGGCGTGCTCGTCGGCCAGTTGCCGGCAGACCCGCCCTACCTGCTCCCGGTCGGCCAGGTCGGCGGTGATGCCGTGGGCCGTGCCGTCCTTGGCCAGTTCCTGGACCGTGTCCTCGACCTTGCCGGGCTCCTGGCCGATGATGACGGCGCAGCCGCCGACGGCCACCACGTCTGAGGCTGTCTGGCGGCCCATCCCGCTGCTGCCGCCGACCACCACCAGCTTCTGCCCCGCGAAGACGGGATTGACCGTCGGCCGGCCGGGCCCGTCCATGTGGTGGTTCATGCCCTCGAGCCAGTTCATGCTCATTCCAGCGTTCCTTTCGGCTGGGTGCGCAGGGCGTGCCTGCCGTTTGCTCACCGGCCAGCCTCACCGCCGCGACCAGGCCCCGCATCGTCAGATCAGCTCACGGTCACGGGGCCGCGGCGGCGCGGTAGGCCTCGAGCAGGCGGAGCCAGACT
>DASVXQ010000011.1:0-11290 GCA_036392615.1 Actinomycetes bacterium | reverse complement strand
CGGGGCGGCCTCTCCACCTACAGCGGCGCCTGCCGGTCGCTCGGACCGGAGTTCAGCTACCTCGTGTGGCGCCCGATCTGGCGCGACCTGCTGGACGTGGATCCTTCGAGCTCTCTCGACGAGCAGCAGGCGGCGCTCGTCGCCCGTTTCGGGGCGCGTGCGCCGCTGTTGGCGCCCGTCCTCAATCTCCCGCTTCCCGACAGCGAGCTGACCTCGCCACTCGACCCGCAAACGCGGGCTGAACTGCTTCACTCGCTCGTGCTCGACGTGCTCCGTGAGCAGGCGATGTCAGCTCCGGTCGTGCTGCTGCTCGAGGACTGCCACTGGATCGACCCGCCCTCCCGGACACTGCTCGAGTCCCTGGCTCGCAACCTGGTGGACCGGCCGGTGCTGTTCGTGCTCACCGCACGCCCGACCGACGCGGAGCCGCACCCCCTGGATGCGCTTGCCCGTCTTCCGCACTTCACCAAGGTTACGCTCAGGGAGTTGCCGACCGGGAATGTCGTGGAGCTCGCCAGGCAGCGCGTCCGCCAACTCTACGGTCCGGGCAGGGAACCGCCAGCGGACACGGTCAACCGGGTCGTTGACCGGTCCGGTGGCAATCCCTTCTACCTGGAGGAGCTGTTGAGCCTGGTCCATACCCGTGGCCCGCGCCAGCTCGACGCCATTGATCTGCCCGACAGCGTGGAGCGCGTCGTGATGGCCCGGGTCGACCGGCTCAGCGAGGGCGAGAAGGCGGTCGTCAAGGTCGCGAGCGTGATGCGGCAGTTCCGGGCCGAGTGGATCTCACGGTGCTACCCGGCGGTCGGTCCGCCCGACGAGGTGGCCCGACACCTCAGGCGCCTGGACGACCTGGGACTCACGCGGCTGCAGACGACCGCGCTGGAGCCCGAGTACGCCTTCCGGCACACGATCACCCAGGAGACGACGTACCACAGTCTCACCCGGCGCTTCCAGAAGTTCCTGCACGAACGCGTCGCCGAGTATCTCGAGGCCACGTATGCGGACCGGGTGGGCCAGTTCGTCGACCTGCTCGCCTATCACTACGGGCATACGGATCGGCACGACAAGCAGCGGATGTGGTTCCAGGCAGCAGCCGACGCGGCCAAGGCCGCGTTCGCCAACGAGGCGGCTGTCGCGTACTACCAGCGCCTGCTGCCGCTGCTGCCCGAGCCCGAGGCCGGCCGCACACTCATCGACGTTGGCGCCGTTTGGCAGCTCACCGGTCGCTGGGGTCAGGCGGAGAGCGCCTACCTTCGGGCCCTCGGCATCGCCCGAGCGGCTAGTGACCGTTCGCTGCTCGCCGCCGCCGCCCGGGAGTTCGGCGACCTCTTCATGTATACGCATTCCTACGCGGAGGCGATCAATTGGCTGATGCTGGCCGCCGATGAGTTCGACCGGCTCGATGATCAGCAAGGGCTTTCCCGGACGCTCGACCGGCTCGCCTGGGCGTTCTGGCAGCAGGGCTCCTATCCACAGGCGGCGGACGTGTCCGAACAGCACCTGGCCATCGCCACCGACGCCGGCGACCTTGCCGGGATGAGCGTCGCTTTCAACCACCTCGGGCTCGTCCGTGCCCGCACCGGAGAGAGCGCCGAGGGGCTGAACCTGTTGCGGCGCTCATTGGAGGCGGCCACCGAGGCGGGCGACCGCCGCGGCGTCATTCACGCGGCGAACAACTTGGGCATGCTCTACGCCGCCCGCGGTGACCATGCTCGGGAGCTGGCCTGCTTCGAGCAGGCACTCACCGTCGCTCAGGAGATCGGCTACCGGCAGATGGCCGCCGTGATCATCGGCAACATCGGCGAGCTGTACCTCGAGCGGGGCAGGCATGAGCAGGCCACCACCTGCTTCACGCACGCGCTACGGATCGCGGTCGAGCTCGGCGACTGGACGAGCGTGGCCAACCGCGTCGCCAGCCTCGCGGCGGCCGCCGCGGCCCAGGGGGACCTTCGGAGCGCCGAGCACCGCTTCACGCGCGCCATCCAGCTCGCCCGGACCCTCAACGCACCGCACTTCCTGTGCGAATGGCTGCACGCCCTCGCCCAGCTCCTGCTCTTAGCCGGCCGTCCTGGCGAGGCGGAGCCGCTCAACGGCGAGGCACTGACCATTGCAGTGCATCACGGTGAGCGGGACATCGAGCTGCGGGCGCGGCTGCTGTTGCTGCGGCTGCAGGTCGCCCTCGGCCACGTACAGCCCAGCGATGCCGCCCGGGAGTTGCGCGCCCTCGAACGTGCCTGGACTGGCATGCCCGAGCGGGCGGCCATCCTCGAGGCCCTAGTCGAATTCTGTCCGGCGCAAACCAGGACTCGCGCGGCGGCAGCGGCGCTCTACCGGGAACTGCACGAGCGCGCGCCCAACGTCGAGTACCGCCGCGCATTCAAGCGGATGACGGGCACGACGCTTCCGCCCGGCGCTCCGCTCCCGCCAGTGCCCGATGCGGCCACGGTGGGGTCGGTTGACGTCGACGCCCTGCTCCAGCAGGTCGAGACGATGGTGGGGGCGCGCGCACCGGGGTCGGCAGCCCGCCAGGCCGTCTGACGGTTCGCATGCCTGGTGGGCTCGGGGCTGCGCCTCCGCTACCGAACACTTCGACTCGACAACAGCGAGTTGCAGAAGTCCCTGCGGCTTGATGGGACACCATCAGTACCCTATTAGGTCCCAGCGGCTGGCCTGGATTCCTTCGCTTTCCTCTCTAAGGGGCCACCCACCGCTGTGGAGGATGTCCCTCCTGAGCGTTGTTGAGGTTCGGTGACGGTCTTTGTTCATTGCGTCATAGCGGCGAGGACGACCAGGGATGTCGCTGTTGCGGTGCAGGGCCAGCCCCTGCCGCGCCGATGAGCACAGAAGCTCCCCCACCGACACACCCCCAGATGGGGTGATCAGTCAGATGGGATGATCAGTCGCCCTGGCGGTAGGCGTCGTGGTAGTTCCACCACCCGTACGGCGGGGTTTGCGGGTACCCCTCCGGCGAGTCCTCCCACTGCTCCTGGCGGCCGAGCGCGGTGATGTCGAGGTAGTTCCAGGTGCTGCCCATCTGCTCGTCGCCGCGGGCGTCGACGAAGTAGGTGCGAAAGACCCGGTCGCCCTCGCGAACAAACGCGTTGGTGCCGTGCCACTGGTCGACGCCGAAGTCGGTATCGAAGTCGTCGGTGATCGTGTACCAGGGGATGCGCTGCCATCCGTGACGCTGCTTCAGGGCCTGGATGTTGGCCTGGGGCGCGCTCGAGACAAACGCCAGCGTGGTGTTCCGCGCGTTCAGGTGGGCGGGGTGGGCGACCTGGTCGGCCAGGAACGAGCAGCCCACGCACGCCCGCTGCGGATACGAGCCGCCCTCCGCGTAGGTGGTGACCTCGGGCCCGTAGAAGGCGCGGTAGACGATCAACTGCCGGCGGCCATCGAACAGGTCCAGCAGGCTCGCCCTGCCGTCGGGCCCGTCGAACTGGTACGCCTTGTCCACCGCCACCCACGGCATCCGCCGACGCTCGGCGGCCAGCGCGTCACGGGCGCGGGTCAGCTCCTTTTCCTTCACCAGCAGCCGTTGGCGCGCAGCTTCCCACTCCTTTGGCGACACGATCGGGGGGGTCTTCATGCGGACTCCTCTCAAGGCTTGGGCCAAGGGCGCCCCGAGCGTCCAGCTTCCAGTCGCGACCACTGGCGGGGTGGGCGTCGGTTGGCCCGCTCATGCGACTCGTGCAGCATCCCACGCCGCCCTAACAGCCTCGACGTGACGGGCCAGCGCAGCGACGAGGGTCGGCATCTGCCGGTAGCCCTTGAGCCGACGGTCATCTCCGCGGTCATCATCTCGCCCATCACGGCCAGGCCGACCGTGGTGCCTATCGCCAACAGCCCCTCACGCGCGACGCCCGCGATCGCGCCCAGCGACCGGCGCAGTGCCTCCGGCAACCCCACCGCCTCGGTCGCTTCGTCGCAATCGACCAGACGGACAGCAGCTACGTGCTTCTTCATCGGTGCTGGCCCCCTTCCGTTGTCGGTTGACTTGGCGGTCGCCCGACACCTACCACGCAGGCAGGTCTCAGGCGGGGACTCCACCTCACTTCAACAAGACCGGGGACAACCTCGTTCAGGTTCCTGCAGCGTCAACTCTGCGCCCACGCAACCCAAGAGACGCGCGCTCACCCCTCCGGCAGGTCAGTAGACAACAGGCTCAACGTCGACGAACGCCACACTCTCGGACACACGCCGTCAAGCGTCAACCAACACGGGGGCTCTAGGTTCGCTGCCACGCCATCCCGTAGCCCAGGTAGTTTAGCCAGTTTCTTGCTGACCCACGCTGCTCAATCACGCCTCCCTCGCTCATAACGGATGGCAGCTTTCTGCTCGCTCTACGCTCGACCCGAAATCGTCCAAGGACAGCAACGCACCGCAGCGGTTGCTGCCCCGGGGAGGGGACCTGGAACGGCGCCGGCCCGGCGGGAGCGACCCGCCAGGCCGGTGAGCTGGGCTTTCGATGGGGTGGAGGTGAGGGGATTTGAACCCCTGACTTCCTCCGTGCGAGGGAGAACCCGCCTACCGCTGTGCCGACCTGCGTTTCTGCAGGTCGATGCGGACCGTCAGAAGCGAAGTAAGGCGTTCTGACCGACCGCTTCGTCAACGCCGGTCAGGGCGCCTGGGGCCGGCTAGTCAGGCCGCCGCTTTGGAGTAGCGTGAGGACGGCGGCGACCCCGCGGTGGATCTGGGCCTCCTCGGTCAGGCCGGCTCGCGCCTCCAGCACCCTAATGAGGTGCGTCTCGCCCACGCGAGGCTTCACGAATGCCTCCAGAATGTTTACAACCCTGCCGTTAGGCGTTAAACGGCTACTCGCGAGTCTCCAGCTCCGCTAGCACCGCCACAAGTTGCTCACGACTTCGCACGCTAGCTGGATCATCGAGTCCGGGTACGGCGACTGGATGCTGCAGTGTGTGATCACTTCTACTGATTGCACCATCCACGACTGATGCCGTAAGAGGGAGCATCTGAGAATCTGACTCTGGCTTCTGGCGCTTCGGCCGGTTCTGTGCTCGTGGGCAATGGGCGCCGCATCTGTAGGGGGGCAAGATGCATCCGCTCGTGCGCGCCTATCACCGTGGCACACCACTCCACGTCCCCGCGGCCGGGCTGGCGGTCGTTGCGCTCGCCGTCGTCCTGGCCCTGGTCGGTCTCGGACTCGGGGCGAGTGTCGCTCAGGCAGTAGGGTCGACCCTGTACGTTGACGGGGCCAACCCAGGTTGCAGCGACGCGACCGGGTCGGGCACCAGCCCGTCGCAGCCGTACTGCCACATCAAGAACGCTGTCGGCCAGCCTGGGTGGCAGACGATCCTGGTCTCCTCCGGCACCTACAGCGAGAGCGTCACGATCAAGGGCAAGAACGACGGCAGCGCGGGCGCGCCGCTGGTGGTGCGCGCCGCCGATGGGGCCAGCGTCACCGTGCGCGGAGGAACCAACGGGTTTGCCGTCTCGTCGTCCAGCTACCTCACCCTCCAGGGGTTCACCGTCACTGCCACCTCCGGGGTTGGCATCTTGGTCAGCGGCTCCAGCCACATCACCGTGGCGGGCAACCACGTCAGCTACGCCGGCCAGCCCGTCGATGGCCTGATCGCCCAGGGGATCAAGCTCAGCGGCACCAACGACTCCCTGGTCCAGGCCAACACCACCGACCACAACAGCGACGCCGGCATCCAACTGGTCAGCGGCTCGACCCGCGACACGATCCAGAGCAACGAGAGCTTCGCCAACGCCCGGGGCTACAACCGTGCCGCGCCCGGGATCGACCTGCGCTCGCCCGGCAACAGCGTGCTCGGCAACCGCACCCACGACAACGAGGACTCCGGCATCCAAACCTACACCGGCGGCGGGGACGAGCTGATCGCCGACAACCTCACCTACTTCAACGGCGACCACGGCATCGACGACCTCGGTGCTACCGGCCAGCGGATCATCGGCAACAGCGTCTGGTGGAACTACACCGCCGGGATCAACGTCGAGGGCACCTCCACCGGCGCGACGGTCGAGAACAACGTCGCGGTCGACAACGGCTACAACGTTTCCCCGTGCATTACCCCGCCCACAGGCCATACCGACTGCGCCGGCGAGACACGAACCCGCGGGGACATCCGCGTTGACCAGTACTCGACCGCGGGGACCACGGTCAACTACAACCTCACCTGGCTGAACAACCCACCCCCGCCCGCGGTGTTGTACGTGTGGAACACCACCAGCTACACCTCGCTGGCCAGCTTCCAGAAGACCGGTCAGGGCGCCAACGACATCACGCAGGATCCCAAGTGGGTCAGCGCCAGTGGCCACGACTACCACCTGACGGCGGGCTCGCCCGCGATCGACTCGGCCAACGCGGGCGTCAGCGGGGAGCAGCCGGCCGACATCGACGGCAACCCACGGGTCGACGACCCGGCAACGCCGAACGACAAGGGCGCTCCTCCTGGGGCGTTCGACGACCGCGGCGCCTACGAGTTCCAGCCCAGCGGCCCGCCACCACCCGACAGCCCGCCGACCGCGGCGCTGAGCCTGATGCCAAGCTCAGGGACCGCGCCCTTGGCGGTCACCGCGGATGCCAGCGGCTCCAGCGACACCGACGCGACCCCGATCTCGACGTATGCCTTTGACTTCGGCGACGGCACCACCCCCGAGCCGCAAGCCGGTGCCACCGCCACCCACACCTACACCGGCAGCGGCACCTTCACGGTCACGGTCACCGTCACCGACAGCGCCGGGCAGGCCAACCAGGCGACTGCAAGCGTGAGCGTCTCCAGCGCTACAGGTGGCACCAACCTGATCAACAACCCGGGCTTCGAGGCCGGCCTGTCCGGCTGGAATACCGCTGGCAGCACCAGCGCGACCCTCACCAGGGTCGCCGGCGGCCACAACGGCGCCTTCGCCGCCAAGCTCACCAACACCGGCTCATCGACGACAAGCTGTACCCTCAACGACTCGCCGAACTGGATCACCACCACCGCAGCGTCAGGCGGTAGGTACACCGGTTCGCTTTGGGTGCGGGCCGACACCGCCGGCGCCAGCCTCAAGCTGCGCTTCCGCGAATACAACAGCAGCGGGACCTTACTCGCTTCGCCCACCACAACGGTGGCCCTGTCAACCGCCTGGCAGCAGGTGACCGTCACTGATGTGCCAGCGGCGCCGGGCGCGTCGACCCTGGACTTCAATGCCTACATCTCCAGCGCCCCGCCTGGCACCTGCTTCTACGCCGACGACGCCTCGATCACCCTGGGATAGGACAGCCATGCAGCGTTGGTAATGGAGCGTTCGACCTGACCGCGGCTCGACTGGACACTGAACGCCGACTCGTCCCGGCTAAGCACGTCCACGCGGATGGCGGCGGCGATCCCACCCCGGCGGGTTGCGGGAGGTGATCAGCACCTGCCCTGCACCCACCGGCGGGCGGTACCCGTGAGGGCGGCGGGAGCTTGGCGTTGTCGTATACCAGCGCCAGCCCTCCGAGCAGCCCAGCTGTCAAGTAGCACCTGGACCTGCTCGTCGAGGCTGGACGGCTCTGGCAGGTAGGGCCGCGAGCGTCTCTGGCGCAAGCGTAGAGACAGACGATGGTCGGCTGGTTCGTTTCGCGCCGGGTGTTCAGGGGGGCGGCGGGCCGTCGAGGGCTGTCTTGTAGTGGCCAGCGACCGCAGTGGGGCTCAGCGCACTGTTATAGACCGCGACGTCGTCGATGCTCCCGGCGAGGAAGTAGGTGCTGCCGCCCTGGGCGCCGATGTAGCCACTGATGTTGGCGGTGGCCGTGGCCGGCAGGTCGGTGCGCTGCCCGATCTGGGCCCCGTTGCGGTATAGGGTCAGCGTGCTGCCCTGCCGGGTCAGCACCCAGTACACCCAGATATTGACGTTCGACGACAAGCTGTTGGGCTGTAGGTAGTACTCGGTCCCGTTGAGCCAGACCCCGGCGTACGCGGCAGTTGGCGTGGACGGGGTGCCTGGCCGGGCGAGCAGCCGCACCGCGCCATTGCTGCCGTAGAGAGTGTTGTTGGTGCTGGATGCGTTGGTCAGATACGTCCAGCCCTCGACCGTGAAGTTGGTCACGCCGGTAGGCAGCAACGGCAGGCTGACCCGCTGGTTGGTGCCGTTGAAGGTGGCCGCGGTATCGGGGTCGTTGGCGATCGCCCCGGAGGTCCCGAGGATGACGCCGTTGATATAGGTGCCGTTGTTCGTGCCCTTGCTGTCGCCGGCGGTGGCCCCGCTGCGCTCCCCGAGCCGCCAGTATGAGACCAGCCCGCTCTCCCCGAGCACGGTGCTCTTGTACGAGGTCGTGGGCGGGGATGGCGGCGGCGGGGCGCCGCCGTTGAGCCCGGCGGTGTAGTCGTTGGCGATGTCGCCGGCCGACAGCCCATCGTTGTAGATCGCGACCTCGTCGATGCGTCCGGTGAGGGCGTAGGCGCCGCCGCCGAGCTGCAGGCCGATGTTGCCGTTGAGCGTGGCGGTGGCAGTGGCCGGCAGGTCGGTGCGCTGCCCGATCTGCACGCCGTTGCGATACAGGGTCAGGGTGTTGCCGTGCCGGGTCAGCGCCCAGTTCACCCAGGTGTTGACGTTCGACGATGAGCTGCTGGGCTGCAGGAGGTACTCGGTGCCGTTCAGCCAAACGCTGGCGTAGGCCGTCGTGGCGGAGTTGGGCGCGCCGGGACGGGCCAGGATGCGGACCGTGGTGCTGCCGCCGTAGACGGTGTTGTTGACGTTTGCCGAGCTGGTCAGGTAGCTCCAGCCCTCGACGGTGAAGTCACCGACCGGGGCCATCGACGGCAGCGCGACCCTGCTCGTTGAGCCGTTGAACCCGACGGCCTTGTCGGGATCGTTGGCGATCGCCCCCGCGGCCCCAAGCGTGGGAGCGCCGGCGTACGAGCCGTTGTTGGCCCCGGTGGTGTCCCAGGCGGTCATGCCGCCGGTCTCGCCGAGCCGCCAGTTCGCCAGCAGGCTGTCGCGCCCGTTGACCAGTGCGGTGTAGGAGACCGTGGCCGCGCTGGCCGTGACGTACGGCGAGCTGCCGTTGGCGTTGACCGCACGCAGGCGATAGTAGTAGACGCCGGCAGCCAGGCCCGAGTCGCCGTAGCTGGTGGCGGTGGCGGGCAGGGTGGTGCTCGTGACGGTGTCGAACGTGGACGTGCCGCTGCGGTCTAGGACGTAGCCGGTCGCATCGGTGGCGTTGTCGGTCCACGTCAGGTTGACGCTTGAGGAGCCGGGTGTAGCGACGAGGTTGCTGGGGGCGGCGGGCAGCGGCTGCGAGCCGGCCGCGAACCTGCCCAGCAGGTTCGCGGTCATCTGCTGGATGCGGGGATCCGCGGTGTTGGAGTTCTCGTCGTTGTACAGCCCAAGCGACCAGTCGATCGAGCCGGCGTCGAACACCCACGCGCCACTGGGCGCCTGGTAGACCGCGGACTGCTGGTAGTCGGTGGTGTTGTTGGTGGTCGTGTAGGGCGAGCTCGACAGCATCACGTAGGTGTTGGCCGCGGCGGTCGGGGCCTTCACGCCGTTGACGTAGCGGTCCGCCTCGTAGCCGACGACCCTTGGGATCCGGTCGCCGTTACTGACCCCGGTCCCGGCGTAGACCCAGTTGGAGCTGTTCGTGACCACATAGGATGCCGGTGCGGCGCCGTCCGGCTGCAGACCCGTGAACATCGCGCCCATGAGCTGCTGCTCGGGTCGGTTCACCTGCGGGTCCCGCCACTTCACCGTGGTGGTGGAGTCCGTCACCGGGTCGAGCGTGGCGTCCTTGTAGCAGACGATGACCCGGTCCGGCTGCCCGCCCGCCGAGGACTCGAACCGTATCTGCCAGTAGACCGCGTTCGCGCCGAAGAACCCGAGGTTGATGCCGTTGTCCCGCGCGGCGACCGCCGCGTCGTACATGGCCTTGCTCCAGTACTCGTCATGCCCCACGGACAGGAAGCCGTGGTGGTTGCGCAGGGCGGCACCGTTGAGGTCGGTGTCCACGTCGGTGGAGTAGCTGACGTCGTAGCCGTTCTGCTCGATCCAGCGGACGAAGTAGAGCTCCCACCACATGAAGTTGCCGGCGCCGTCCCCGTCTGAGTACGGCCGGTCGAAGCTCACCTTGACCGCACGCTGGGTTCCGAGACCGGCCTTCGTCGTGGAGCTGTTGTAGTCGTAGAGGCTCTTGCCCGTCGCCGGGGCCCCGGAGCCCGAGGGCGCGTCGTCGGGGTAGTTGTTGTAGGCCTCGTGGGTGGTGACGCTCTCCTGGTACAGCAGCGCAGATTGCCGGCCGTCGTCACGCACCGCGAAGATGATGTAGTTCTCATACCCCGCCGCGTTGGTGAGCTTGGCCAGGAAGATGCCGCTCGTCCACGACGTCGGCACCGTGAGCTGGTAGCTCGAGGACCAGTTGCAGGCGATCATGCCTGTGGTGGCGTCCATCGGGCAGGTCGGCTGCGTCACCCCCTGCTGGGAGTCGACGTGCAGCATCAGCCGGCCGCCGAGCCCCTGGTAGTAGCCGATGCGGTAGACGTCGATCGAGTAGGTCTGGGTCGGGTTCACCGACACAAACAACGTGATCGTGCCGCCGAGGTTCACGCTGGTCGCGGACGCGTAGCCCTTGACCTGCTGCTTGATGTCGTCCCCCGGCTTCGTGATCCTCCACTGGTCCGTCCCCGGCTGCTGGTTCTCCACCACCACTGGGTTGGGGGAGTCGGCGTACGCCGGCCAGGAGGAGACCGCCGTCAGCGTCGCCACCAGCGTGCACAGTGTCAGCCCGACAAAGACCAGGCGGGTGCCGAGGAGTCCGTGGTGCCGATGGCGCCGTGCGCCTGGCGCCTCGGCCAAGTGCATCCCATGGCGCTGACGTCGTTTTGCGTTCACCGCAGCCCCCCACTGCCGAGCTCCAAAGCGTCAAGGAGTGTCCACGTCGAGGTGGACTCGTGCGTGCCAGCACGCCGGCGGCCATCTCCACGACCACGGCTTTCCGGAACCGTTACGCTAGCTACCGGTCATACATGAAGCGGGAGAAACCTAGCTGAAAGGACCATGTGCCGCCATCGCCAACACGACGTAAAGATGACGTAGCCTGGACAAAGCCCTTTGGTGAAGTACTCGAAAGTCCTAGGTCGCAGCATGTTTGGCCTCTCAAGTGGCTCTCACGGATGGTCTGTCATGCGATGCGATTGACAAGGCCAGGCCACAGGCTCAAGCGATGCCAAGATCGATGGGCTTTATGCGGCTGCGAGATCGCCGGAAGGGCGCGTGGTGGGCTGAATGGCAAGGGTTCGACCGTATTCGGTACGCATACAGATATGGGCAGTACCTCCTTAAC
>DASVXQ010000010.1:0-5975 GCA_036392615.1 Actinomycetes bacterium | reverse complement strand
ACGACGGCGGCGAGCACCCGTCCGCCGCCGAGCCCGGCCCGCATGGCCAATGGGAAGATTCCAGCACGGGTCGCCATGGCCTGGAACCCGCGCGTCGCCGCCTGCATGCCGAGGGCACATCCAACCGCCCGCCGCACAGTTCCCCTGGCCGTGGATCCAAACGGGAACAGCGCCGTGAGCGCGTCGCCGGCGAACTTGGCGACGGTGCCGTCGTAGCCACTGACTAGGTCGATCATTCGGGCGAAAAAGCTGTTGAGTATCTCGCTCAGCTCCTCGGTGCCCTCGGGGCCGGCGTCGGCCAGGGCGGCGCTCATGGGCGTGAAGCCAACGATGTCGGCAAACAGCACCACCCCATTGCCACGGTGGACGAGCGGTGGCACGCGGGGTCGGTCGGCAAGCAACTGCACCACGTAGCCGGGGAGGAAGGAGTTGTACGTCATCACGCACCTCGGACGCAGCAGACAGCTCGCCAAGACCTAGGGAAAATCTACGAGTCCCTGGGACGGCCGAGCGGCTTACCGTAACAGACAGGCAGGCCGAATTTCCTGCATTGGCCAAGAAGGGGCACATGATGAGCTACCAGGCTGGCAGCGACGTCGGCATTCAGATCCTGCTCGTCGCCCGCGATGGCTTCCGTGTGGAAGTGGTCGGTCTCCGCATCCGGGCGGAGGATCCCGATACCCTTCGCTACCTCCCATCGCCCGAGCACGCCCTGCCGTTTCGGCGTGTGTGGATCCAGGCTGCCTCGCCGCCACCGCCCCGCATCGACGGCTGCCCGTGGTACGAGCCGTTCGGGCAGGGCCGCAGCGTGCCAGAGTGGCTGCGGAGCTCCCAGGTCGCCGCCTCCTCACCCTATGACGGGCTCCTCAAGCTAAGCCGGCCTTCGCCGGACTCGGTGGTACTCAGCCAGCAGCTCACGCTCGAGTTTCAGCGGGGAAGGAAGGTCGAGTGCGCCCGGCCTGATCCTGGCGAGCCGTTGGGTTTTCCCGCCAATGGCTATCCGCAGCCAACCGATCCGGTCGCTGCGGACTTCTACGGCGAGTTTGAGCTGGCCTGGGCACGACCGCTGAGTCCGGGCGCGTGGGTGGCGCTCAGCTTCGACCGCTTCGACCCCGACTCGCTCAGCACCGCGTTCCTTATGCGGGTCAGTGACGACTGGCTGTTCGACCCTCCGCAGCGGCTCAGCCCAAAAGCCTACGCCGCGGGCTGATTGACGCCTCAGACCCACGGCTTGCGCATCGCCACGGCGTCCTGCAGCCGCGTGCCGCCGGTTCCGAGGTCGATCGGTCCGGGGCCCGGTATGGGAGGATGTTTCCCGACCTCGAACCCTACGAGGTGCCCCTGGATCTGATCGACGACCTGGCGGGGCGGATGGTCGAGGGCGACGGCGCGGAGTTCGACCACCCGGACCTGCCGGCCGGATACACCTACTTCGGCCAGTTCCTCGATCATGACCTTACGTTCGACCCAGTCTCGAACCTGCGGGCACCCAACGATCCCGGTCAACTCGAGGACTTCCGCACGCCGAGGCTGGATCTCGACGCGGTCTATGGAAGCGGACCGCGGGACATGCCCTACCTGTACGACCAGCAGGGCGAGCTTCGCGGCGCGTTGCTGCTGATCGGCGACAGCAGGGCCGAGTTCGGCGGAAGCTTCGCGGTCGAGGACCTGCCCCGCAATATGCAGGGCCAGGCGCTGGTCGGCGACCCCCGCAACGACGAGAACGCCATCATCAGCCAGCTTCATCTGGCCTTCCTCAAGCTCCACAACCGCGTCGCGTGCGCGTTGCTCGGCGGCGAGCATAGCGATCACTGGTCGGGCGACCCCGCCGGGCTCTTCTGGGAGGTGCAGCGTATCGTCCGCTGGCATTACCAGTGGGTCGTCGTCCGGGACTTCCTCCCCCGGGTCGTGCCGGAGGGGCTGATCGAGGAGCTGCTCGTCCGCGTATCGGAGTCGCAGCGGACCCGTCACCGTGGGACGCGTTCCCAGCCCGAACGACGCCGCTTTCGCTTCGACGGCGAGCCGTTCATGCCGGTGGAGTTCTCGGTCGGAGCCTACCGCTTCGGCCACAGCCTGGTCCGGCCGAGTTACGAGCTGAACGCACGAGCTACTAGGGTCCGGTTGTTCGCGGCCCACTCCGACCCCTTGGACGCGGGCCATCTCGGTGGGTCTCGGCCGCTGCTCGACCGGCTGGTGATCGACTGGGATCGGTTCCTGGACCTTGCGCGTCGACGCCCGCAGCACACCAGGCAGCTCGACACCAAGCTGGCCGGGCCGCTGGCCAGCCTGCCCGCCGGCGTCGCCCCACCGGGTGAGGCCCGCCGCTCCCTCGCCTGGCTCAACCTCCTACGGGGCCGAGCCATGGGGTTGCCGTCCGGTCAGGACGTGGCCGAAGCCCTGGGTGAACCTCAGCTGCACGACGAGGACCTTGGGCTCGGCGGCGCACCGGCGCCGCTGTGGTACTACGTCCTCGCCGAGGCTGCGGCCCGCGGCGGCAAGCGGCGCCTCGGACCGGTCGGCGGCCGGATCCTCGCGGAGGTGATCCTCGGGCTGCTGGAGGCTGACAGCCAGTCGTTCATCAACGCGAATCCGACATGGACGCCGTTCCTTGGGAACGAGCCGGACCGGTTCACGCTCGCCGATCTCGTCCGCTACGCCACTGGGCCGTAGCCGACCGCTGACGCGATCCTGACGCGAGGGCGTTGATCGCGCGAGATTCACCGACAGCATGGTGCCATGGGCCTCGCCAGGACCCACGGCACGAGCCGCGCGATGGGCTGGGGACGAGGTCGGCCACGGTATACAGCACCGGCGTGCACACCCCCATGTCGAAGCTGCAGTCGGCAAACGGCAGCGCCTGCAGCGGCGTCGCACAGCTGCACCGGCACCCGCACGCCGGGCAGCTTGCCGGCCAGGCGGGTGCGCATGGCCGGGTCGGGCTCGCAGACCGCGACCTTGCTGGCGTGCTGGTAGTAGGCCAGGTTGGTGCCGGTGCCCGCGCCGACCTCCAGCCCCTGCTTGGTAAGCCGGCCCAGCAGCGCGGCGCGGCGCTGACCAAGCTAGCCGCGCTCCAGCGGGCGCAGCTGCCGCTCGTACAGTGCCGCGTAGATGCGGTGGGCTCTGACCATGCGCAGCGACGGGGCAGGTGGGTTCTTGCGGCACGGATGCTAGCCCGCTGTCTGGTCCGCGGCCACCTCCTGGGACGCCATCAGGCGCTAGCCGTTGTTCGCAGAGTCCTAGAACGGGGCCGGCACTGCCGCGGTGTAGATGTCCAGCTGGTGCAGCGCGCCGTCCGGGTTGTTGCCGGTGCTGTTGGAGTTGTCGGACCACGACGGGTGGGCGACGCCACCGTAGAACGACAGCCCGCTGTAGTCGCCGTAGTCGATCCCGTTGCCGGAGTCGTGAGAATTCGAGGTCCCGGCGCTGATCTGCAGGTTGGCAGTGAAGCTGACCCCACCGTTGCTGCTGAACGCCCCCCAGAATTGCGCGTCGTCGTTGGCGATCCCGTCGGTGTCACCGGTCCCACCGGTCCCAAGGTCGTTTCGGCTGTCGTACCAGACGACGGCGAGCTTGCCGGTGGTGGGATCCAGCGAGATCTTCGGCAGGAACTGGCTGTTGGGGGTGTGGTCATCATTGACCCGGACCGCGGAGCTCCACGTCGCCCCATCATTGTCAGAGTGGCGAACGTAGATATCCATGTTGTCGCTCTCGTTGGGTTGCTCGCGCGTGTACACCATGGACACGCGTCCGGCGTGCGGGCCGCCGGTGCGATCCCAGGCCAGGCCGACCTCGGCGTCGACCGAGCGGTCCGGTTGCGGCGGGATGAAATCGAAACCGCCGACGTGCGTCGCGGTCACGAAGACCCGGTCGCCGAACCCCGCCGGGCCGAGCCCGTCGGGGTCGACGTTCACGAAGATCTTGCCGCCGCCCTGTCCACTCTCGGTCAGGTTGCACGCCTGCATCACCTGACCCGACGGGCCGATCGCCACGTCGCCGTAGGTGCAATTGTTCGTACCCGGGACCACCTCGACCGGGATGAAATGGCCGACCTTGCCAAGCCCGGTGACGGGTGCGCCGGTGGCGACGATCGGGCCACCAGCGTTGAACACCACCCAAACCTCATTCTCGGCCGCCGTAATGGTGGGCTGGTCCACGAACCGGAACAGGCCGCGGTTATCCCCCTTCGCCTTCTTGGCGGGCAGGTCGGCCTTGGAGATGTTGGCAATAACCTTGAAGGTCAGGCCGCCGTCGGTGCTGAGTGCGACCGGGACCTGGTCCTCCACCTGGTAGAGGTAGGTCATGAAGAGGTTGCCATAACGGTCGAAGGACAGACTCGGATCGCAGCAGGTGTCGCCGAGGGGATCGCCGGCGCCGAGGCCGACCAGCCTCCTGGTCCAGGTCTTGCCGCCGTCGAAGCTCACACCCAGGAACATCCCAGCGGTAAGCCCTGCCTCCCCGTGGCCGACATTGGTGAAGATCACGACGTTGTTGGGGTTGGTAGGATTGACCGCGATCGCCTCTTCGGACTCGTTGAGATGGCGCTGGCTGACGTCGACGTTGGCCGGCGCCGCGCCCGCCGGCAGGGCCAGCAGGGCCGCGACGACCGCCGCGATGACGACCAGGACCGGAAGCCGGAAGCGAAGCATGCTCGAACCTCCTGCCCGCCTGGGGCGGGAACAGGGGGCTGCGCCGAGCGCCAGGTCCCCGGCGGCCCCTTCCTTGGCGCCACAGAGCGATCTCTTGCTCAGTTCCGCGGCGGCACGCAGCACGGCCAGCCTATTGCTCGGCCGTGGCCCTGTACAGTCCCGCCATCGGCCCCCGTGGTCACCTGGCTGCCAGGCCTGGTTCACTGTCCCGGCGGGCGTCGAAGTCTTTGCCGGCGCAGGTGGCCAGCAGCCGGCGGAGGCCGTCGTCCGGGACGACGGGCACGGGCTGCTCGGGCACGATCGGCAGGCGCAAGGAAAGCTGTTGCCCGGTGCCTGCCCAGATCAACCGAACTTGGTGAAGCCCTGCTGCGGCTTGTTGTTGACGTAGGTGAAGTCGCCACCCACGGCCAGGCGCGCCCCGTCAGTCGCAAGCGCGCGGGGCCCCAGCGGCTTGCCATTGGTGTTGGGGAACCAGGTTGCGTCGATGTGACCGTCGGAGGTGGACTCGCGCATCAGGTGGTGAGGAGGGCTCGTCTCGCCGAAGCCACCGCTCACGGTGCTGCAGTTGTGCGCGTGGGAGCCGATGTACAGCCAGGAGCCGATCACCACGACCGCCTGAGTGGCGCCCAGGCAGTTGTCCCGCCAGACTTTGACCCCGTCGGTTTGCCTGGCCGCAAACGTTCCGTCGAAGCAGCCGCCGCCCGTCCCCTCGGCGCCGAAGTAGACCTTGCTGCTGTCGACCGCGACGGTCTTGATGTTGGAGTCGCAGGTCGAGCTCCTCGCAGGGACTTCCTTGTAAGAGGCCCAGGGGGCATTGGTGCCGTTGCTTGGGTACAGCGAGGCGGTAGCCCTGCGGTACTGCCCGTTGACGTAGCTGAAGTAGCCGCCGATGAACACTCGGCTGCCGTCGGGCGCCACGGCCATGGCATAGACCGTGGCGTCGGCGGTGGGCTTCCAGTTCGGGTCGAGGGTGCCGGCGGTGTTCACCGCGCCGAGGCGGGTGCGGGCCACCCCGTTCAGGTACCCGAAGCTGCCCCCGACATAGATCTTGCTGCCGTCAGGGGAGACGGCCAGGGCCTTGACCGGGGCGCTGGCCCGTGGCGCCCATGATGTGAGCGCGCCGGTGGCGGTGTCGAAGGCGGCGAGCCTGCTCCTGGCCTTGCCATCGACGGTGGTGAAGGCGCCGCCGACGTAGAGCTTGCTGCCATCAGGCGATCGCGCGATCGCCGACGGGCGCGCGTTGAAGGTGTGGTTGAAGGACAGCAGGCCGCCGGTGCTCGCACTGAAGGCGGCCATGTAGGTGCGGGTCACCTCATTGACGCCGAGGGC
>DASVXQ010000009.1:0-9275 GCA_036392615.1 Actinomycetes bacterium | reverse complement strand
GCACCGGCGTCGCCGAGGCGGTCACCGGCGGCCGGTTCCTGCCGGAGGGAGTCGCCAGCCTGCCGGCCTAGCAGCGGCTCAGTGGTGGTGGCCGCGCCGGCCGAGTGACTCGACGGGGGTCGCGCCGGGGCGGGTCCACTGCGGGACGGGTCGGCTGGTCGGGCCCCAGGTGGGATTCCCGTCCGCGTCCGAGCGCCAGGACCAGCACGCGTCGCGGCCTTCGGGCCAGCCCTCGGGCTTGTCCTCCCACCGCTCACCGCGGCCGTAGGGCGTCATGTCGAGCAGGCCCAGGGACCCGTTGACCCGCTCGTTGCCCCGGCCCGTCATGGAGTAGGTGAGGAAGACGCGGTCGCCGTCGCGCAGGAAGCAGGTGATGTGACCCATGCCGCCGCCGACCAGCCCGTCCACGTCGCGCACCGAGTACCAGGGCTGGGTGTAGCCCATGAACTCGACGTAGGCGGCCACCTCGTCCCACCGGCCCGTGGTCAGGATGGCGAACGAGACGCCGCGGGCGTTGAGGTAGACCGCGTCCTTCAGGTGCCAGGCCGTGGTGGTGCAGCCCTCGCACTGCCCCTGGTGCGGCGCGCCGTCGTACCACATGTGCTTGTAGACCACGAGCTCGTCGCGGCCCTGGAACAGGTCCAGGAACGGGACCGGGCCGTCGGGTCCGACGACCTCGACCGTCCCGTCGAGCTCCACCATCGGCAGCCGGCGGCGGGCCGCGGCGATGGCGTCGCCCTCGCGGGTGTGGGCCTTCTCGCGGGCCAGAAGCTCGTCACGGGCGGCCTGCCAGGTGGCCAGGTCGACCACGGGCGGGCGGCCGGGCAGCGCGGTGGTCGGGTCGTTCGGGGTGGTCGTCATGGTGTCCTCCATGGTGTCTCGTGCCGGGCACCGCCGTACGACGTCCTACGACGGTCACCAGAACAGACGCGCGACCCGGCCGGAACTCATCGCGGCAGGAGGCGCCCTCGGCCGAGCCTGCACGGACCACGTCGGGCTGACAAGTTCACAGACGCGCTCTGAATGATCGTCAAGCCCTCCTGCCACCCGCACCCCGGCCCTGGTGGGGCGGCGGGGTGCGCACCATCCCGGACCGCAACTGCTTCGCCGCGCTCGTCTACATGGCCCACACCTTCACACGTGGGGGACCACGCTGGCAGACCCACCACAATGATCGGGCCAACACTGAGATCCAAAGGAGCGCGCGTGCTCGTCTGCTCCCAGCCACAGACGCAGCCATGGTCGCCGGACTTCTCGGCTTCGGGCCTGCGGCCGCCGTCCTGGACGCGCCTGCGTGTCGATGGCCAGGAGTTGTGCAACGCCCTGGAGGACGTGGTGTGGTCCCCGAACCCGGTGCAGGTGCAGCTGTGCGAGGTGTGCGGCACGCCTGGCTGCAACTCGGGCGGCTACGCGGACCTGTCCCGCCTTGGCGGCCAGGTGCTGTGGACAGCCACCGAGGTCGACAGCCACGACGAGTGGCGGGCCGGCCGCTACGGGCCGCTGTGGGCGCTGCGCCAGGGCGCGGCGCTGTTTCCGCTGCCGGTCTGGCAGGCGCTGCTCGAGCGGTTTCCGATGCTGCCGGCTGCCGACGCGCTGCCCGCCACAACCCGCCGGATGCTGGCGCAGGCGTGGCGGGCCGAAGCGGCGGGTCGGCTGGTTGGCAACTCGCTTGCGGACACCATCGGCAAGGCCGGCCAGTACGTCATGGGAAGCGACCGGTGGGACCGCGACGATGCTGTGCGGGCGCTGCGGCTGGTGGCGGACTGGTTTGCCGAGGACCCGCAGGCCGCGGTGCGCGGTGAGCTGGTCGGGGCGGCCTGGGCGGGGATGTCGGTCGAGACGTTCTACACCGATGGTCCCCACGAGGAGGACTGGCCCGCGATCGGCATCCGCGACCAGGCCCTGTCGCCGGCGTTCGGGTCGGACTGGGTCCTTCACCCTTCCGTCGTTCACCGGTAGTCCGGCCCTGGTTGCCTCTGGTCAAAGGGCGCAGGCCGACAGGCGAACCCAACACGAGGAGCGAACCGCCATCTCAGAGGTCCCAACTCAATGAGTTCTCCAGCCCTCGCCAGCAGATGAGGCAGCAGGCGAGGGCGAGGAATCCTTCGTGGATGTCGTCGCGGCGGTCGGTGGGGATGAGGCGGCGGCGGCGGTCGTGGAGCAGGCGTGGTGCACCGAGCCAGGTCTTGGTAGCCGGCAGAGCAGTCGCTGCTGCTGTGGGGTTGATTTCCGGACCCAGGTACGGACCTATAGTCAGCGGCATGAGGGTTGGCGAGGTCGCGGAACGTGCAGGCGTGAACGTCGAGACGCTGCGCTACTACGAGCGGCGGGGACTGTTGCCGGCGCCGGAGCGCACGCCCAGCGGGCAGCGCCGCTACGACGAGGAGACGGTGCGCTTCCTCGGCGCGATCAAGGAGGCGCAGGCGGTCGGCTTCACGCTGGCAGAGATCGCCGAGTACCTGCGCGCGGCACGCCGCTCGGGTGCGCCCTCGGAGGCGCTGCGGGTGCGGATGGCGACAAAGATCGACCAGATCGACGCGCGGATCGCGGCGTTGCGGCGCATGCGCGATGAACTTGCACGTGTCGTCGGCTGCGCCTGCAGCTCGCTCGACCACTGCACCTGCGGCGCCGCCTGGCTCGCCCGCCGTGGCGGGGCGCCGACGGCGCGGCCGTCGCTTCTGCACATCACCAATGGCGAAAGCGCCGGCAACACGTTGCGGCAGACCGCGCTGGGTGGCGCCGTGCTGTCCTGGCAGGACGTGCTCCACGAGGGGCCGGTGCCGGCGCTGCCACGGCGGGAGCTGCTGCGGACGCGTGCCCGCTTCCTCGCCGACTGCGGCTGGGGCGACCGGCGGGCGCTGCGCTCCTCGCTCGAGCGGCGCGACCGGCAGCTGCTCGAGGCGCTCCGCGACGGCCTCCAGGTGGTGCTCTGGTTCGAGCACGACCTCTACGACCAGCTCCAACTCCTCGACGTGCTCGCGCTCGCCCACACCGAGCGGGCCGCGCCCGAGCTGATCGTCGTCGGCTCCTTCCCCGGCAAGCCATCGTTCGCCGGCCTGGGCGAGCTGACGGCGAGCGAGCTGGAGACGCTCTGGCCCTCCCGCCGCCGGGCGGCACCGGCCGCGCTCGAGGCGGCCACCAGCGCCTGGGCCGCCCTCCAAGCGCCGGAGCCGACGACACTGGCCGAGTGGGCGACCCGTGAGAGCGCCCAGCTGCCGCTTCTCGCCCCCGCGCTGCGGCGGTTGCTCGAGGAGCTGCCCGCGCCCGCAGACGGCCTGTCGGGGACGGAACGACGGGCGCTCCAAGCGGTCGCCGCCGGCGCACGCACACCTCCGGCCGCCTTCGTTGCAGCACAACGACTCGAGCAGGCGCCCTTCCTCGGCGACACCTGGTTCTACCGGGCCCTCTCCGCGCTCGGACAGGAAACGGCAAGGCTGCTGGAGACCGAGGCTGGCACACCACTTCCCCAGCCGCCGCCGCTCGGCGACAGCCAGCAGTTCGCACGCCTGCAGCTGCGCCTGACAGCAACCGGAGAACGCACGCTGCGCGGCGAAGCCGACCGAGTCGAACTCCTCGGCATCGACCGCTGGATCGGCGGCACCCACATCACGCCCGACAACACCTGGCGATGGGACCCCACCGAACTGAAGCTCGTTCGACCATCTCCCCGCTAGTCGAGTGCAGCGGCAAGCCCGGTGACCGCACACCCACCGTGCGGCTGGCCGCGTGGTAGCCTCCGCGGAAGTCCATGCGGGGGGAGGCTCGGCCGATGTTGGCGGATTGTCCTATCCACGCAGCGCTGCCGGCAACGGACCTGCAGCGCGCCCGGCGCTTCTACACCCAGACCCTGGGGCTGACCCCGGAGAGCGAAGGGCCAGACGGCCTGTTCTTCCGCTGCGGTACGACCAGGTTCCTGGTCTATCCCTCTGGAGGTGCGGCCAGCGGCGCCCACACCCAGATGACCTGGAACACCCCTGATATCGAGGCGGCCGTAGCCGAGCTCCAGGGCCGCGGTGTGGTCTTCGAGGAGTACGACACGCCGCAGGTGAAGACCGTCAACGGCGTGGCGACGCTCGGCCAGAGCAAGGGCGCCTGGTTCAAGGACAGCGAAGGCAACATGCTGGCCCTGGGGCAGTTCGATTAGTCCAGTGGCAGTTTCAGCCCGGTGTGGCTGGCGCGGAAGCCGAGCGACTCGTAGAAGCGCAGCGCGTCGGGCCGACGCCGGTCGGTGGTGAGCTGGACCAGGCGGCACCCCCGCAGGCGGGCCTGCTCGATCGCCCACAGCACCATGGCACGGCCGACCCCCTGGCCGCGGCTGCCGGCCTCGACCGCGTCGAAGGCCCGCCAGTACGCCGCGGGCAGCTCGGCCTCGCCGGGGGCCTCGCGGCCCGCGCCGAGTGGGTCGTCGGCCAGCAGCCGCACGATGGCCGGCACGTCCTCGCGGCGGGCGCGCCGGAAACGGGGATCGCGCATGGTCGAGGCGGTCAGGGGCGCTTGGCGACGAAGAGACTCTGGAGGCCGCGGGCGACCGGGCCAGCGCGGTCGAAGATGGTCGACTCGGCGAGGCCCAGGCCGGCTGGCTCCAGGGTGGTGCGGGCCTGGAGGCAGACCCACTCGCCTTCGGGCGGGCGGTGGAGGTAGACGGTCAGGTCCGGGTTGATGAACAGCCATTGGCGCCAGTCGAGCACCGAGGAGACGCCGTTGCCGGAGTCGGCGGCGATCAGCACGCGCTGGAGGGGGGTGGGCTCCTCGCCGGGGACGAGCGGGTGGCGCATCCGCATCCAGACGGTGGCGGGACCGGGCTCCAGGAAGGCGCCCTCGACGAAGCGCCACTCCATGGCGGTGTTGTAGCCGACTCCATGCTTCGTGGGGAAGAAGCGCAGCGGCTCGCCGTGCTCGGGCCCGGGCGGCACCTTGCGGTCCTCCAGCCCGTCGGCGAGGGCGGCCTCGAGCCCTTGTGGCGCCTCGGCGCCGGCGGGTGAATCGAGGGTGCGGATGCGGACGCCGGTGGCGCGCATGACCTCGGTGCCGGCGCTGCCGAGCGAGGCGCCGATCACCTCGACGCGGCGGCCGCCGCGCAGCAGGGTCGTCTCCAGCTCCAGGGTCGCGATCGGCACCGGGCGGAGGATCTCGAAGGTCAGCCGCACGACCTGAACGTCGTCCCTGGCGCCGAAGCGCTCGATCGCCCTGCCGAGCAGCGCGGCCGGCGGGCCGGCGTGCTGCGCGCCGGCGTCCCAGGGCCCGCGGGTCAGCTCGGTCGCCACGAACCGGTCGTCGTCGGGAATGAAGAACGCTTCGCTCATGCGTCGATACACTACGCCCGACCGGCCCGGCGGGGGGTGCGAGGGCCGGCGGAGCTGGAGGGGCGTGGCCGCGGGGATGTGGGAGTACACCATCCGGGAGTTCGTCCAGGAGTGGGGCGACCCCGGCGAGGGGCACGCCGCCGCCGCGTTCCTCGCCGAGCTCAACGCGCTCGGCCGCCAGGGATGGGAAGCGGTCGGGCTGGCCCCGCGGACCCACTACGATCGGGGAGGCGGCCCGCCGGGCTGGGACTCGTTCACCTTCGTGGTGCTGATGAAGCGGGAGATCACGCCGCCCGCGGACATGCCGACGGACTCGCCGTCGGAGCCGGCGAGCGACCAGTAGGAGCAATGCGCACGGGCGGGCATCCCAGATGGCGGGCCATCGGCCGGGCGGCCAAGCTGCTGGCCGGTGCCGTCGTGCTCGGCGTGGCGACCATCCTGCTGGTGAAGCGCGAGCCCGGTCAGCACTGGTCGGACCCTCCGATCCTCACCATCGCCGAGGACCACGGCCAGGCGACGCGATCCGGCGATCCGCCCGCCCCGGGCGAGCGAGATCCCTGATGCGCCGGCGGCCGGCCCCGCTGCGGGCCGGCCGCCGAACCGAAGGGGCGCCGAGGCGTCAGGCGCCGACCACCATGGCCGACAGGACGGTCGACTGGAGGAACACCAGGACGCACATCACCAGCAGGAACAGCAGGCTCCAGCCGAGGACCCTGCGGAACAGGTCGCCCTCCTGGCCGTGCATGCCGACCGCGGCGGCGCCGATGGCCAGGTTCTGCGGCGAGATCATCTTGCCGAGCACCCCGCCGGAGCTGTTGGCTGCCGCCATCAGCGTGGGCGACAGGCCGGTCTTGTGCGCGGCGGTCACCTGGAGCAGTCCGAACAGCGAGTTCGACGAGGTGTCCGAGCCGCTCACCGCCACGCCGAGCCAGCCGAGGATCGACGACAGGAAGGCGAAGAAGCCGCCCGCGCCAGCCGCCCACTGGCCGAGGGTGATCGTCTGCCCGGACAGGTTCATCACGTAGGCCAGCGCCAGCACGGTCAGCACCGTGAGGATGGCCCACTTGAGCTGGTCGAGCGTGCGGCCGTAGCAGCGGATCGCCGCGCCGAGGCTGAGCCGCAGCAGCGGGATGGTGATGATGCCGGAGATCAGCGCCAGGGTGCCGGCCGCCAGCAGCCAGTTGAAGTTGAAGGTGAGCGACGACGGCGCCTTGCCGGCGGCGTTGACCACGTGCAGGCCGGGCCAGGCGAACTTCTGCGTCGGGGCGTCGAGCGCGTTCTTGATCGGCCCGACCTGCGCCAGGCTGAAGACCGCGATCAGCACGAGGTAGGGCAGGTAGGCGCGGAAGACGTCGGCGCGCGAGTCGGTCGTGGCGCCGCCACGGCGAACCCGCTCGGTGAAGCTGGAGTCGTCGACCGCGCCGCCGGCCACTGCCGGCTGGCCGAGCCCGCGGCCCTCGGGGGCGAGCGGCTCAGTGGGCTGCCAGACCCGCAGCAGCACGATCACCGCGCCGGTGGCGACCAGGGTGGCGATGATGTCGGTGAGCTGCACCGAGAAGTAGTTGGCGCAGGCGAACTGGGCGACGGCGAAGGCTACGCCGCAAACGATTGCGGCCGGCCAGGTCTGGCGGACCCCGCGGCGGCCGTCGATCATGAACACCAGCGCGAGCGGCACGAACAGCGCCAGGATCGGCGTCTGGCGGCCGACCATCGCGCCGACGTCGTGCAGCGGCAGCGAGGAGACCTGCGCCAGGGTGACGATCGGCGTGGCCAGCGCGCCGAAGGCGACCGGCGCGGTGTTGGCCGCAAGGGCGACCGCTGCCGCCTTGATCGGCCGCAGCCCGAGCGCGATCAGCATGACCGAGGTGATCGCCACGGGCGTGCCGAACCCGGCCAGCGCCTCCAGCAGGGCGCCGAAGCAGAACGCCACGATGATCGCCTGGATGCGCTGGTCGTTGG
Source organism: Actinomycetes bacterium (assembly GCA_036392615.1). Lineage (GTDB taxonomy): Bacteria > Actinomycetota > CALGFH01 > CALGFH01 > CALGFH01 > DASVXQ01. The sequence goes on along the minus strand of DASVXQ010000009.1, from coordinate 2,013 downwards.
AGATCGTGCTGAACGATCTGCCGAGCACGTCGAAGTGACCGCTCTCCCTGGTCATGTTGTAGATCCAGATCGCGTTGATCACGATCCACATGATCGGGAAGAAGCCGAAGGCGGCACCTTCCCCGGCGGCGCCCAGGGCCTGCGTGACCGGCATGCCGTAGACCACGATCGCCACGATCAACCCCACGGCCAGCGACACGAGCGCTGCCCAGTGCGCCTTCCAGCGCAGCCCCCCCAGCAGCACGAAGAGGACCAGCAGCCCAAGCGCGGCGAAGATCGATGAGATGCCGAGCGAGTTGGCCACCGGGTCGAGGACCTGCTTGTACATGCGGACCTCCCGCGAGTGACAAACGGTGCCCACGCCTGCGGGCCCGACCCCCGCCCCACCGGCGCATGCTAGCTATGTTTGGTATGTAACAGGATTTATCAGGCGTACGCCAACGAAGCAAGCAAACTTAGGCGAGCCGAACTCAGCGGCCGTCTCGGACGGCTCGGGAATTCGGTCGGCACACAAGGCATGACGCAGGTGCTCCACCGGGGCGCGGTCGCTCCACCGGTCGGGACTACCCCGGCGGCCGCGGGACCTAACCTGGCGGGACGGCGGCGGCGACGTGGGCCGAGCCGCGACGCCGGCGAGCCGGCCGCTACCCCGGCACCCGGTCCCTGCGCACGCCGAGTGCGGACGGGTCGAGGCCGCGGATGGAGGCGTCGAGGACCTCGGCGACGTGGGCCATCGGCAGCTTGGCGCCGCGCCGCTCGAGGCTGGCGCGGATCTGCAGCATGCAGCCCGGGTTGGAGGTCACCAGCAGGTCGGCGTCGGTGGCCAGCACGTTGCCGGCCTTGCGCTCGCCCAGCTCCGCGGCCGGCTCCGGCTGGATCAGGTTGTAGATCCCCGCCGAGCCGCAGCAGATCTCGGACTCGGCGATCTCGCGGACCTCGATGCCGGGCACCTCGCCGAGGCTCTGGCGCGGCTGCGCGCGGATTCCCTGCGCGTGCCCCAGGTGGCAGGCGTCGTGGTAGGCGACCGCGACGTCGAGCGGCTTGCGCTCGGCCACCGGCCCCAGCTCGACCAGCAGCTCGGAGAGGTCGCGCACCTTGGCGGAGAAGGCGGCGGCCCGCTCGGCGTAGGCGGGGTCGTCGCGCAGCAGGTGGCCGTACTCCTTCATCGAGGAGCCGCAGCCGGCCACGTTGACCACGATGTTGTCGACCCCGGAGCCCTCGAAGGCGTCGATCATCGCGCGGGCGTAGGACTGTGCCTCCGCCTCGCGTCCCGAATGCATGCTCAGCGCGCCGCAGCAGCGCTGCCTGGGCGCCACCACCTCGCAGCCCTCGGCCGCCAGCACCCGCACCGTGGCGGCGTTGACCTGCGGGAAGAATGCCCGCTGGATGCAGCCGGTGAGCATCCCGACGCGCCGCCGCAAGGTCCCCTGCGCCGGGGTGCGCTCGGGCACCGGCTCGGCGCTGCCCATGTCGGGCAGCAGGCGCTCCATCGCCGCCAGGCTGGCGGGCAGGCGCCGCAGCAGGCCGGAGCGGCGCAGCAGCCGCTGCAGGCCGCTGCGACGGTAGAGGTTCATCGGCCCGCGCAGCGCGCGCAGGCGCCCGGGGTGCGGGAACAGGCTGAAGATCATCGTGCGCAGGGCGCGCTCGCCGCGGGTGCGCTCGTGGCGCCGCTCGACCTGCTGCCGGGTGGCCTCGATCAGCTTGTCGTACTGCACGCCAGACGGGCAGGCGGTCACGCAGGCCATGCAGCCGAGACAGCGGTCGAAGTGGGTGGTCATCTCCTGGTCGAGCGGCTCGCCCTCCAGACCGATGTCCATCAGGTAGATGCGGCCGCGCGGCGAGTCCATCTCCTCGCCCCACAGCAGGTAGGTGGGGCAGGTCGGCAGGCAGAAGCCGCAGTGCACGCAGTCGTCGATGAGCTGCTTGTCCGGCGGGTGGTGCTGGTCGAACGCGCCCTGCCCGACCGGCGGGACCGGCGCCTCGTGCCCCTCGCGGTGTTCGACGTCCAACTAG
>DASVXQ010000008.1:0-8621 GCA_036392615.1 Actinomycetes bacterium | reverse complement strand
CGTGGAGGCCTACCCGGTGGACAAGCAGGAGCAAAGCCACCCGGATTTCCTGTTCTTTGGGGCCAAGTCCATGTACGACCGCGCCGGATTCTGGGAAGTGGCTCGGTGGAGGCCCACCCGGCCAGTGGTCCGCAAAGCGCTTCGGCCCGGAAGCTCTCCACGGACCGTGAGCCCGAGGACTCGGCGGCCGACGCCCCAACCAGGCGGGAAGAGTTCGCATCCCGTGGGCGGTGGTTGGTCCACTCCGGAGCGTGGACCGGTCCCTCCGCCGCGGTGCTCAGCGCGCGAGCCAGCCACCGTCGACCACCAGCACGCTGCCGTGGACGTAGGCTGCATCGGGCGAGACCAGGAACGCGACCGCGCCGGCGATGTCGTCGTCGGCGGCCCAGCGGCCTGCGGGAATGCGGGCGCTGATCTGGGCATAGCGGTCGGGGTCGGCCCGCAGCGGGGCGGTCTGCTGGTTGGCCACGTAGCCGGGGCAGACCGCGTTGACGCGGACGCCCAGCGGCGCCCACTCGTTGGCGAGCGCCTTGGTGAGCTGGGCGACGCCGCCTTTGCTGGCGGCGTACGGCGCCACGTTGATGCCGCCCTGGAACGACAGCACCGATGCGATCGTGACGATGCTGCCGCCCCCGCCCTGCGCGAGGAAGATCCGCGCCGCCGCCCTGGCGACCGCGAACACCGATGTGAGGTTCACCTCGATGACCCGCCGCCAGGCCTCGAGCGGGACCTCCAGGGCGGGCTGGCGGTGGGTGGTGGCGGCGTTGCAGACGACGATGTCGAGCCGCCCGAGCCGCTCGGCCACGGCCGCGACCGCCGCCTCACCCTGCTCGGCCATGCCCAGGTCAGCGCGGACCACCTCGGCGCGCCGGCCCAGCGCCGTGATGCCCTTCATGGTGGCGGCCGCCTCGCCGCGCTGGACCAGGCCGAGGTCACAGCCCTGCCGCGCCAGCCGCAGCGCGACCGCTCGGCCGATCCCCTGGCTGGCGCCAGTGACCAGGGCGCAACGGCCCTCCAGTGGCTGGTGACTGTCCATGAGGCGACCCCCACTCGCTTGGGCGTGACGGCACAGATGAGGTTCTACCAGGCGGCCAGTGGGGGAGGAGGCCACCATCGCATCTGCCGAACAGGCCGCTTCGGCGCGAGTCCAAGCACCCTCCGGCATTGATGGCTCGTTGGCACGCGATCCTGTTTGGGGCTTCTTCAGCGATGACGACTCCGTGAGCCACCTCGGCGGCGTGCTCCGCAGGGGATCGTGTTGCGCACCGTTCGTCCCGAGGCGTCAAGCCGGTCGACCGGCTGCCCGTCCTGCGCGAGGTCGCTCGGGTCCTGGAGGTCCCGCCCGCCGAGCTGCTACCCGAGTCGATGCTCCCGGAGGCGGTCGAGCAAGAGCACCCCGCCGCGCGGGCCATCCGGCTTGCCCTCAACGGTCACCCGGCGATCGCCCAGCTTGTCAGCGGGGGAACCTCCACGCAGCTGCGACGGTATGAGAGTAGGAGCGCAACATTGCGACCAAGGTCGAGGCAGCTCCAACAAGGAGGGAGCCATGCGCCGCGTTGTCGCGACAGCCGCCCTCGTACTGGTCGTCGCGCTCGTCGCTTCCGCCTGTTGGTCGCGCTCCAAGGACAACGGCGCTCCCGCGGCCTCCTCCGGCGGGGGGACGTCACCAACACAGCAACGGGACATCGCGCCGGCGACCGGCCTGAAGGGTCGGATCGTCTACTCCTCCGTCCAGGGCGATCTTTGGATCGTGGCGGCTGACGGATCCAATCGCCGCCGGCTGACCGACTCTGGCCAGGGGATTGACTACAGCCCCACCTGGTCGCCCGATGGCAAGCGGGTCGCCTTCCGCACCACTCGGGGCTCGCCGTCGAGCCCCGATCCCTCCAACATCTTCATCATCAACACCGACGGCTCCGGTGAGCGACAGCTCACCCCTGCGCGGGGGGAGGCGGCCGGCGGCTTGTTCCCGGCCTGGTCGCCAGATGGCAGCCGCATCGCCTACAGCAACGGGTCGGGGATCAACCTGGTCCGCTCGGACGGGAGCGGCCGTCGGCCGCTGGGCGTCGCTGGCGAGTGCTCGGTCTGGTCACCGGACGGCTCCAAGCTCATGTTCTGCTCCAATGGCATCAACCGTGGCGAGGGTGTCGACAACTGGGACGTGTTCGTCATGGATGCCGACGGCGCTCATGTCCGCCGATTGACGAGCAACGTTGCACAGGACTATCCCGGCGCCTGGTCGCCGGATGGGACCCAGATCGCGTTCTTCTCGCGGCGTGCCGGGGACGGCGACGTCTATGTGATGGACGCAGATGGTTCCAACCTCAGGCGGGTGACCAACGAGCCCGGGGCGCAGGCCGCAGACGCCTGGCTTCCCGATGGCCGCCTGGTCATCGGCAGTGCCCAGGAAGGGGTGGAAGGGCCGCCGGACTGGTTCGTGCTGCGTCCGGACGGCTCCGGTCGCGCGTCACTGCCCCAGCTCAAGACCGCGATGGAACCGATCGCCTGGCTGCCGTGAACACCGCGCCACGGAACGATGCACACTTCGCTCCAGGCAGCAGTGAAACCCCGGGGGGCCTGATCGTGGCCCAATTCGCCATCCCGGGACACTGATCAGCATCCGACACCGACCGGGTACGGCCAGGCCTCGGCAACGCGCCGGAGTGTCGGTTTCACGGGCTGGTGACGCCGAGCAGTGGCAGGACTCGGGTGGCGTCGCGGGCGTTGCGGCGCAGCGCGGCGGCGATCTTGCGGTGGCCATGGGCGCGCAGGATGCCGATGGCCAGGTTGCGCAGGCTGGCCATGGTCTGGGGGGCGGTGCCGGTGCGGACTTGGGAGGCGTCCTCGGCGAAGGTGGTGTCGCGGAGCCGGCGACGGTGGTGACCTGCGGCAGGGTGGGGGCCAGCGCGGCGGGCGCGGCCAGCCGCTGGGCGACCGCGGGAATGGGAGATGATGAGCAGGCAGGCACGGCGGTCCGGTCTGGTCATGGGCGTCGAAGCCCACATGATCGCGGGGGCCGTGCCAGCCCCTCGTCCACCCGGCCCACTCATCCGATCATCACCAACTAGCCAAACCCGCACGTTGCCGAGGCCCTGGCTGGACCTCTGAGGCGGTGGCGCAGCGGTCGCCGGCAACGCTGCCTACGCGCGGGCAACGCCGCCGGTCCCGACAGTGGCCGGCAGCGTGCACCCCGGCCTCATCCAGCAGCTCCATGAGGTTGGCCAGCCAAACGCCGAGGTTCGCCGTCGAGCTCGCGGCCGGCGATCGACTGTCGGGTTGTCTACGTATACTGACGGGCATGGCATGCCGCATCAGCGAGCTGGTCATCGACTGCGCCGACCCCGACCGGCTCGCCGCATTCTGGAGCGACGTCCTCGGCTACGTCGAACTCGGCCGGGAGGACGACGGAAGCATCGAGATCGGGCCGCCCGACGCCGGCTTCGGCGGCCCGCAGCCCACCCTCGTCCTCAGCCCCAGCAGCGACCCGCGGACCGGAAAGCTCCGACTGCACATCGACGTCAACGCCACCGACCGCGACCAGGACGCCGAGCTGGAGCGGCTGCTCGCTCTCGGCGCCAGGCCCGCCGACGTCGGCCAGACCGGCACCGAGAGCTGGCACGTCCTGGCCGACCCAGAAGGCAACGAATTCTGCCTCCTGCGCACCCGGCTCCAGCCCCTCTGACCACCTGCGTCCTGGCGCCAGGCCGCTCGGCCGTTCGAGTGAGGCCGGGGTTTGCTCGTTGGGGTGTAGGGTTCAGAAACCCGGCCAAGTGGGCGGAGCAGCGAGGACCGGGTCACGGGATGATCCGCCGATGGGCCTGTCCTTCCTCTCCCTCATGACCCGCCGACTCGTCGGCATCCTGCTCGGCGGCCTCTGAGGCCAGCACGCCAAAGCTGTCGAGATCGCGGTTCTCCGCCACCAGCTCAGTGGTTGCGCCGCCAAGTCAAGCGACCCGAGGTCCGACCGGCCGCCCGTGCGGTCCTTGCGGTGCTGAGCCGAGCGCTTCCCCGCTCGCACTGGGCAGCCTTCCTGGTGACGCCGGACACGATCCTGCGGTGGCACCGGCACCTCGTCAGGCGCAAGTGACGCAACCCGACCCTCGAGGTGGCCGTCCAGCGCTCGCCAAGCACGTGGTGGCGGTGATCCTGCGGCTGGCTCGAGAGAATCCTCGCTGGGGCTACCGGCGTATCCGGGGTGAGCTCAGGAAGCTGGGCGTATCGGTATCGGCGACCGCCGTCCGCACGGTGCCGCTGCGCAACGGGCTTGGGCCCGCGCCCCGACGGGCGTCGGTCACGTGGCGGAGGTTTCTGCGGGCGCAGGCCTCAGGCATCGTGGCCGTCGACTTCTTCACCGTGGAGACCGTGTGGCTGACGACGCTGGACGTCTTGTTCAGCATCGAGCTTGGGACGCGGCGGGTTCGCCTGGTGGGGGTCACCGATCATCCGAATGGGCCTTGGGTGGTCCAGCGACCACGGGAGTTGTCGATGGCGCAGGAGCGGAAAGGGGAAAGAGTGGAGGGCGGCGCGCCGCGGTTCCTGATTCGTGACCGTGACAGCAAGTTCACCCGCGCCTTCGACGACGTGTTCACGTCCGATGGCACCAAGATCATCAAGACGACGGAAACCACCGATGAGTCTGGAAGCGGTGGGCCGTCGTAGCCAGAGCGGACTGAAAGGAACGGCGTGATGGCTGCAGGGTATGTGGACACGAACGGGGTGCGGTTGTGGTATGAGGAGTTGGGCCGACCTGACGGGGCGCCGGTGCTTCTGATGATGGGGGGCGGGGCGTCGGTGGTCTGGTGGCCACCCGAGCTGATCCAGGGTCTGGTTGGCGCCGGGTACCGGGTCGTGCAGTTCGACAACCGGGACATCGGACTGTCGACCCATGTCGACTGGGCCAGCGCGCCGTACGGGATCGAGGACATGGCCGGCGATGCGATGGGGGTGCTCGACGCGGTCGGCATCGACGCCGCCCACCTTGTCGGCGTGTCGGTGGGCGGAATGGTCGCCCAGGCCGCTGCCTTGCAGCATCCCGATCGCGTGTGCTCCTTGACGCTCATCAGCACCACCCCAGGGCCTGACCCACGCCTATCGCCGGGTGACGATTCGGTGTTCGCTGGTCTTGACCGTCCGGTCGAGACCGATGAGGACATGGCCGAGCTGGAGGTCGACTTCTGTCGCGCCGTGGCCGGGAGCCGGTTCGAGTTCGATGAGCAGTACTACCGCGACATCGTCGCCGCCGATCTCGCCCGGGGCATGAACCCAGCAGCCAACGCGCCCTCGGCGTCGTCACGCATCGACGATCTCGCCCGAATTCAGGTACCAACGCTCGTCATCCACGGCACCGAGGACCCGGTCTACCCCTACGACCACGCCGAAGTCCTCGCCAAGGGCATCCCGAAGGCGACGCTGGTCAGGTGGGAGGGCGTGGGCCACGAACAACCTCCGCAACTCGTCCCGGAACTGACCCGACTGGTCATCCAGCACATAGACGCCGCCAGCTGAACCGCAGACAACCAAGGAGACGCGCCCGACCGGCCCACATACAAGAGGCCTGCCGATCGAGCGCCACGTCGTCTCTTGGACGACGTCATGGAGATGGCGCCCAGGCCCTGCCGGCTGGTCGCCATGAACGCTCTCACCGGGGCAGCAGCTCACCACGCTCGACCTGAAGTGGCTGAGCAGCTCTATGGCGCCCCCCTACATCGTCCTGCACCGCGGCGACCTGCTCGAGGTGATCCTGCGCCACCGCCGCAAGCAGCCGACCCTGATCCTGGAGGCCGCCAAGGACGTGACCGCGGTCGCCGACGGCCTGGACTCGACGGTGCGGCCGCTGGTCGTGGCCGACGAGCTGCACCCCACCGGCTATGTCGCCTATCGTGGCGCCGTCCCAGTCCAGAAGGTCGACCGTCGGGTGGACTGGACGAGGTCGTCGCCGGGGATTCCGTCGCACCCTGCACAACGCCCGCTTCCGCCCGCTACAGAAAGGTGTCTTCGTTGCGCCAGGATCTGAACGACAACGACATCGAGGTGCAGCAGCGCGACCCCCAGCCCATGGTCAGCGTCAGGACGATCGTGCCGGTCGCTGAACTGGCCACCGTCCAAGGCGACGCGCTCAGGGTGCTGTGGGACCATCTGCGGCGACACCGCGTCCGGCCCGCGGGCCCACCGTTTGTTCGCTATCACACCTTCGGGGACGTGGAGACCGACGTGGAGGTCGGCATCCCGGTGGCCGATGCCCCCGCCGGGGAAGGCCGGGTCGACGCCGGTACGCTCCCCGGCGGCACCGTGGTCAGCGCCTGGCACCTCGGCTCGCACGATGGACTGGGCGACGCCTACACCCGCCTTCAGGTCTGGCTGAAGGAGCACGGCCACCAGCCAGCGGGTGCCGGCTGGGAGGTCTATCACTGGATCGACCTGGACGGTGAGCCCAACCCTGCCGCCTGGCCCGACCCGTCGACATGGCGCACGCAGCTCATCCAGCCGATCAGGTAGGCCGAGGACGTGGCGACGCAGGCCACCGCCGAAGCGTTCATGGCGAGGCTGGAGGCGCTGGCTTCGCCGGCGGAGCGCGAGAGGCTCCAACGGTACTTCCAAGCTGGTGAGGGCGCCGACCGCGGCGGTGACGTCTTCCTTGGCGTGCGTATGGGGGACGTCTTCAGGCTTGCCAAAGAGTTCGTCGATCTGCCGCCCGGCCAGATCGACAGGCTGCTGGCAAGCCCAATCCATGAGGCACGGGCCGGTGCGCTCAGCATCATGGGCAGGCAAGCGACCAGCCGTGGGACGCCCGAGCGCCGCCGCAAGGAGCTCTTCGAGCTCTACCTACGGCGCACCGACAGGATCAACGACTGGGACCTCGTGGACGTCAGCGCCCACCACGTGGTCGGCGGCTACCTGCTGGACAGACCGCGTGACGTCCTGTATGAGCTGGCCCGCTCGCCACGGTGGTGGGAACGCCGCATCGCCATGTTCGCCACGATGGCGTTCGCCAGGAAGAATGACCTGGACGACCTGTTCAAGATCACCGAGATCCTGGTCCACGACGAGCACGATCTGGTGCAAAAGGTCGTCGGTGGGGTGCTCCGCGAAGCAGGCAAGCACGACCGGACGAGGCTGTTGGGCTTCCTCGACAGGTATGCCGCCACCGCCCCCCGCGTCCTGCTGCGGTACGCGATCGAGCACCTCGACCAGGAGCAGCGGGCGCACTATATGAGCAAGAAGGAGTGACGCGTCCTCTCATGGAGGTCCTGCTGGCCGTGGGCGCGGCGCTGTCCTACGGGATGTCTGACTTCGCCGGTGGCTCCCTGACCCGCAGGACGCACGTGCTCGTGGTCTTCCTGCTGTCCCAGCTCGTCAGCTTCGCGGTGCTGCTGGCGGCCGTCATCGTGGCCGCGGGCGCCGTCTCAGGGTCTGGACTGTCGTGGGGGGCGGCGGCCGGCCTGGCCGGGGTTGCGGGCACCTCCCTGCTCTATCAGGGGTTGGCGATCGGCCGCATGAGCGTGGTCGCGCCCATCACCGGTGTGCTCAGCGCTGGGTTGCCGGTGCTGTTCGGCCTGGCGGCCGGGGAGCGGCCTGGCTTGGCTGCCCTGGTCGGGATCGTGCTGGGGATGGCCGCGGTGCCGGTGATCACCCGTGCCCGCGACCCGGCCCCGGCCAGGACCACAGCGGATCCTGACGGCCGGGCCGCGGTGCAGGCCGCCGCCCGTTCGCGGCAGGCGGTCATGTGCGCGTTGGGCGCGGGGGTCGGTTTCGCGCTGTTCTACATCCTGTTGGCACGCTCGCCGGCGGACTCTGGGATGTGGCCGATGCTGGGGACGCGCGTCTCAATAGTCGCCGCACTCGGCCTGTTGGTTGCTGTCCGTGGCCTGCCGGTCCGGGTCCCTGCGGGCACCGGCCTACGCCTGGCCGGCCTCGGGATCATCAACACACTGGCTGATCTGCTGTTCCTGCTCGCTACGCGGGGCGGGCTGCTGTCGCTGGTCGCGGTGATCACCTCGCTCTACCCGGGGGTGACCGTCGCGCTGGCCGCCGTGGTGCTGCGCGAGCCGATCGCCCGGTGGCAGCTCGCCGGCCTCGGGGTCGCCGCGGCCAGCGTCGCCCTCATCGCTCTCGGATAGCCTGACCCGACGCCCGTAGCGTTCTATGAAGACGGGTCCAGGCCGTCTGCCAGGGATGACTGGAGGTACCGCACGGCCGGGTGAACTTCGGATTCTGTCCACGGCAGCGCGGCGGCCGGAGATGAGTGGCCTCCATGGGTGACTCAGGCGTGCGGGCCGACCGTCACGGCGTTGGTCCGCCTCGCCAGAGGGGCACCGCCTCCGCCATCGGCAATCGCGGCGTCGCCACGGTGACTGGCCACGTTCACCACCACCCCGTTTGAGTCCTTGACGAAGAAAGCGCCGCACCCCCACGGCTCATCGGTCAGCGGATGCACGATCGCAAGGCCACGCCGCACCGCCTTGGCATGGACGGCGTCGACGTCGGCGACGACAAGGACGCCAAGGCCGAGGGCTACCGCTGAGCGCCGGCCGCGGTACTAGGCTTCCCTGGCCAGCACGCTGAAGCGGAGGAGAGGCGATGGGCGGCCAGCGCACCAAGATTGTCGCCACCCTGGGCCCGGC
>DASVXQ010000007.1:0-5279 GCA_036392615.1 Actinomycetes bacterium | reverse complement strand
GGCGTAGCGCCGCGCGCGCTCGTCTGGTCGTACTCCGGCCAGAGCAGCGCGGCCAGCGAGGCCCGCGTTTGGGGCTCGCCGGCGACGCCCAGGTAGGCGATCAGCGCGGTCGCCTCGCGGGTGTCGACCCTCCGATTCGAGGACGCTTCGCGCCGGGACCCAACGGAACCCATTGCACGATGGCGTTCGTAGCGATAGGTTTGCGGGCGGGTCACAGGTCGCGGGCGGCGGTCCGCGCGATCGGCCACCGGCCAGGGGACAGCGGACCGGGGAGGAGTCGGACGATGCGGTACTTCGTCACCGGGGCGACCGGGTTCGTCGGAGGCAGGGTGGTGCGGCAGCTGGTCGCCGCCGGGCACGAGGTCGCGGCGGTCGTCCGCGACCCGGCGCGGGCCGGGGAGCTAGCGGGGCTCGGCGTCGCGCTCCACCGGGGCGACGTGACCGACCAGGAGAGCATGCGCGCGCCGATGGCCGGGGCGGACGGCGTCTTCCACATCGCCGGCTGGTACAAGCTGGGGCAGCGCCACGCGCGCGACGGGCTGCGGGTGAACGTCGCGGGTACCTACAACACGCTGCGGCTGATGCGCGAGTTGGGCATCCCGAAGGGGGTCTACACCAGCACGCTGGCCGTCTTCTCGGACACCCACGGCCGACTGGTCGACGAGACCTATCGCTACGACGGCCCGCACCTCTCCGAGTACGACCGCACCAAGTGGATCGCCCACTACGAGGTCACCGACCCGCTGATCGCGGCGGGGCTGCCGCTGGTGATCGTCCAGCCGGGGGTGATCTACGGGCCGGGCGACACCAGCAGCCTGCGCCCCGCGCTGGTGCAGTACCTCCGGCGTCGGCTGCCGCTCGTCCCGCGGGGCACGGCCTACTGCTGGGCGCACGTCGAGGACATCGCGCGCGGGCACCTGCTGGCGATGGAGCGGGGGCGGACGGGCGAGAGCTACATCATCGCCGGGCCACCCCACACCTTCGCGGGGGCGCTGGAGCTGGCCGAGGAGCTCACCGGCATCCCGGCGCCGCGCCTGCGGGCCGCGCCCGGACTGCTGCGGGCGGCCGCACAGGTGATGGGGCTGGTGGAGCGCGTCGCGCCGGTACCGCTCAACTACAGCGCCGAGTACCTGCGGGTCAACGCCGGCGTGACCTACCTCGGCAGCAACGCCAAGGCGCGGCGCGAGCTCGGCTACGACCCGAGGTCGCTGCGCCTGGGGCTGGCCGAGACGCTGGCGCACGAGCTGCGCCTGCTGGGCATGGACGTGCCGGGGCGGCTGCGGGCGATCGCCGCGGCGAGCAGCTAAACCCGAGCGCGTGCAACGTCCCCATGGCGCGCCGCGTCGAGCCCCTCCGCCTCACCCGATCTTCAATGCAGGCACGTTGCCGGCGCCTCGCCGACCGAGGGACCGGCAGCGTTCCGGCACCAGGCAGGCTGGCCGCGCAGCCGGGCGAGCGCCGGCCCCGTCGCAGCTGGTTGTGCTACTATCCGCTCCGCGCGAGCAGGGCAGGCGTTCTCCGGGCGGCGGTCCGCCGGCGCGCGCCGCCCTCCCCGCAACGGACCGGCTGAGTGGGAGGGATGGCAGCGATGGCGACGGCCCTGGTCGAGCTCTACCGGCACAACCTCTGGGCGAATCTGCGCCTGCTCGACTCCTGCGCGGGCCTCGGCGACGAGCACCTCGACGCCAGCGCGCCCGGGACCTACGGCCGCGTGCGCGACACGCTGGTCCACCTCTTCGCGGCCGAGGAGCGCTACGTGGCCCTCCTGTCGGATCAGCGGCCGGAGCGCCCGTTGAGCGAGCGCGATCCTTTCCCCGGGTTCGAGGAGTTGCGCGAACGGGCGCGGCGCAGCGGCGAGGCGCTGATCGAGATCGCCGGACGGACACCGGCCGACCAGGTGCTGCGCGGCACCTGGCGCGACGAGCCCTACGCGATGCCGGCCACGGTCCCCCTGGTCCAGGCGATCAACCACGCCACCGAGCACCGCGCCCACGTGATGACGATCCTCACCCCGCGCGGCGTGGAGCTGCCCGACATCGACGGCTGGGGCTACGAGGAGGCGACGAGCGACCGAGGGGCGGAGGGCGAGGGCTGAGGGGCGAGGGGGTATAAGGGACAAGTAGAGAATTATGCATCCCAGGCGGCGGTGGCCGGATCGCCGATGACCACGAACCAGGTCTCGAGCTGTGGCAAGCGAGCGAGCTGCGCCTCCACCGCCGCCATCGCCGGCTTGCTCAGGCGCACGCCGCGCCGATAGGGGCCGGCCACCAGCTCCACCGCCGCGCGCCGCCCCTTCCAGGTCATCGTCGCGGCGAAGCGGAGGGCCGTGTCGACCGAATCGAGCAGCGTGCCGTTCCAGTGCCGCTCCAGGACGCCCCAGCAGCGCTCCACCGGGTTGTACTTGCTGTGGTAGGGCGGGTAGTAGGCCAGCTGCACCGTCAGGCCGTAGCGTTGCGCGAACTGGACCAGCCGGTGCATGAATTGCGTGCGGTGGCTGTGGTTCTCCGGGCCGTTGTCGAGGTTGATGACCAGGGTGGTGACGTGGCTGAAGCGCCCGCGCACCCGCTCCCACCACCGCGTCAGGCAGTCCACCAAGCAGTCGCTCGTCACCCTACTGGTCACCGCGTAGAGGGATAGCTCGTCCAGCGCGGGCAGCAGGATGCCGACCGGGGTGACCGTGGCGTCGGGCCGGAAATCGTGGTCGGCGGCCGCGACCGGGACCCGCGCCTTGCCGCCGCGCGAGAACGGCCCGACCTTCACCGTCGCCTTGGCGTCCATGGAGAGCCGCAGGACGTGGTCGGCCGCGTCGGCGGCCCGGTTGACCGCGCTCACGGTGGCGAAGATGGCGTCGGTCGCGGGGATCTTTGTTGGGGCTGGCTCTTGGCCACCTTCCTCAGACGGTACCCCAGCTCGTTGAGCTTGGCCCCGAGCGTCTGCACCGTCGGCAGCTCGGCGTCGATGTACCCCTTCTGGGCGATGAGCTGGCGGCGCACCTCGGCGGCGGTCAGCCGCGTGTACAGGCGGGTGGTGCGGAACTGCGGGTCGGCCTGGCTCTGCCCGTCGACGATGGCGGTGAGGTCGGCGAGGAGGTGGGGCAGGTGCTCCTCCGCGCGCTTGCGCCCGCGCAGGGCGAAGGCGTCGACGATGGCGAAGCCGCTCTCCAGCTCGCGCGTCCCCGTGCGGATGGTCACCCGGTTCCAGCCCAGTTCCCGCTCCGCGCGCCGCTGGCCGCCCGGGCCGAGTTGCTTGACCGTGCGCGCCATGAAGACGCGGCGGGCGCTCCCCTTCAACTGCGCGGCCGCGTCTTGGAGCAGGCCTTTGACCGCGTCCGTCAGCTCCATCCTTCTCCTCCCCACTGGGTACGACCGACGTCGTGGACTATACACCGCGCGGGATAGTTTGTTCTTTACCGTTCCCTAACGGTACTTTGTTGAGCATGGCACAGGGTATGCTGCGGGGTAAGTGAGGAGGTGCCGCCATGACGCGCCGAGCCCCGTGTCCGCCCGCCCCGGCCCCGCTGGAAGCCTATGTGCAGCAGTTCGACGACCGCTTCGCGAGCCTGGCGCAGCGCCGGGCGTTCCGCGACTACCTGCACGGGCTGCTCCTGCCCCGGGAGCGCAACAAGACGCTGACCGGGCTAGCCGGGACAGAACCTGACCTCGGGGCGCAGGCCCCACCGGCGCAGCGGCTGCAATGGTTCCTCTCCGAGTCGAGCTGGGAGGCTGAGGCGATCAACGCACGACGCCTCGAACACCTCTGTCAGGATCCGGCGACGCGCCCGCACGAGCGGGGCGTGCTCATCATCGACGAGACGGGCGACCGCAAGGACGGGACGAAGACGGCCCACGTGGCGCCCCAGTATCTCGGCTCGGTCGGCAAGATCGCCAACGGCATCGTCGCCGTCAGCAGCGTGTGGGCGGACGAGGACCTCTACTATCCTTTACATGTGCAGCCGTACACCCCGGCCTGCCGCCTGCCCAAGGGCAAGGCCGATCCCGCCTTCCGCACCAAGCCCCAGATCGCGGTGGAACTGGTCGACGCGGCGCTGGCGGCGGGCGTCAGCTTCCGGGCGGTTGTGGCAGACTGCCTGTACGGCGAGCACGCCGAGTTCGTCGGCGCGCTGTGGGCGGCCGAGCTGCCGTTCGTCCTGGCGCTGCGGGCCACGCGGGGCCGCTGGGCGCCGGCCGAGGCGGCGCATACGCCGGAAGACGCGGCCCGGGAGGTGCCCTGGGCGAGCCCGCGGCGCCCGGGCGGCTGGACGGCGGTGGTGCGCCGCTTCCGCGACGGGCACCGCGAGACCTGGTGGGCGGCCGACGTCACGCTGGCCCACGAGGGGCCGGACCAGCCGACCCGCCTGGTGGTGGCGACGACCGACCCGGCGGCCCTGCCGGCCGCCAGCACCTGGTACCTCACCACCAACCTGCCGCGCCCCGGCTCGCCGCGCGCCGCCGCGTGGCCGCTCCCCCCGGCCGACCTGGCCGAGGTGGTGCGGCTGTACGGGCTGCGGATGTGGGTGGAGCAGAGCTACAAGCAGGTGAAGCAGGAACTCGGCTGGGCCGATTGGCAGGTGCGGACCGACCGGGCGATCCGCCGCCATTGGCACCTGGTCTGCTGCGCCTTCTCCTTCTGTTGGTGGGCCTGGAGCCGGGCGCCGGCGGCGCACTCGCCGGTCGCCGACGCTGACGCCTGGCAGCCGGTGCTCGCCGAACCGCCGCAGCCCGCCGAAGCGGGGTGGGGAAAAAATGTGGGCGGGGGGCGCGCTGTGCGCCGAGCGCCCGAACGTGCCGTGGGCGCTGGCGCTGCGGCGGGTGCAGGCCTGGCTGCACCCCTGGACCATGCTCTGGCGCTGGTGGCGCGCCTGGTCGACGGCGCCCCCGCCGCCACCATTACAAGCCCTGCTTGATTGGCTCTGGCTCGGCCACCCACTGGACTGCTATGTCCGATGACAACAAAGTACCGCTAAGTAGGTGCCGCTAAGTTCGTGCACGAGGTCGGGCCGACCGACGATTGAGAGGTGCCGTCGCTCGAGGTATCCGCGGGCCAGCGATGCACGAACTTACCTGCTCATACATAGCAACAAGCAACCGACTAGCGCGAGGGCCATCCACGGTCGGCCATCTTCCGAGCCGCGCTCGCCCGCGGCGAGCACGGCCCACGTTGTGCCGCCCGGTTAGCCCCGGTGTGTGGGCGCGGGGTCGAATCGTGACGGCAATGGGGCCATGCTTGCACTCGCCCCGCTCCTTCTATACCATTCTGCCTACACAGCAGGGGACTGGCGG
>DASVXQ010000006.1:0-5648 GCA_036392615.1 Actinomycetes bacterium | reverse complement strand
GTTCCACCCTTGACGCAGCCGTCCCTACCTTGACGATCAACTTTCCTGAGCTGCGCGACCCTGCCGGCCTTGCGCATGCTTGCCGGGCGGCGGTGTCCTCGTAATCGGCAGGTTGGGGGTTCGAGTCCCCCCGCCAGCTCCAGCTTCAGAGCACTTGTCTCTTGATTTCGGTCAACGAGCAGGTGTGAAGGGAACTCAGGAACAGCGTCAGGTGCAGATGGCGGAGGCCGCTGCCGCACTTGGAGTCTTGACCCAGATCGCCTGGAGCTGCTCCAGAAGTAGGGCGACGTCCCCTACCTCGATGTCGGGATGGACGGCACCGACCGCCCCGCCCTCCGGCCGACCCTCATCGGCCCAGCGAACCCACGGCAACCCTCAGGCTTGGTCCGGCACCAGAATCAGCTTCCCGCGAGCCCCTGACTCGAGGATCCGGCGGTGCGCGACCGCCGCCTCGCGCAGGGGCAGCTCCTCGCCAACCACCGGCGCCAGGGCACCGCTGCGCAGCTTGGCCGCCACCGCCGCGAGCGCGCCCGCCGTCTCCGCCTCCGAGGCGTTCCACAGGGCGGTCCCCATGATGGTCGCCTCCTTGATCATGGTGAGCCGCGGGGTGAACTCCAGGCGTCCCCGGCTGCCGACGACCACCACCCGCCCGCCGGCGGCCAGCACGCTCAGGTCATGTTCCAGATTCACGTCCGCCAGCATCTCCACCACCACCGAGACCCCGCGGCCACCGGTGATGCCAGACAGCTCGTCCAGGTACCCAGGCGCCGAATGGTCGAGGACGTGGCCGGCGCCGGCCCGGCGGACCACCTCCATCCCCGCCGCCGACCCGGCCGTGCCGACGACCACGGCGCCAACGTCGGCGGCCAGCTGAGTGGACGGGACCCCGACGCCACCGCTGGCGCCGTGGATGAGCACGGTCTCGCCCGGTTGGAGGCGGCCCTTCTGGAACAGCGCACGCCAGGCGGTCACACAGGGCACCCCCACGGCTGCGCCCTGGCCGTACGACAGCGTGGAGGGCAGCGGATGGACCGCCGCCGCGTCCACCACCGCCAGGTCCGCGTACAGGCCGGAGCAGCCGGGCGCTCCCAGCGCCGCCACAAAGACCCGGTCCCCCGGCGCCACCTCTTCCACCCCGGCGCCGACCGCATCGACCACGCCGGCCCCGTCGAACCCTGGCGTGTAGGGCAGCTCCGGGGTGAAGAACGCGTAGGTACCGGTCCGAATGTAGGTGTCGGCGGGGTTGACGCCGATCGCGTGCAGGCGCACCCGGACCTGACCGGCCCCGGGTTCCGGCACGGGCAGCTCTCGGTGCCCCAGGACCTCCGGCCCACCAAACTCCGACACCTGGATGCCGTACATCAGGCCTGGCCCTTCGGCGGCTCGGCGCCCTTGGTGTCCGCGTGCTCCAGCAGCGTCCTGCGCGGCGGGGTGAACATGTCCACCTCGACACACGAGGACTCCAGGGTATGGGCGCCGTGCGGGACCCACGGCGGGATCACCGCCACGTCCCCGGGGCGCATGGTGCGCGACTCCCCGTCGATGTGGAACTCGAACTCGCCCTCGAGCACAACGACGATCTGCTCCTCCTCGTGGACGTGGGTAGGGGCGACCGTGTGGGGCGCAAACGACACGAAGTTGGCCATCGCGTTCTCGCCGAGTACCGGACGGAACGCCAGGCCAGGGACGAACTCAACGGGGTCGATGTCGTCGACCCTGACGAAGCGACCCGGCCCCGTGGGCACGCCATGGGCCCGGCTGCTGAAGTGGGCTTCACCGCTGCTGCTGGCCATCCTCAAACCGACCTGCCGTCGAAGCGGCGAGGGCTCCGGCCCCCGCCTCCCTGCCCACGTTGGCGCCTGCTTCGCGGGCTGCTCGGCAGCCTACCCGAAGTTGGTCCGCTTGCGGTGACCGGCTGGCGGCGCAGGTTCCGCGCGGTGGACAGCAGCCCGTGTATTGGTGGTCGTGTGGCATCGCCGCTCTCCAGGCTTGCGGGTCCGGTCGGTTCAGCGGCCGGTCAGCGAGAAGTGCATGTAGTCCTTGTTGCCGCTCCAGGAGCCGCCCCACCTCCAGCCGACGTCGGCGAACGCCCGCACCACCGCGTCACCGCTGTGGATCATGCCCGTCCGGCGCAGCGAGCGATCCCGGTAGGGGCGGGCGTGGTTGTTGCGGACGTAGCCGTCGGAGGCGACGTAGGGGTTCTGGATGGGGTTGATGTCGATGGCCAGGCCGTAGGCGTGCTGCGACCAGCTGGAGAGCGGGCCGCGCGCGGTCACCACCGGCCGGCAGTTGAACGAGCCGGTGTAGTCGCGGGTGTCGTTGGGGTCGTCCTCGCCGGGGATGTACTGGACCGCCAGGTGGAGCTGCTGGATCGGGAAGCGTGCCTGGAACAGCCGCCCGAACACCGAGATGACCTGCCCTGCCACCGCCCGGTTGACCACCATCGGCCCCTCGTGCACCTTCCCGTCGAACCCCCAGTACCGCAGCGTCAGCAGCCGCAGGTCCCGCAGCGGCACCGGGCACCCCGGCTGCCAGGTCGTTCCGCGCATCTCCGCCGCCAGCCCCGCCGGCAAGGCCGAGCTGCTCCCCTCGAACCGCGTCGGCAGCGCCTCGGCCGCCGGCGCCGTTCCCGCGCCCTTGGCCGCCACCTTGCCCTTCGCCCGCGCCGGCGAGCCCTTCGCCGCCGGCGCGGTAGAGGTGATGCCCGCCCGACCGGCCGCCGGTGCCCGGTCCTCCCCCGACTCCGTGCACGCCGTCGCCACCGCCACTAGGACAGCGGCGGCAACGACGCTCTCAAGCCGGTACCGCGGGCACACGCGAAACTGGCTCCTGATCTCGACGACGCGGACAGGACGCCCAGTCTAGGGAGGTCAGGCCCGCTCGAACACCGGTTTGAGGGCGAAGTAGACTTCCCGGTAGCGGCGGTAGGCGTCGGTGTAAGCGCGTGGCGCTCACGATCCTGCTTGGCCCGCGGTTGCGCTCGTGGCGTCGCCGCTTGGACGGTCCCGACGTGTTCGAGTGCGGGTGGCGTGTGGTCCATGGCCATGTCCCGGGCTTGGCCTACCGGTGGCGATACGGACAGGCCCGCGTCGAGGAAGGCCGACTGGTGTGGCGACGACTGCCATGGTGGTGGCAGCAGGTCCGGCCGGTGCTTGTGACGGTTGAGCCAGTCGTTCACCGGCAGCGTGGGATGTTCGACGCTGTTTGGCTTGCTCCCACCGCCGTCATCGTTCCGGTCATCCTGCGCAGCGGTGAACGACTGGAGATGGCCGTGCTGCCGCACGACTTCGACCACGCTGTCGCGCAACTGCGCCAACTGACCGAGCCATAGTCCACCCCCAAACCGGCCGGCGGATGAGACCGGTCGACGCCTTGCAGGGGAATAGCGACCCGCGGGCCAGCGCACAAGCTTCCAGTGCACGACCCCATGCGTTCCCAGTGATGGTCGTTCGGACCGACTGGACTCCTGGCCTTGGGCGCGGCGATGGACTGCCATCCCCAGCCGTATCTGAAGGTCGGCAGGGCCCTCATGCGGGTAGCTCCAGGCGTTGCCAGTCAGCGGGGAAGGCCGTAGTAGACAGAGCGAGGGTTGGCGATCACGAGCCGGATCCCGGGCTTGCAGACGGGGGTCGTGGTAAAGCTCCATCTTCCGCTGCACAGCCCCTCGTACAGTTCGCCAAACCGTGTGGGCACGCTCAGGCGCACCCGGAAGCTGTCGAACGTCAAGTCGCGCAGCGTGGCTGGATTGCTCACGCCGGTCTGCTCCAGGCGCCGCCGCGCGGCGGCTTTCGATTCGAAGTCCACTCGCTCGACATTCGGCAGCGCTCCCAGCTCGCCACGGATCGCTCTGCGCCGGGCGGAATCGACGCCCGAGGCCAGCGCCACAATCGCATCGGCCGTGTGTATCCAGGGCCCCGCGAACGTGATCCATGCCAGCCAGTGCTGGTCGGTCACCTCATCAACACCCTCGACGCAGTCTGGTCTGCCATCTGGGCCCGGGGGGCAGAGCTCCTTGAGCAACACGGCGAACTGACTGGGATCCTGCAGCACCACCCGGAAGCTCGCGGGCAGGATCTGCTCGGTGGCGCCGCTCGGGTCCGGTCGGTAGGGGAGGAACCGCGTGCGGAACTGCTCGAGCGCTTCCGCCGATGACTCGTAGGCGAAGGCTTCGACGACCGGCAAGGCGGCGACTCGGCGACGGATCATCTCCTGCTGCGCCGGGTCGATCCCGCGGACAAGGAACACCGATGCGTCGAACCGATCCAGCAACACATCACCACGGGGGATCCGCCCGAAGTCCTTGCTGGCGGCCTCGGCCGAGCCTACCAGCGACGTCGTCTGGGCAGCGCGCACCGTCACCCGCGCATCCGACGGCGAGTGTCGAGAGGCCAGCAAGACGTCGGCACCCGCAACGAGGCTCACACTGACGAGGACGACACCAGCGATCAGCAGCCGCCGGCGTGTGGATGGGCGCTGCGGCTCCCTCGCCGGGGCACCGTCCGGCAGCGACGTTGGACCAGCGGGTATGGCAGACACATGCTGCTGGCCGACCGCTGCGTCGGGCTCATGATCCATACGGAGTTCCCACTTGATGGAGTTCAGGCGTTGACGTCAAAGGACCGATATCTTCCCCTACCGACACGCACCCTGCATCCGCGCTGCGCCACGCCGCTACCTGAGGGTGATGAGCGGCCCCGCCGGAACGAGTTCACCGGTAGGTGGCCACCCTGGCGTTGATAGCGTGCCTACGGCGCTGAGGTGTCCGAGTGGCACCAAGAAGCGCTGTTGCGGCTCGACCCCGCCGGAATTGGAGGGCAGGATGTTTGAGCGCTTCACCGACCGGGCTCGACGGGTCGTCGTGCTCGCCCAGGAGGAAGCCCGGCTCCTGAATCACAACTACATCGGCACCGAGCACATCCTGCTGGGGATCTTGCGCGAGGGCGAGGGCGTCGCCGCCCAGGTGCTGGCCGGGTTCGGCGCCGACTACGCCCAGGTCCGCGAGCAGGTGCAGTGGCTGTTGACCAACGAGGTCGAGCAGCCAGGTCCCCGGACGCGGCTGGTCCACATGACCGTGCCCGAGGATCTTCGCCAGCTTGAGGAGCAGATCGCCCAGGTGCGGCAGCAGAAGGGTTCCGCGATCCAGGCGAAAGACTCCGACAGGGCCGCGGCACTGCGTGACCAGGAACGGCAGTTGCTTGTCGACAGGGCGCGGCGGGAGCAGGAGTGGATGGCTGACGTGAACGTTGGGGCGGTGATCGACGAGAACCAGCGGCTGCATGGCGAGGTCGAGCGCCTGCAAGGACTGCTTCGCCGGCACGGCATTGAGCCCAACGGCGGGACTGCCCAGACCGGCTGATGGTGAGAATTGAGCCGCCAATTTTTGATCCGATGTTCCGACCCGGCACCCGCTATCGGTTGGGTGATGGCACCGAGGCGGCAGTGGAAGTGCAAGACGCAGGCATCTTGCATCTTGCGACGGGAAGGATTGTCGCCTGCGATCCGTTCTGGGGTGCACAGGTACAACGCCAGGTACCTCCCTTCACCGTGACTGTGCCGCCCGGTCACTACCCGATCACCTTGTCGTTGGCCCGGTGGCTGATCGATGACCCTGAGAGTCCGTCGTTGGGAGCTGCGGCGAAGCTGACCAT
>DASVXQ010000005.1:0-2421 GCA_036392615.1 Actinomycetes bacterium | reverse complement strand
CGGCGGGTGCTGGTGACCGGCGCGAGCGGCGGGGTCGGCAGCTACGCCGTGCAGCTCGCCAGGATCGCCGGCTCGGTGGTCACCGCGCACGTCAGCGGGCCCGCGCGGGTGGAGGCGGCGCGCGCGCTCGGCGCCGACGCGGTGATCACCGGGCTGGGGCCGGACAGCGGGCCGTTCGACCTGGTGCTCGACGGCGTCGGCGGCCCGCTGCTGGTCGACGCGGTGCGCCGGCTCGCGCCCGGCGGCCAGGTGACCGCCTACGGCCTGGCCGGCGGGCAGCGCAGCGAGTTGGCCTTCAGCGACTTCTCCGGCGCGGCGCCGGGCGGGCGGGTGGAGGGCTTCTTCCTGTACCAGACCGGCGAGGAGACCTTCCCCGGCGACCTGGCCTTCCTGCTGGAGCTGATCGCCGACGGACGCCTGGACCCGCAGGTGCCGGTGGTGCGCGACTGGTCCGAGACCGTGGAGGCGGTCGACAGCCTGCGCGACCGCCGGGCCACCGGCAAGGTGGTGCTCACCCGCTCGTAAACCGGGCGCGCGGCGGGCGCGCGTCCGGTAGTGTCAGCCGTGTACCGCACCGGTGGCGGCCTCCAGGTTCCCTCGCGCGCAGCGCCCTGTCGTGGAGGTTCGCATGTCCTCGGTCGAGGTCCGTCCCTTTCGCCGCAGCGACCGTGAGCAGCTCACCGCACTGGTCAACGCGCACGTCCAGGCGGTCGTGCCGGGCGTGTCGGTGTCGGTCAACACGGTGATGAGCCAGCTCGAGCGCGACCCGGGCGAGTTCATCGTCGATCCCTGGGTCACCGACCGCGTGACCCTGGTCGCCGAGCAGCGCCGCCGGGTGGTGGCCGCCGCGCACCTGCTCCGCTACGGCGGCGGCGAGGAGGTCGGCGAGTGCTACCGCGACGCCGGCGAGATCAACTGGCTGCTGCACTGGCCGCGGGCCAGCTACTGGCCCGACTCGGACCAGGCGGCCGACCGCCTGGCGGCCGCCTGCCTGGCGCGGCTGCGCCGCTGGGACGCCGGCAAATGGGTGGCGGACGGCGCGCTGCCCGCGCCCGGGATCTACGGCGTGCCCGAGCAGTGGCCGCACGTCCGCAGCCTCTATCAGCGCATCGGCTTCGCCCAGCGGGGCCGCACCGAGGTCGTGCTGCTCGCCCTGGTCGACCAGCTGCCCCGCCCGGCCGAGCCGCCGCTGCCCGGCATGGAGGTCCGCCGGACCGTCGGGGTGAACGGCACCCGCCTGTCCGCCTGCCTCGGCGAGGAGGTGCTCGGCTACATCGAGGTGGAGGCCAACCTGGCCGACGGCGGCCGGCTGGCGCAGCTCGGCGGCTGGGCGGACGTCGGCAATCTGCACGTGGCCGAGCGGTACCGCCGCCGCGGGGTGGCGACCTGGCTGGTCGGGCAGGCGGCCGACTGGCTGCGACTGGCGCGGGTCGACCGGCTGCTCGACTACGCCACCACCGACGAGCACGACCGCCTGGCGTTGCTGGGGCGCCTCGGCTTCCGCGAGCTCACCCGAACGGCCCGAGGCTGGGTCCACCCGGGGCCGTGAGACCGGCGTCTGGCCCGCCGGGCGATGCTTCGAGGGAATTGCTCCGGCGGTAGGACTCGAACCTACAACCTTGGCCTTAACAGGGCCCCGCTCTGCCGATTGAGCTACGCCGGAAGGGTGGTCGGCCGACCCGTCCGGTCGGCCGGGCGTGATGGTACACGAGCGGTGGGCGGGTCTTCATCCTGGTTCTCGAGGGGCAGGAGAAACCGTGACACCTGACCGCCAAACGGCCGCCGCCGACCCATAATGGGTCTCTCCAGGGGCGGACCTGGCCGGCCGAGGATTTCAGGCAGGTCAGCTGGGTAGACAGCGTAGACGAGTGGACCCTTCAGGGAGGTAGCGATGAAGTTCAAGTCAGGCTTGCTGGTCGGCCTGGGCGCCGGATACGTGCTCGGGGCCAAGGCGGGGCGCGAGCGGTACCAGCAGATCGTCGAGGCCACCCGGTCGTTCCTGGACAACCCCGGGGTGCAGCGGCTGACCGACGAGGTGGGCAAGACCGTCAACATGGGCAAGGACCGGGTCTCGACGGCGACCAGCCGCAAGGTCGAGCAGGTCAGCAACACGCTCGCCGACCAGGCCACCAAGGCCAAGGACGCGGTGGCCAGCAGCGGGAGCAAGCAGAACGACGCCACCAAGAGCGCGCAGTCCTCCCCCTCGACCACGCCGTCGAAGGCGAGTCAGAGCGAGGCCCCCTCGTCCGCGTCCCCCTCCGCGACCGCCTCGCGCAGCCGCTCCAGCGGATAGCTGACCGGCTGACGTGGAAACGACCTCGGGCGCCCTCCAGGGGGCGCCCGAATCACGTCCGGAGGCTACTCGAGGTAGTCGCGGAGCTTCTGGCTGCGCGAGGGATGCCGCAGCTTCGACAACGTCTT
>DASVXQ010000004.1:0-10023 GCA_036392615.1 Actinomycetes bacterium | reverse complement strand
GTTCCAGCTTCACCGGTTCGGATGGATCTGACGCACCGCAGCCGAGCAGCGCCCGTCCTGGTCGCACCCCCGGCCGGGACGGCCAGGAGCCTCGAGGAGGACCGATGACGACAGGACCCAACCAGCCCCCACCACCGCCCGACGAGCGGCAACCCGGCGACGGCCGCAGCGGCTGGGAAGCCCCGCCACCGCCACCACCGCCACCACCGCCGCCGACCGGCCAGGGCGGGCCTGGCTGGACCGGCGAGCCCCCCGGCCCCGGCTCCGGCTGGAGCGGCCAGGGCCAGGGCCGACCCGGCTGGAGCGGCCCGGGCGAGCCGGGCTGGCGCGGCGGCCAGGGCGGCGGCATGGACTCGAGGGCCGCGTCCGGCCTGTGCTACGTGCTGACCATCATCACCGGCGTGATCTTCCTGATCGTCGACCGCCGGCCGGAGGTGCGCTTCCACGCCATGCAGGCGATCCTGTTCGGCGTCGCCTGGGCCGTGGTGGGGATCCTGCGCCGCGTGCTCGACGTCTTCCCGCTGGACATCGCCCTGTGGCTGCTGTGGGTGGCCGGCCTGATCGTCTGGATCGTGCTGATGGTGCAGGCCTTCCAGGGCAACCACTACAAGCTGCCGTTCATCGGTGACATCGCCGAGCAGCAGGCCGGCAGGCCATCCTGAGGCGCCGACGGCCGCCGAACTCCCCCCTCAGAAGGAGCACCGATGTCGCAGCAGGGATACGGTCCCACCGACCCCGAGCAGACCGGGCAGGAGCAGCCGCCGCCGCAGCCTTCGTATCCGCCCCCTCCCGCCGGCTACGGCCCGCCGCCGCCCGCCTACGGCGAGGCGCCGGGAGGCTATGCGCAGATCGAGCCGCCCGGCTGGTACATGGGCCACAAGCTGGCCAACTGGCCGCAGCGGGTCGGCGCGTACCTGATCGATCTTCTGCTGGTCACCGTCCCCTTGGGCATTGGAGTGGGGCTGTTCACACCCAACAGCAACGGCACGGTCCCCGGTGGTCGCACCCTGGCCGGAACCCTGCTGTGCCTGGTCGCCTTTGGGGCATGGATCTACAACCGGTGCATCCTGGCGGGCCGCACCGGCCAGTCATTGGGCAAGCAGGCGCTCGGCCTCAAGCTGTTGCGCATGGACAACGGTCACCCGATCGGCGGTCTCATGGCGGCGGGCCGAGACCTGCTCCACTTCCTCATCGATGGTCTCCTCTGCGACCTCGGCTACCTCTGGCCGATCTGGGACAACCGGCGGCAGACCTTCGCCGACAAGATCGTCAGCACGGTGGTGATCGCCGACTGAGGGGGAGCATGCCGGGGTCGGGGTGCGACGCCGGCGCGGCGGGACTACCAGCGTTTCCGCGGCCGTCCGACGTGGCTCACAGCAGCCGGTGGACGGCCTCGATGAGGCCCTGTACCGCGGTGACCACCGCGGTCGCCGATCGTGCGTGGCCCGCGAGGCTCTGCAGCAGGGTCGCCGCGACCGACTTGCGGGGCGCCGGCTTCGCCAGTTCCTCCGCGATCGCTTCGACCTGCTCCCGTACGGTCCCCGAGGCGTCGCCAAGGCGCTCCCCATCGAGCTCCAAGGCCTGCTCCAGCTCGCGGAGCCGTCCGGCGAGCTCGTCCGCTCCGCGCTGCTCGACCTCCGCGATGGTCGCCGGAGCGATCCAAGCTCGTGCGCCACTCCCCGCGGCGATGGCACTGCCGGTGACGTCGCCACCGACCCGCACCACGTTGCCCTGCGTGTCTGCGTCCTGCATCGGCGTCTCCTCAGAGCTCGGCAATGCCTAGTTGGCAGCGGCGGTGGCCGGGGGTGGAGTCCCCGCCATCGTGGCCGTGGCTCCCGTTCCGATCGCGATCTGGCTACCGCTTATATCGCCGGCCGCGATGAGCGTGTTGTTGTTCAGGATGCTCGCCTGCCTGCCGCGGAACTCCGCGGTGTCGACGTGATGGCTCTCCAGGAAGTCCAGGATGGCGTTGAGGACGTGCAACTCGATGATCTTCTGGTGCTTGGCGGCGTCGAGTTGCTGGAACCAGAACCGGCACCCGCCCCCAGCGCCGAGCTCGCGCACGCTGACGCTGGCGCCATAGTCCATCGGCAGCCCTTCCGCGACGGCGGCGCGAAGACGGTCGTCGTGCTTGCGTTCGCGCTGCTTCGAGCGCCACCCGCGCCACAGCTCGACGGGGGCACGCAGCAACGCCGCCGGCGCGTCCTTCAGTGTCACCCACAGCAACGCACTACGGTCCTCGGATGACAGGCGCCGGGTCATGCGGTCCACCACTCGATACCGAGCGTCGATCGGCGGCAGCAGGCAGGCGGTCTGCTCGACGTAGAGCGTCCGGCCGTCGGTGGCGAAGTGCAGGAAGACTGAGAGCACCACCTCGCGGCCCCACGACTCCACCCGCGCGCACTTGAAATGCCGCACGACGCCGCCGGGATCGTCGCCAATCTGCCGTAGGAGCTCCGGGGGGACCCAGGCCACCGGCGGTTGCCCCACATCGGGGAGCAGGCGCCGATCGCGCCAGACGTCGGTGCCGTGGACGAAGAGCCGGTCCTCCACGATCAGGCCGTCGATGCGCTGGCCTGGATCGAGGCTTGGAGAGCGCAACGCCTCCAGCCGCTCGGTGAGGTAGTCCTGCAATTCGCTGACCCTGAACGGCTGCGGGGCTTTGGCCGGCGTCCGGCTGCCGTTGTCGATGGGATCGGGCGTCCCGCGCGAGAGGTCGATGCCGAACGACCACGTCCGGATCTGGCCACCCGCGCCCAGGAAGGGGAAGTAGCCGCTGTACGCGGTGAGGTTGTGCCGCTGCTGGAGGTCGTCGACCACCTGCAACCGCCGCCGCTCCCCTGGGGCGAGTGGGACAAGCTCCATGCGCAGCGAGCGGCCGGTCGGGTCGAAGGTGTCGCTCCTGAGGCTGCCGACCAGCACGGAGCGGGTGGTCAGCCGCTCCCAGTAGAGCGCGCCCCAGACCGCCAGCAGCGAAAGCGGCCAGAGGACGAAGCTGACCGTGCCGTAGAGAGCGAACAGGCTCCCGCCGCCGTCCCCGCCGCCTGACAGGAAGCTGGCCGCACCGAGGGCGAGCAGCGGCAGCAGGAGCACCAGTCCGAAGACCATCGAGGCGGCCGTGTAGGCGACCGCGGCGATCGCCAAGGCGTTGCGCTCGCCCCACTGCGGTCAGCGCAGCCGTGCCCGACGGTAGGCGAACCGGGTGAACAGCCAAGTCAGCGCGGTGGCGACGGTGCCGGGAGGACTGAGAAGCAGGTTGATCGCCGCGATGGCGGCGATCGCGCCGTCCCGGATCCTTCGCCGCCGCCGCCCGTTGAGCGCGTGCCAGACCACCGGAACCAGGTCGACGCCGAAGGAGGGAGCGACCGCCTGGGCGCGTTCCTCGAGCACCGCCGCGATGACCTGGTGCGCGAATTCGCTGTCGATCTCCGCCCCGACGCAGAGGTAGCGCGTGGAGCTGTCGGCTTCCGTCCGCGGGTTGGCGTCGATGCCCATCCGACCTCCCCGGCTCGACCAACAACTGGATGAATGGGGAAACCACGAGAGTTACTTAGATTAGAGGCTTCTGCGGCGTTCTCAAAGAATCACGTCTTAACGGACTCTGCGGCATACGCGGAGAGATGGCGCACGCGGCGGCGAGCGCGGACCGACGAGCCGCGGACCCCCGCACGCGGCCTGGTGCTGCAGGGCGGAGAGCCTCTCGGCTCCAACAGAGGTCTCGACCTTGCTGGGTGGACCCCCGGCGTCCGGATTCGTCCGGAGGCGATGTCGAGCACGCGCGACCGGCTCCGTCTGACTCACGAATGCGCCAGGATGGGCGCGGCAAGAGGCGGAGGAGCAGGACATGAACCGCGAAGACGTTGCCGAGGTACTGGCCAAGCCGATCTCCCGGGAGCTGCTGGAGTCGTCGATCCCGGCGCGGCTGGCCTATGTCGGCGTCGACGCTGAGCCCCGGGTGATCCCGATCGGGTTCCTGTGGACCGGCGAGCACATGGTCATGGCCACCGTGCCGAAGTCGGCGAAGGTTCGGGCACTGCGACACAACCCCAGGGTGTCGCTCACCATCGACACCCAGGACCAATGGCCTCCCCGGGCGCTGCTGATCCGCGGCGCGGCGCGGGTCGAGTTGGTCGACGAGGTGCCGGACGCCTACGTCGAGGCGGCCCGGAAGGTCATCCCGGCCGAGCACTTCGAGGGCTGGGAGCAGGGGGTGCGCGCCCTGTACGACCAGATGGTCCTCATCACCGTCGAGCCGGACTGGGCCAAGCTGCTGGACTTCGAGGCCACCCTCCCCAAGGCCGTCGAGGATCTGGTGCTGGCACGCCAGGGCGCGGCCGTCGTCGACGGGCAGCTCGCAGTCGGTGATCCGGATGTGCGGCGGGAGAGCTGAGGAGGCGACCATGCCCAGGTACATGCTGCTGACCAAGTACGACGACAGCATCGGGGCGGGCCCGATGTCCGAATGGGACCCTGACGACATCACCGCCCACCTGGAGTTCCTGCGGGCGCTGAACCAGGAGCTGATCGACAACGGCGAGCTGGTCGACATGCAGGCGCTCACCGGACCGGAGCTGGCCAGGATCGTGACCTTCGACGGGCAGGGCAGCCCGGTGGTCACCGACGGCCCCTACCCCGAGGTCAAGGAGGTGCTGGCCGGCTACCAGCTGGTCGACGTGGAGTCCGAGGCACGCGCGATCGAGATCGCGGCGCGGGTGTCGGCCGCGCCGGGACCCGGCGGCGTGCCGCTGCGGCAGCGGATCGAGGTGCGCCAGCTCATGGGACCTCCACCCGGCGGGGACCTGTGAGCTCGACCGCGCGGATCGAGGACCTGCTGCGCGAGCTGGCCCCGCAGGTCCTCGGCGCGGTCGTGCGACGCTACGGCGACTTCGACGCCGCCGAGGACACCGTGCAGGAGGCGCTGCTGGCCGCCGCGATGCACTGGCCGTGCGAGGGGCTGCCGGACAACCCGCGCGGCTGGCTCATCCAGACCGCCGTGCGGCGGCTGACCGACCGGTACCGCAGCGACCAGGCGCGGCGGCGCCGGGAGGCATCCGCCGCGCTGCGCGAGCCGCCCGGCGCCGAGCCGGCGCAACGGGACGACACGCTGGTGCTGCTGTTCATGTGCTGCCATCCGGCGCTGACCCCGGCGTCCTCGATCGCGCTGACGCTGCGCGCGGTTGCCGGGCTGTCCACCGCGGAGATCGCCAAGGCGTTCCTGGTGCCAGAGGCGACGCTGGCCCAGCGGATCAGCCGGGCCAAGCAAGACATCAAGGCCTCCGGCATCGGGTTCCGCATGCCCGCCCCCCAGGAGTTCGAGGCGCGGCTGAGATCCGTGCTGCACGTGCTGTACCTGCTGTTCAGCGAGGGCTACACCAGCAGCGCCGGCGCCGACCTGCACCGCGCCGACCTGTCCGGCGAGGCGATCCGGCTGACCAGGGCAATGCACGCGATGCTGCCCGAGCACAGCGAGGTCACCGGGCTGCTCGCGCTGATGCTGCTGAACGACGCCCGGCGCCCGGCCCGCACCGGCGCGCACGGCGAGCTGATCCCGCTGGCCGAACAGGACCGGACACGGTGGAACCGGCCGGCGATCGCCGAAGGCATGCGGCTCGCCGCCACCGCGATGTCCGGCGGCGTGGTCGGTGAGTACCAGCTGCAGGCCGCGATCGCCGCCTTGCACGACGGCGCCGGGCGTGCCGAGGACACCGACTGGCCGCAGATCCTCGGCCTGTACGGCCTGCTGGCGCGCCTGTCCGACAACCCGATGGTGGAGCTGAACCGCGCCGTCGCGGCCGCCATGGTGCACGGCCCGCGGGCCGGGCTGGACCTGTTGGCGCCGCTGGACGAGCGGCTGCCCGGCCACTACCGGCTCGACGCCGTGCGCGGGCACCTGCTCGACATGCTCGGCGACACCGAGGCCGCCGCCGCGCACTACCGCGCGGCCGCCGCCAGGACCACCAGCGAGCCGGAGCGACAGTACCTCGTTACCAAGGCTGCCAAGCTCAACAAGCAGAACCGCTAGATCGCTGTTGGAATCAATCGTCTAGCCGCGCTTGACCGCGGCGAC
This sequence comes from Actinomycetes bacterium, assembly GCA_036392615.1. GTDB lineage: Bacteria > Actinomycetota > CALGFH01 > CALGFH01 > CALGFH01 > DASVXQ01. The sequence continues at coordinate 3,956 of DASVXQ010000004.1, read as the reverse complement.
CGCCAGCTCGGCGGCATCGGTCGGGTTGCGGCCCACCCGCACGCCGGCCCGCTCCAGCGCCTCGGCCTTGGCGGCGGCTGTTCCGCTGGAACCGGAGATGATCGCCCCGGCGTGGCCCATGCGCTTGCCCGGAGGCGCCTCGAAGCCCGCGATGTAGGCCACCACCGGCTTGGTCATCTGCTCGGCGACGAACGCGGCGGCCTGCTCCTCCTCGTCGCCGCCGATCTCGCCGATCATCACCGCCGCCTCGGTCTCCGGGTCGGCCTCGAAGCGCCGCAGCACGTCGATGAAGTTGCTGCCGACCACCGGGTCGCCGCCGATGCCCACGCAGGTGGTCTGCCCGACCCCGGCCCGGGCCATCTCGTACATCACCTGGTAGGTGAGCGTGCCGGAGCGCGACACCAGCCCCACCGGGCCGGCGTGGGTGATCTCGCCCGGGATGATGCCGACGTTGGCCTTGCCCGGCGAGATGACCCCGGGGCAGTTCGGCCCGATCAGCGTCGCGCCACGCGCCCGCACGTAGTTGTACGCGCGGGTCATGTCGAGCACCGGGATGTTCTCGGTGATGTGCACGATCGTCTGGATGCCGGCGTCGACCGCCTCGTAGAGCGCGTCCACCGCGAAGCGCGCCGGCACGAAGATCAGCGAGGTGTTCGCGCCGGCCTCGGTCACCGCGGCGGCCACGGTGTCGAACACCGGGATGCCCTCGACCTCCTGCCCGCCCTTGCCCGGGGTGACGCCGGCGACCACCTTGGTTCCGTAGTCGCGGTTGCGCAGCGCGTGGAAGCGGCCCTCGCGGCCGGTGAGGCCCTGCACCACCAGCCGGGTGTGGTTGTCGACCAGGATCGCCATGGCTACGCCCCCTCCCCGCCCGCGCCGGCCAGCTCGACCGCCTTGGCGGCGGCCTCCAGCATGGTCGGGGCGGAGACGACCTTCTCCGACGGCGCCTTGGCCAGCAGCTCGCGGCCCTCGGCCGCGTTGGTGCCGTCGAGCCGCACCACCAGCGGCACGCGCACGCGGTCCCCCAGGCGGTCCAGCGCCTCCAGGATGCCCTGGGCCACCAGGTCCCCGCGGGTGATGCCACCGAAGATGTTGACCAGCACGCTGCGGACCTTGGGATCGGCGAGGATCACCTCCAGGCCCGCCGCCATGGTCTCGGCCGACGCGCCGCCGCCCACGTCGAGGAAGTTGGCCGCCTTGCCACCCGCCTGGGCGACCACGTCGAGGGTGGACATCACCAGGCCGGCGCCATTGCCGATGATGCCGACCCAGCCGTCCAGCTTGACGTAGTTGAGGCCGCGCTCCTTGGCGGCCTGCTCCTGCGGGTCGACCGCGAAGGTGTCGCGCAGCTCCTCGAGCTCGGGGTGCCGGAACAGCGACGAGTCGTCCAGGCTGACCTTGGCGTCGAGCGCCTTGACCTGCCCGTCGGCGGTGAGCACCAGGGGGTTGACCTCGACCAGCGTGCAGTCCGCGCCGAGCAGCACGTCGTACAGCCTGGTGAGGATCTCGGCGGCGCCCTTGCGGGCGCGCTGGTCGAAGCCGGCGCCGAAGACGAGCTGGTTCACGTGGTAGGGCCGCAGGCCCACCAGCGGGTTGACCGGCACCCTGACGATCGCCTCCGGCGTCGCGGCGGCGACCTCCTCGATCTCGATCCCGCCCTGCGACGACGCCATCGCCAGGAACCCCTTGCCGGCGCGGTCGTGCAGGATCGCCACGTAGTACTCGGCGCTGATCTCGCTGGCCTCCTCGACCAGCACCCGCCGGACCTTGTGCCCCTTGATGTCCATGCCGATGATCCGCTCGGCCTTCACCCGCGCCGCAGCGGGGTCGGCGGCGAGCTGGATCCCGCCGGCCTTGCCGCGGCCGCCGACCTGGACCTGGGCCTTGACCACCACGGTGGTGCCCAGCTCGGCGGCGACCTCCTCGGCCTCCTCCGGCGACCAGGCGACCCGCCCTGCAGGCACCGCCACGCCGTATCGCGCGAACAGCTCCTTGGCCTGATGCTCGAACAAGTCCATGCGCTACCCTCGTCGCTCTCGTGCGCGCCAGCGGGGTCCCATGCCGGCCGGGCCGGCGCCGGACCGCTCAGGCGTTCTGGCCCAGCGTTGCCCGCAGCCAGTCGACGATCTTCTGGGTGGGGGCGCCGGGGGTGAAGATCTCCGCCACGCCGATCTCCTTCAGCGCGGCGATGTCCTCGCGGGGGATGATGCCGCCCCCGAAGACCAGGATGTCCGAGGCGTCCCGCTCGCGCAGCAGCTCGACCACCCTGGGGAACAGCGTCATGTGGGCTCCCGAGTGGATCGAGAGCCCGACGGCGTCGGCGTCCTCCTGGAGCACCGCCGCGACGATCTGCTCGGGCGTCTGGTGCAGCCCGGTGTAGATGACCTCCATCCCGGCGTCGCGCAGGGCGCGCGCCACGACCTTCGCGCCACGGTCGTGGCCGTCGAGCCCGGGCTTGGCGATCACCACCCGAATCCGTCCCTGCGCCACCGCGACGTCCGCCACCTTTCCACTCGACCACCCGGAACGGGCGCGGCCCGAACCTACCTGGGAAGATACTACCGCCGGGCGATCCGGCACCCAGACCACAAGGAGCATCGCGCAGTGCCCAAGGAGCCCACCACGCAACGAACCGCATACCTGCCCCCACGGGCGGGCAAGGCCCGCAAGCTGATCCTGCGCACCCAGCTCGGGCTGCCGTGGATGCTGGCGGCGATCGCCTTCGGCGTGGTGATCCTGGTCGCCGGCACGCTGTTCCTGATCAAGGGCGGCCGCCCTGGCGCGCCCTGGCAGCGGGTCGCGCCGCTCGGCGCGATGGCCGACGGCACGGTCAGCCAGCGGCCGCTGCGGGCCGGCGAGGTCGTGGTGGTGGACCGGCGCGGCGGCACGCTGCGCGCCTTCCTGGCCCCCGATGGCCCCTGTCCGGTGGTTGGCGGCACCGGCGGCTTCGCGCGTCCCTGCACGAGGCAGGCATGGGACCGGTCGGGCGCTCCGGCCGGCGGCACTGTCGCGCCCCGGCTCCGCCCGGTGCCGGCGACCGTGGCCAAGGGCGAGCTGTACGTGAACCCGCGCGCGGCCTAGCACGATTTCGCCACGCCAGGGCCACCCGCACGGTTCATGGCCGCTGTCCCCCCCGGCGTCGATCTCTTGGTTGGTAGGCGGCAGCGTGCTGCGACCGCCCGCAGCCATGTGCCGAGGAAGGGTGAGAGGTTGATCGCTCGGGTGCTGCGTGCGACCACACGATCGGAAGAGGCGGCGCTGGCCGTCGCCGCGCTGTGGGGCCGCGACATCGGTCCGTCGGAACGCTCCGCCCCTGGCTTCGAGGGCGGGATCCTGCTCAGGGAGGGAACGGACGTGCTGGCGGTGAGCTGCTGGACCGACCTGCTCGACGCCGAGGCCGCGCTCGACCCGCTGCTGACGCAGCTCGCCGAATCCCCCGTGCTCGGCATGCTGACCAGACCCCTCTCCTGCCGGGTCCGCTCGTTGTGACCGCGCGAGCCGGCGCCGGCGCGGCCCGGCCGCTGGCCAGCCTGCCGCCGGGCGGGCGGGGACGGATCAGCGAGCTTCGCCTCCAGGACAGCATCAAGATCGCGCCCGACTCGCCGTTGCAGCCCGGGGTCGACGTCCAGGTACTGGAGGCGTCCGCCGCCTGGCTGCACGTGCGCATCAAGTCCCGCGAGTACTCGCTGCCGCGCGAGATGGCCGAGCGGGTGCTGGTGGTGCCCGACCAGGGCAACGGCGCCGAGCACGCCGGCGAGACCTACACCGTGCTGGTCTCCCGCGCCGGCCGGGGCAACTGGCTGGTGCGGGTGATCGCCCGCACCAGCGCCACGGTGGTGCTGAGCGAGCGCTTCGGCGGCGAGCAGTCCGCCAGGGAGCGCGGCGACGAGCTGCGGGACGACGTCGAGCGGCTCGACGCGGCCAGCTTCCGGTCGCGCCACGGGCTGCCCTGAAGC
>DASVXQ010000003.1:0-41095 GCA_036392615.1 Actinomycetes bacterium | reverse complement strand
GTGCTCGGCTCGTCGAGGAACAGCACCCGTGGCCGGCCGACCAGGCTGGCGGCCAGGTCCAGCCGGCGGCGCATGCCGCCCGAGTAGGTCCGCACCAGCCGGTCGGCGGCCTCGGCCAGGTCGACCCGCTCCAGCAGCTCGTCGGCGCGCCGCCGCCGTTCCCGGCGCGGCAGCTCCAGCAGGCCGCCGATCAGCTCCAGGTTCTCGCGGCCGGTCAGCGGCTCGTCCACGGCCGCGAACTGGCCGGTGAGGCCGATCTCGGCGCGCGCGGCCATCGGCCGGTGGGCGAGGTCGTACCCGGCCACCACGGCGCGGCCGGCGTCGGGCCGGAGCAGGGTGGTCAGGATCCGCACGGTGGTCGTCTTGCCGGAGCCGTTGGGGCCGAGCAGTCCGACGATCGTGCCGGCCGGCACCAGCAGGTCGACCCCGTCGAGCGCCGCGGTGGCGCCGAAGCGTTTCACCAGGCCCTCGGCCCGGATCGCGGTGGTCATTGGCATGCTCCCGTGGCAGGCGCGGCGGGCCGGTCGCCCACCGCCTTCGGCGACACCGTGCGCCACCGCGCCGTCAGCGCCCTGAACGCCGGCTGTCAGCGCTGACAGGCCGCTGTCGGCGGCCCGGCGAGCAGGTACGGTACGAGGCGGAAGGGTGGGGCTCGAGCGGGAGGCGAGCGGTGCGGGTGGCCATGCTGGGCCCGCTGGTGGTGCGGTCCGGCGACGGGCGGCCGGTCGAGGTCGGCGGCTCGCGGCTGCGCGCGCTGCTGATCCGCCTGGCGCTCGACCCCGGCCGGCCGGTGAGCGTGGACGCGCTGGTCGACGGGCTCTGGGGCGCCTCGCCGCCCGCCGGGGCGGTCAACGCCCTCCAGTCGCTGGTCTCCCGCCTGCGCCGCGCGCTCCCGCCGACCGGTCCGGCCGGCGCCGGGCCGGTCGGCTCGGAGCCGGCCGGCTACCGGCTCGACGTGGACCGCGACCAGGTCGACGCGCACCACTTCGAGCGGCTCGCGCTCCAGGGCCGTACCGCCCTGGAGGCCGGCGCGCCGGAGCTGGCCGCCGGGGTGCTCCAGGAGGCGCTGGCGCTGTGGCGCGGCCCGGCCCTGGCGGACGCGCTGGACGCCCCCTTCGCGGCGGCGCCGGCGGCCAGGCTCGAGGAGCTCCGGCGCGCCGCGCTCGAGGACCTGCTGGAAGCCAAGCTGGCGCTCGGCCGCCACGCCGAGGTGCTGGCCGAGCTGGAGGCGCTGGTCGCCGCGCATCCGCTGCGCGAGCGCCTGCGCGGCCAGCAGATGCGCGCCCTCTACGGCGCCGGCCGGCAGGCCGAGGCGCTGGCGGTCTACCAGGCCACCCGGCGCGCCCTCGCCGAGGAGCTCGGCGTCGACCCCGCCCCCGAGCTGGAGGCGGTCCACCTCGCGGTGCTGCGCGGCGACGCCGTCCTGGCCGCGGCGGCGGCGCCCGGCGGCGGGCCGGCGAGCAACGGCGACCCCGGGCGCACGAACCTTCGCGCGCAGCTCACCACCTTCGTCGGCCGCGACGGGGAGGTCGGGCGGGTCGGCGAGCTGGTGGCCGGCTCGCGCCTGGTGACGCTGGTCGGCCCGGGCGGCTCGGGCAAGACCCGGCTCGCCGCCGAGTCGGCCACGCGGCTGCTCGACCGTCTTCGAGATGGCGCCTGGATGGTCGAGCTGGCGCCGCTGCACGACCCGCTCGACCTGCCGCGCGCGGTGCTGGCGGCGCTCGGCGCGGTCCAGGCGCCCGGTCTGGAGCCGTCCGTCGGGGAGCCGGGCGCCGACCTGACGGTCGAGGGGCTGGCCTGGCGGGAGGGGACGGCCCGGCTGGTCGAGCGGCTGCGCCCCAGGAAGCTGCTGCTGGTGCTGGACAACTGCGAGCACCTGGTCGCCGCCGCGGCGCGGCTCGCCGACGAGCTGCTGGCCGCCTGCCCCGAGCTGCGGGTGCTGGCCACCAGCCGCGAGCCGCTCGGGATCACCGGCGAGACGCTCTGCCCGGTCCCGCCGCTGCCGGTCCCGCCCGAGGGCGCCACCCTGCCGGAGGCCCTGCGCTTCCCAGCGGTGCGGCTGCTGGCCGACCGCGCCGTGGCGGTGCGGCCGGGCTTCTCGGTCGAGGACGCGAACCTGGCGGCGGTGACCGCCATCTGCCGACGGCTCGACGGCATGCCGCTGGCGATCGAGCTGGCCGCCGCGCGGCTGCGCTCCCTGCGGCCCGAGCAGCTCGCCGAGCGGCTCGACGACCGCTTCCGCCTGCTGACCGGCGGCAGCCGCACCTCGCTGCCACGCCACCAGACCCTGCGGGCGGTGGTGGACTGGAGCTGGGAGCTGCTCGCCGAGCCCGAGCGGGTGCTGGCCGGCCGGCTGGCCGCCTTCCCCGGCGGGGCGACCATCGAGTCGGCCGAGGCGGTCTGCGCCTGGGGCGCGCTGCGTCCCGACGAGGTCATCGACCTGCTGGCGGCGCTGGTCGACAAGTCGCTGCTGGAGGTGTCCGTGCAGGGCCGCTACCGCATGCTGGAGACGGTCCGCGCCTACGCCGCCGAGCGGCTCGACGAGGCCGGCGAGTCGGCCGAGGCGGGCGGGCGCCACGCCGCCTGGTTCCTCGCGCTGGCGGAGCGGGCCGACCCGCTGCTGCGCGGCGCCGGCCAGCTCGAATGGCTGGCGCGGCTGCGCGCCGAGGAGGACAACCTGCTGGCCGCGCTGCGCTGGGCGGTCGAGGCCGAGGACGCCGAGGTGGCGCTGCGGCTCGGGGTCGCGCTCGGCTGGTACTGGGTGCTGAGCGACAACCACGCCCAGGCGGTCGCGCTGCTGGGCGAGGCGCTGGCGCTCCCGCCGGAGCGGCTGCGCCAGGGACCGCCGGACGCGCTGGCGCTGGCGTACGGCTACCTGGCGCTGCACAGCTCGGTGCTGGGAGACACCGCCGGCGGCCAGCGGGCGTTCGCCTCCGCCATCGAGGCCGCCGGTGGGCTCGACCCCGCGGCCAGCCATCCGATGGCCGGCCTGCTGCGGCCGATCATCGACGCCTTCCTCGCCTGGCGGCACGACGGCGAGGCGGCGATGCGCGAGCGCATCGCGCCCGAGCCGGAGCACCCGGACCCCTGGATCCGCGCGGCCGCGCTGCTGGCCCGGGGGATCTTCGGGGCCAACCTGGGCGGCGACCACGACGTCGCCGAGCGCGACCTGCTGGCCGCGCTGGAGCGCTTCGAGCAGGTCGGCGACCGCTGGGGCGTCTCGATCGCCGCCAGCGGGCTGGCCGAGGCGCGCAGCATGCGCGGCGACCACCGCGCCGCGGTGACCACCCGGGAGCTGGCGCTGCGGCTGATGGGCGAGCTGGCCGCCAACGGCAACGAGGTGGTCGAGGCGCGGGTCCGCCTTGGGGTCGAGCGGGCGCGCGCCGGCGACCTCGACGCCGCCCGTGCGGACCTGGAGCATGCGCTCCGCGAGGCCAGGCGGAACGCCAGCGCGCCGCTGGAGGCCTTCGCCCTCGGCGGCCTCGCCGAGCTGCACGGCCGCGCCGGCGACCTGGGCCGGGCCCGCGCCGGCTACCGGCTGGGGCTGGCCAGGCTCGCCGAGGGGATGTCCCCCTCGCTGTCACTGTCGGCGATGCGCGCGCCGCTGCTGTTCGGGCTCGGCCACGTCGCGGTGCTGGCCGGCGAGCCCGACGACGCCGAGGCGCACTACCGCGAGGCGTTCGCGCTGTGCACCGGCACGCCCGACCTGCCGCTGCTCGCCGAGGCGATCGACGGCCTGGCGGAGGTGGCCTTCGCCGGCGGCGACGCCGAGCGGGCGGCCACCCTGCTCGGCGCGGCCATCGCCGTGCGCGGCGTGCCGAACCGCAGCCAGCCCGAGACGGCGGCGCTGGCCGAGCGCGTCCGCGAGCGGCTCGGGCCGGACGCCTACCGGCGCGCCAGCGAGCGCGGCGCCGCCATGACCAGGGACGCCGCGCTCGCCTACGCGGCCGAGCGGCCGGCCGCTCAGGCGCGGCGCCGGTAGACGCCGATCGCGACCGGCGCGAACACGGCCACGATCGCCACCGTCCACAGCAGCGTCAGCAGCACCGGCCCGGCCACCGGGCCGCCGCGCAGCAGGCCCCTGGTCGCGTCGACCAGGTGGGACACCGGGTTGACCGACACCCAGCCCTGGAGCCACCCGGGCAGGGTGCTCGGCCGCACGAAGATGTTGCTGCCGAAGGTCAGCGGGAACAGCACGAAGAAGCCGATGCCCTGGACCGTCTGCGGGGTCCTGACCAGCAGCCCGAGCGTGGTTGGGATCCACGAGACCGCCAGCGCGAAGGCCAGCAGCTCGACGCAGGCGGCCAGCGCGGGCAGCGGCCCGGTGCGGATGCGGAAGCCGAGCGCCGTGCCGAACGCCAGGATCACCAGCAGCGAGACGACGTAGCGGACGACGTCGCCCAGCACGTGGCCGACCAGCGGGGAGGACCTGGCGATCGGCAGGCTGCGGAAGCGGTCGAAGATGCCCTTGGTGATGTCGGTGTTGATCGCGGTGCCCGCGCCCATCGAGGCGAACAGCACCGTCTGGACCATGATCCCGGGCAGCACCTGCTGGAGGTAGTCCTGCCACCTGCCCGCCACCGCGCCGCCGAACAGGAAGACGAACAGCACCACGAAGATGATCGGGGTCAGGGTCACGTCGAGCAGCTGCTCGGGGGAGTGCTTGATCTTGAGGACGCTGCGCCATGCCAGCGTCATGCCGTTGGCCATCATGCCAGGCTCCTCGTCGGGTCGGTCCTGTCGTCTCCGTGTTCCTGGGCGGCCGGCGCGTTTGCCCCGGCCGGACCCGGCGCCGGCGTGGCCTTGGCCCCGCCGCCGGTGAGCGCCAGGAAGACCTCGTCCAGGCTCGGCAGGCGCAGGGCCAGCTCGGCGGTGGCGATGCCGGCCTCGTCCAGGCGCCGGACCGCGGCGGGCAGCAGCGCGCTGTCGTCCACCTTGGCGGTCACCAGGCCGTGGTCGGCGTCCACCACCGGCGCCTCGCCGGCGAGCTGGCCGACGATCGCCGCGGCGCCGCCGAGCTGCTCGCGCGCCAGCGGCCGGATCTGCAGCGTGCGTCCGCCGATCCTGGCCTTGAGCTCGTCCGGCGTGCCGCTGGCGATCACCCGGCCGTGGTCGATCACCACGATGTCGTCGGCCAGCCGGTCGGCCTCGTCGAGGTACTGGGTGGTCAGCAGCACGGTCACCCCGCCGGCGACCAGCCCGCGCAGCAGCTCCCACACCTCGCCGCGGCTGCGCGGGTCCAGCCCGGTGGTCGGCTCGTCCAGGTAGAGCACCCGGGGCTCGCCGATCAGGCTGGCCGCCAGGTCCAGCCGGCGGCGCATGCCGCCCGAATAGGTCCGCACGCTGCGCCCGGCGGCGGCCGCCAGGTCGAAGCGCTCCAGCAGCTCGGCGGCCACCCGCCGGGCGCGTGACCGCGGCAGCCGCAGCAGCCGGGCGATCAGCACCAGGTTCTCGGTGCCGGTCAGGTCCTCGTCCACCGCGGCGTACTGGCCGGTCAGCGCGATCAGCCTGCGGACCTCGGCGGCCTCGGCCACCACGTCGCGCCCGTGCACGGCGGCCCGGCCGGCGTCCGGCTTGACCAGCGTGGCCAGGATCCTGACCGCGGTGGTCTTGCCGGCGCCGTTGGGGCCGAGCAGCCCCAGCACCGCGCCGTGGCGCGCGGCGAAGTCCACCCCGTCCAGCGCGGTGGTGTTCCCGAAGCGCTTGGCCAGCCCTTCGGTCTCGATGGCGTACGACACGTACTGCCTCCTTCGATGTCGGTCGGCGGCGAGCGTGCCCGGCGCCGCTGGCAGCCCGCGCACATCCCGCGCACAGCACGCTGAGCCCCGGATGTGCCCGCTCCGGCGCGGCTCGGATAGGCTCGCTCCCGCGATTGCGAGGCCGGCCGGATCGGGGGTGGGAGCGGGTGCGCAGCCCGACCAGGCTCACCCGGCAGGCGCCGCCGGAGGAGGGCCTCGACCGGCGCACCAGCCGGCCGTCCGCGCGGCCCGCCGAGCTGGCCGCCATGGGCGCGCTGGTGCTGCTGGCCCTAGCGGTGATCGCGCTCCAGCACGAGATGCTCGCGCGGCAGCTCTGGGGCGACGAGAGCTGGCGCGCGTACCACATCTCGGTGACCGACGGGTTCTGGGCCAAGCTCAACGGCGCCGACGCCCCGTTCCCGCTGCTGTGGCTGCTGATCGAGCGGGCGGCCATCCTGGTCGGCGGCAATACCCTGCTGTCGCTGCGCCTGCCGGTGGCGGCGGCCTTCGTGGCGCTCGGGCCGCTCGCCTACATGGTCGGCCGGCGCTGGCTCAGCGTGCCGGCGAGCCTCGCCGCCGCCGGCCTGCTGCTGCTGAACGGCCCGGTGCTCGTCTACGCGGTACAGCTCAAGCCGTTCCCAGTGGACTGCGCGGCCAGCCTGGCGGCCCTCTGGTTGTGGCTGCTCGGCCGCGAGCGCCCGCTCCGCCCGCTCGCGCGGCTGCTGCTGTACCTCGGCATCGCGGCCTGCGGCCTGCTGGCGGTGGCCGCGGTCTTTGTGGTGGGCTTCGTGCTGCTGCTCGACCTGGTCGAGCTGGCGCGCCGGCGGGCGTGGTCGCTGCTGGGCCCGCCGCTCGCCGCCGGCGCCGCCAGCCTCGCCCACCTCGGGCTGTTCGTGCTGCCGCAGAGCTCGGTGACCGGCAACGTCGACTGGCGGGACTTCTACCCACCGCACTCGGCCACCGGCGCGGCGGCCTTCGTCGCCAGGCAGCTCGCCGGGTTCTTCCCCGGCATGGCCACCCAGCTGCCCCGCTACGTCCCCGTCCCGGTCGAGCCGCGGCTGCACCTGCCTGCTGGCTGCTGGACGCTGCTGGCCCTGTTCCTGCTGGCCGCCCTGCTCGCCGGGGTTGCCGCCGCGCTGGTCGGCCGGCGCGGGGCGGTGCTGGCCGGCGTGCTCGGCTGGTGCCTCGGGGTCGAGCTGGTCGCCTCCGCGCTGCACCTGTGGCCCTTCGGCTTCGCACGCGCCAACTACTTCCTGCTGCCGTTCGCCTACCTGCTCGGCGGGGTCGGCATCGCCTGGCTGCTGGAGCGGGCGCGCCGCCAGGGCCGCAGGCTGCTGGCCGGCGCGCTCGCCCTGGCCACCCTGGCCGGCTGCGCCGGGCTGCTGGTCGCCGGCCAGGCGCAGCTCGCGCGGGCGCGGCAGACCGCCCACGGCCCGGTCTACGAGCTGCACACCGCCGACACGGTCGCCTGGACCCGGCTGCGCTCCGGCCCGGACGACGTGGTGGTCTTCCCCGATCGGCGCTATTTCAAGGGATGGGCCTACTACCTGCGCTTCTACCAGGGGTACGACCCGGTGATCGCGGCGCGGCCGCGGCCGCGCGTGGTCCAGGTCGCCGGGCCGGAGCAGGAGGCCGCCCTGCGCGCCCTGCTCGGCGGCGACCCACGGGTCGCCAATGTCTTCGTGGTGCTGCCGATCAACGTGCGGCCCGAGCGCGTCGCAGCGGTCACCAGGGCGCTGACCGCCAGCGGCTTCCACCAGTCAGCCGTCGCCCGCTTCCCGCTCTCCGCGTCGGTCCGGCGCTTCAGCCGCTGAGAGCGCCGGTTGCCGGATCGGGTAGCGTGGGTATGCCCTGGCCGGTGAGGACTCCCCGCTGGATGGATGGTGGCGAATGGGCCGGAGCGTCGCTCGCAAGCTGATCGATGCGCACCTGATGGACGGCGATCCCAGCCCGGGCTCCGAGATCGGGCTGCGGGTCGACCAGACCCTCACCCAGGACGCCACCGGCACGATGGTCATGCTGGAGCTCGAGGCACTCGAGCTGGAGCGGACGCGCACCGACGTCTCGGTCCAGTACGTCGACCACAACCTGCTCCAGGCCGACGAGCGCAACATGGCCGACCACCTGTTCCTGCGCTCGGCCTGCCAGCGCTTCGGGCTGTGGTTCTCACGCGCCGGCAACGGCGTGTCGCACCCCACCCACATGCAGCGCTTCGGCGTCCCCGGGGCGAGCATGGTCGGCTCCGACTCGCACACCTGCGCGACCGGGTCGCTGGGGATGCTGGCCATCGGCGTCGGCGGCATCGACGTCGCCATGGCCATCGCCGGCGAGCCGGTCTACCTGAGCATGCCCGAGATCTGGGGCGTGCGGCTGACCGGCGAGCTGCCGCCCTGGGTCAGCGCCAAGGACGTGATCCTGGAGATGCTCCGTCGCCACGGCGTCCGCGGCGGCATCAACCGGATCGTGGAGTACCACGGGCCCGGGCTGGCCGGCCTGTCGGCCATGGACCGGCACGTGATCGCCAACATGGGCGCGGAGCTCGGCGCGACCACCACGGTGTTCCCCTCTGACGAGCGGGTGCGCGAGTTCCTCCGCGCCGAGGGCCGCGAGGATGACTTCGTCGAGCTGACCGCCGACCCGGACGCCGAGTACGACCAGACCGAGGAGATCGACCTCTCCAGCCTCGAGCCGCTGATCGCCGCGCCCAGCTCGCCGGGCAACGTCACTCCCGTCGCCGAGGTGGCCGGCGAGCCGGTCGCCCAGGTGGTGGTGGGCTCCTCGGCGAACCCCGGCTTCCGCGACTTCGCCGTGGTCGCGGCGATCCTGCGCGGCCGCCAGGCCGACCCGGGTGTCTCGCTGGACGTCAACCCGACCTCGCGGCAGATCCTCGCCCAGCTCACCACCAGCGGCGGCACGCTCGACCTGATCAAGGCCGGGGCACGGCTCCACCAGGCCGGCTGCCTGGGCTGCATCGGCATGGGGCAGGCGCCCGCCGCCGGCAGCAACAGCCTGCGCACCTTCCCGCGCAACTTCCCCGGCCGCTCCGGCACCGCCGACGACTCGGTGTGGCTCTGCTCGCCGGAGACCGCCGCCGCCGCGGCGCTGACCGGCCGCATCACCGATCCGCGCGAGCTGCCCGAGCTGCTGGGCATCGACGTCCCGACGGTCCAGGAGCCGCCGCCCGCTCCCGACGCCGTGCTGCTGGAGGCGCCGCTCCCGCTGGAGCGGGCCAGCAAAGTCGAGCTGGTGAAGGCGCCGAGCATCGGCAGCCTGCCCGACTTCGACCCGCTGCCCGACGTCCTCGAGGCCCCGGCGGCCATCAAGGTTGGCGACGACATCTCCACCGACGAGATCATGCCCGCCGGCGCGCGCGCCCTGCCGTACCGCAGCAACGTCGAGAAGCTGGCCGAGTTCGCCTTCGCCGGCGTCGACCCCGGCTATGTCGAGCGCGCCAGGCAGGCCGGCCAGCACGTGATCGTCGGCGGCCGCAACTACGGGCAGGGCTCCTCCCGCGAGCACGCCGCCATCGTCCCGCGCCACCTCGGCCTGCGGATGGTGCTGGCCAGCTCGTACGCGCGGATCCACTGGCAGAACCTGGCCAACTTCGGCGTGCTGCCGCTGGAGTTCGTCGACGAGGCCGACGCCGAGCGCATCGAGGTGGGCGACCAGCTCGCGGTCGAGGGCCTGCACGACGCCGTGCGCCGTGGCGAGGTCACCGTCCACAATCGCACCCGCGACCAGGCCGTCCGCACCCGCCACCGCCTGTCCCCCCGCCAGGTCGAGATGGTCCTCGCCGGCGGCCGCATCCCCCGGTTCCGCCAGCCAGGCTGAGCATCGGAGGCCAACGTGGCGCGGGATCCTTCCCGCACCACACCCAACGCTGTGGAAGCCACCGCTGCGGTATCGCCCCACCGGGGGTGGCGGGCAACCTCAGGTCGGGTGCTTGCCCAGGCTTCCTGCTCCCCAGTAGAAGGGTCCGGCTGTCGAACTGACCTCGATGTGCCAGCCGAGTTGCCGCAGCCGCCGTTCCAGGTCTGCTGGCTGGTGGGGCACCTTCACGAGCCGGTAGGCGGTTCCGTCAGGGACCTGTCGGCGGATCGTCGAGGACGATGGGCCTTCCACCAGTTCCTCTGGGGTCCGGTGGGCGTCGTCGGCCAAGAACACGCGGCCCGCTGGTGTGAGGCAGTCAGCCACCAGTGACCAGAAGGAGGCGAAGCGTTCGGCCGGCACGTGGGAGAGCCAGAAGCCGATGAAGACCACGTCGTAGCGCCGGTCGGGCTTCCAGGTGAACAGGTCGGCCTGAATGAAGCGCACCCGATCGTCACCGACGCGAGCCGCCGCGATGGCGAGCATCTCCGAGGACGCGTCGACGGCGGTGACGTCGGTCGCGTAGCGGAGCAGCCGGCCGGTCCACACGCCGGGACCGCAGGCAAGCTCCAGCACGCTGCCGGTTGGCTGGAACGCGTCAAGCGCTTCGGCCAGCTCGTCGCCACCTGGAAAGTCCAGACCCTGGTCCAAGTAATCCGCGGCCAGGGCCCGGTAGTAGGCGGCCTGCTCGTCGAGGAGACGGTCGAGGTCTTCACCTTCCGTTGCTCTCATGTCTTCTCCAGGGTGGTTATCCACAACTTCGCGAGCCGGGCTTCCTTCGTTGATATGAGGAAGCTAGCATTCCGGCCGACAACGTCATTGGGGGATGGGGTGGGGCATGCAGGTACGAATCCGGGCCGGGATCGCCGGTATGGTGATGGTCGTCGCGTTCGCGCTCGCGTTGCCGGCGAACGCCCTTCCGGCCGGCGCGGCCGCGGCCCAGCCCGCCGCGCCCGGCGGCCCAGGGGCGCTCTCCCACTTCGACCTCGCCCGCAAGGACTGCCTCGGCACGGCCCGCAACCGGACCTCCAAGGTCTGGTACACGGTCGCGAACGGCGTGTTGTCCGACGTCTACTACCCGACCATCGACAACACCAACGTCGAGACGCTGCAGTACGTGGTCACCGACGGCAGCTCCTTCACGGACCTCCAGACCCGCGACATGACCTACACCGTGCGGGCGCTCGACCCGGGCGGGATGGCCTGCCGCGTCACCAGCACCGCGAAGAGCGGCCGCTACCGGATCGTCACCGACTACCTCACCGACCCGGACCGCGCCACCGTGCTGCTGCACACCACCTTCCAGCCGCTGGTCGGCGGCAGCGGCGACTACCGGCTGTACGCGCGGCTCGACGCCACCGTCAACGGCAACGGCGGCGGCGGCCCTGACAACGCCGGGGCCGACACCGGCACGGTCGACCAGTCGACCGGCCATTCCGTGCCGGTGGCGATCGACACCAACACGGCCACGATCGCGGCCAACCGCGACTACGCCAGCCCGGTGTTCGCGGCGCTGCGCCCGTCGACACCCTTCACAGAGGTGAGCAGCGGCTTTGTCGGCACCGAGTCGGACGGTCTGGTGCAGCTCGACCGCGACCATGCGCTGACGACCACCTTCAGCGACGCGACCGCCGGGAACCTCGTCCAGACGGCCCGCCTGGACCTGGCGCGCTCGGCGGACGTCACCCTGGCGCTCGGCTTCGGCGCCACCCAGGCCGAGGCGGTCCGCACCGCGGGTTCGAGCCTCGCCACGCCGGTCGCGCTGACGCTCGCGCGCTACGTGGCCGGCTGGGTCGCCTACGACGCCGGTCTGCGGGCGCCGGTGCGCGCCTTCGGCGGGCTGCCGGCGGCGCGGCAGCTCGCGCTCGCCCGCGCCTACCACCTGTCCGCCAACGTGCTGAAGGCCTCCGAGGACAAGACCTTCCCCGGCGCGGTGGTGGCCTCGCTCGCCTCGCCGTGGGGGCAGGCGGTCGCGGCCGGCAACGCGAACCTGACCTACTTCGGCTCCTACCGCGAGGTCTTCGCCAGGGACCTGTACGAGACCTTCACCGGCCTGCTGCTCGACGGCGACGTGGCCACCGCGCGCGACACCGTGCGCTTCCTGTTCGAGCGCCAGCAGCTGCCGGACGGCTCGATGCCGCGCAACAGCCTGGTCAACGGCAAGCCGGCGCCGGACACCTTCGGCACCCAGCTCGACGAGGTGACCTACCCGATCCTGATGGCCCTCCAGGCCGGCATCACCGACCGGGCCTTCTACCAGGCGCACGTCAAGCGCGCGGCCGACTTCGCCATCAGCCACGGACCCAGCTTCGGCTCCGAGCGCTGGGAGGAGCAGGGCGGCTTCTCGCCGTCGACCATCGCGGCCGAGGTCGCCGGGCTGATCGCTGCCGCGCGGATCGCCGACCTGGCGGGCGACCGGGCGTCGGCGCGCGTCTACCGCGGCGTGGCCGACGACTTCCAGCGCTCGGTCAAGGGCTGGACCGTCACCACCAACGGCCCCAGGAGCCCGCGCCCCTATTTCATCCGGCTCTCCAAGACCGGCGACCCCAACGCGGCGATCAGCTACAACGTCGGCAACGGCGGGCCGACGCTCGACCAGCGCGAAGTGATCGACGCCGGCTTCCTCGAGCTGCCCCGCCTCGGGCTGCTCGCCGACGACGACCCGGACGTGGTCGCCTCGCTGCCGGTGGTCGACGCGACCATCCGCTCCGAGACCGCCAGCGGGCCGGGCTGGCACCGCTACAACGGCGACGGCTATGGCGACGGGAACGCCGACGGGCACCCGTGGGCGCCCAGCAATCAGGGCAACGGGCACCTGTGGCCCGCCCTGGCGGGGGAGCGCGCCGAGCACCAGCTCACCGTCGGCGACCGGGCGACCGCGCTCTCCCTCGCTGAGACGATGACCCGCTTCGCCGGCGGCGTCGGCCTCATCCCCGAGCAGGACTGGGAGAACCCGGACCTGCCGCCGTCGCCGTTCGGCACCCCACCCGAGGTGGCCTCGATCGGCTTCACCAACGGCGAGCCGGTCGGCTCGGCCTCGCCGCTGACCTGGTCCGCCGCGCAGTTCGTGCGGCTGGTCCGCGACCTCGACGCCGGCCGGCTGCTGGAGCGGCCGGCCGACACGGTCAACCGGTACGTCGCCAGGAAGCAGGGGACCACCGCGCTGACCGTGACCGCGCCGGCGAACCGCACCGCGGTCGCCGCCTCGCCGGTGACCGTCAGCGGCACGGCCGCGCCGGGCAGCACCGTCGACGTGTCCGCCACCAATACCGAGCGGGACTCCGAGAACACCGTGGTGACCACCACGGCGGCCGGCAACGGCGCCTGGAGCGTCCAGGTGCCGATCAACGGCGGCACCATCGTCCTTGACGTGGTCGCCACCGCCCCTGACGGCGGCACCGCGCACGTCCAGCGGACGGTCGTGCTCGACTTCACCCCCGGCACGGTGCTGCTGGACCTCGCCGATGCCGGCGGTGACGACAACGGGCCCGGCAACTACGCCTACCCGACGTCGTCGAACTTCCAGCCCGGCGCCTACGACCTCCAGCGCTTCCAGGTGCTCGACGACGGCACCAACGTGATCTTCCGGGTGCAGACCAGGGACCTCACCCCGACCTTCGGCAGCCCGCTCGGCGCGCAACTGGTCGACGTCTACGTCCACGACCCGGCCGCCGCCACCACCTCGACCGCGGCGTCCTTCCCGCAGCGCAACTACGCCATCGCGCCGGGCTCGGCATGGAGCCGGCTGCTGGAGGTGCAGGGGTTCGGCCAGCGCTACATCGACGCCGGAGGCAACACCCTCGGCGCGATCACCATCCGCGCCAACGAGATCTCTCGCTTCATCACCTTCAGCGTCCCCAAGTCCAGCCTCGGCCAGCCAGGTCCCGGCTGGAGCTTCACAGTCGTGCTGACCGGGCAGGACGGCTTCAGTCCCGACCAGGCCCGCGGCTTCGCGCCCACCCCGCAGGAGTTCGCCTTCGGCGTGTGCGCGGCAGCCTCCAGCGACCCGCACTGCACCGCCGACCCCGCCACCGTCCCCAAGGCGATGGACGTCCTGACCCCCGCCGGCGTCACCCAGTCCGACGAGCTCGACTACACCGTCCACCACCCCGTCACCCTCCAGGGAGTCGCCATCGGCCCGCCAGCGTGATCTCGGGAGCCGGCGTCACGTCCAGCCATCGTCGTCGACGCCGGGCCGCTGTACGCCTACGTCGACGCCGACGACCGCCACCACCGGGCGAGCCTTGCGCTCCTGGAGTCCCATCCCGGCCCGCTGGTCGTGCCGTCGCTGGTCATCACGGAGGTGGCGTATCTCATCGACAGCCGGCTCGGTGCCGACGCGGAGGTCCGCTTCCTCGGCGACCTCGCGGCCGGGGCGTTCGCGGTGGAGCCGGTGGGCCCGGCGGACTGGCTGCGCATCGCGGAGCTGGTCGGCCGCTACCGGGACCTGCCGCTCGGCACCGTGGACGCCTCGGTCGTCGCGGTCGGGGAGCGCCTTGGGATCACCGAGGTGGCCACCGTCGACCGGCGCCACTTCAGCGTGGTCCACCCCCGCCACGTCGGAGGGTTCACGCTCCTGCCGTGACCCGCTGCCGGCACCGGCAGTCGCACGGACCCGCCGCCTGGCCGCCGGCCCGCCCGGCTCCTCGCGTTGCGGCACGGCGCTCTTCCGGGTGCGGGACGGCACCGGAGCCGCCGGGTACCGGCGGCGCGGCGGTTCGCGGGATCTCGCATGATCCGGAGATGCCTGTCCGCCTCTGTCCCTGTTCGACCTCGCCAGCATGCAGGCGGCGCTGGAGCGGGGAGCGAGCCGGCACCCGCCGGGCCGGCGAGGCCCGCCGTGGCCTCGAGCGGGTGATCGGGGGCGTCCGCTGGCGGCAGGCCCGCACCGCCGGCGTCCAACGCGTCTGGCTCCACGCCCCCTACCGCCAGGCCCCTGGCACCTGCCGGCCGGACCCTGACGGCAGGCGGTCAGCCTGGCGTACCGTCAGGTCAGGCCTCGCGCCTTCCGGCGGACGCTGACGGCCCGCCGTCAGCTCGGCGCCGGGAGGCGGGCGCCCAAGGCCGCGCCGTCTACAGCTCGGCGCGGTAGGACTCCAGGCGCTCGGCGAGCTCCTTGGGGCGGCTGAGGGCGACGCAGTGGCTGCCGTCGATCTCGTCCGGGGCGATGCCGAGACGCTCCCGCACGACCCGGCGCATGAAGTCGGCCGGGAACAGGCGGTCGTCGCGGCACAGCAGGAACCTCGTCGGCACGTTGGGCCAGGCGGCCAGCGGCCACGGCTTCCTGCCGGGCGTCTCGGACTGGTGGCGTTCCCGCCGAAACGCTGTGGCGGCCAGATCGGCTGGAACGTCCTGCATGAACAGGGCGATCATGTCGTCCGGCGCCCGGCCGTCGCGCTCGTCCTGCTCGCGGCGCGCCTGCGCGCAGCCGGTGTTGGCCCACCACTCCTCGGGCGGCTCGCCCGGCAGCGGGACCATCCCGGCCAGCAGCACCAGCAGGTCCACCGGCACCCGCTCGCACACCAGCGTATCGGTGAACGCGCCGGCCGACTGCGCCACGACCACCAGGTCGCGACGGTCGCCGATAGCCTCGACGACCGTATCGGCGTACTGCCACAGGCCCGCGGTGTCGTCCTCGATCGGCAGGTCCGGCGCCACCACGTCGTGGCCGCGCTCGCGGAGCTCGGCCGACAGCAGGTGCCAGTACCAGGAGCTGTCCCCCGAGCCGTGGATCAGCACGTAGGTGGCCATCGCGGGTATCCCCTTTCCGTCGCTGGTCGGTGTGGCGGGGGTTGCGGGCGGCCTCCATTGAAGCCCACGACCCTGACAGGCGACCCGGGCGACGGCGGATCAGGTGTGCGGCTGGAACAGCTCGACCGGGTTCCCGGACGGGTCCTCGAGCAGGATCTGGTCGCCGCCGACCCCGTGCACGATCCGGTTGCGGAAGCGGGCGCCGGCCGCCTCCAGCCGCTGGACCTCGGCGGCCAGGTCGGAGACCTCGAGCGAGAAGCGGTTCCAACCGCCGGGCTCGGGCCGCCGCCCGTCCGGCATGATCTGCCCGCCGCCACCCTCGCCGCTCGGTGCGCTCAGCAGCAGGCGGAGGTCCCCGCGGGCCAGCATGGCGAAGGTGGGCGCCGGGTGCATCTGGACCTCGAACCCGAGCTGCCCGCGGTAGAACTCGATCGCCGCGTCCACGTCGTTCACGATGTAGCGCACGCTGACCGTCGCCATCAGCCGATCCCTCCGTTCGAGCGAGACGGGGCCCCCCGCGGGGCCAAGGCGCGGGGCCGAGGCCCGCACCTTGCGGGCCCCTGTGGACCCCAAGGGGCGAGGGTCCCTGGGACCTGAGGGACGGGCCCTGGGAATCCGAGGGACGGGCCCCGGGACCCGAGGGACGAGTCCGGCAGTCCGGCCCTCCGGGCCAGCCTTCCACGCCCGGCGACTGGTCACAAGGCGAGCGTCCGAGTCACCGGCGGGAGCCGCCTCGAGCGGCCGCCCGGCGAAGGCCGCCTGGCGAGGGCCGCCTGGTAGATCAGCTCTCCGGCGCCAGGCCACCTCGTCGAGGGTCCCTCACCCGCCTGGCCACTCCGGCGAGGCCTCACCGCCCGGCGACGCGGCGAGGCCTCTCACGCGCCCGGCGACCCGGCGCAAGGCCATCCATCCCCACCGGATCAGCGCTCCGGCGCGGGGCTCTGCCGGACCTGGTCGAGGATGTAGTAGATGGCAACCAACAGGTGGCCGGCCAGCGTGGCCACGGCGCTCACGAACGCCAGTCCCATCAGCGTGAGGTAGGCGAGGTTGCCGACGGTGAAGCGGCGCAGGGCTGCCCGCTCGTCGGCGCGCGACAGCGGGCGCTCCAGCAGGCGGCCGCCGTGGACGACCCACCACCACAGCAGGCCGAAGCTGACGCTCATGAGGAACATCACCGCGCTGTAGGCGAACGCGGCGGGGTGCGAGTCGGCCGCCTCGGTGAGGTGCTCGGCCAGCAGGGCGGTGGGGAACGGGATCGCGGCGACGAACAGCAGCAGCGACAGGTTGAGGAACAGCAGCGTCCGGTCCACCCGCGCGATCTGCCGGAAGACGCTGTGGTGGTTGACCCAGATGATGCCGATCACCAGGAAGCTGACGACATACGCGGCGTAATGCGCGACGGCACTGTGCGCGGTCAACTGCTCGCCGAGCGTGGAGCCCTCTCCGGGCTTCAGGTCGAGCGCCAGCAGGGTGATCGCGACCGCGAACACTCCGTCGCTGAACGCCTCCATGCGGCTGGTCTCCATAGCGGCAATGCAACCATCCGCGCGCGACAGCGTCGACCATGGTCCTGCCGCGGCCGCCGGCGCCCTTCAGCCGCGGCCCGCGGTGGCGCTGCGGCGCTCCAGCAGGACCACGTCGCGCCAGCGGCCGTGGTGCCGGCCGAGCCGCTCGCGCACGCCGACCACCCGGAAGCCGCAGCGACGGTGCAGCTCCAGGCTGGCGGCGTTCTCGGGGAAGATGCCCGTCTGGACGGTCCAGATGCCCGCCCGCTCGGCGCCCTCGACCAGCGCGGTCAGCAGGCGCTGGCCGATCCCGCGGCCTCGTGCCCGCTCGGCGACGTAGATGCTGTTCTCGGCGACGCCGGCATAGACGCAGCGGTCGGAGACCGGCGCGAGCGCCGCCCAGGCCAGCACGCGGCCGTCCCCCTCGGGCGGCGCGTCGCGGGCGACCAGCCGGTGCTCCGCCAGGTGGCTCTGGTCCCACTGCTCCCAGCTCGGCGGGGCGGTCTCGAAGGTAGCGTCGCCGGTGGCGATCCCCTCGGCGTAGATGGCCGCGACTTCGGGCCAGTCCCGCGGCCGCAGCGCCTCGATGCGGAGGCTCCCCCGGTCGGCCCGGTCGGTCGGGCCCGCGGGGGCTCGCGCGAATTCGTTCATCGGTTCCCGTCCTCGGATTTCAGGGTGCTTGGTTTAGGTAACCCAAATACGGGTGCGGCCTCCCGCAGCCGGCGTGCTGGCTGCGCCGGCGTGGTCGAGCCTGCCCGATCGCGCCAGCCGATGGCAACGCTGGCCGTTACGGCGCCGATAGACGTGCGCTGCGGGCATTCAGGGAGCGCCAGGAGACCGTCGCATCCGGTCTCACTCGGCGCTCGGTCAACCTCCCACTCTGACCCCTTTGACCCGCCGCCTGGCGGCCTCCAGGTAGGCGCCGATGAGCGGGTGGGGCGCGCCCGGGGCGCTGGAGGTCTGGGGCACGAACAGGGTGCCGACGAAGAACGGGTGGCCGGGCAGCTCGACGATGCGGACCTCGCCGTCCTGGTCGGTGCCGCCGACCACCAGGCCGTGGTCGGTCAGGGTGCCGCGGTACTCGGGATTGAGGCCGAACTGGCAGTAGTAGCGCTCGGTCGCGCTGGAGGTCCCGTAGGCGCGCCGGGCCAGGGAGCCCTCGATCAGGGTCACGTCCATGGTGCGCCCGACCAGCGAGCAGGCCAGCTTGTCGATCAGCAGGCGCGACGCCGACGGGTCGTCCTCGGCGTGGGCGGCGTCGGGGATGCCGGCCACGTTGCGGGCGAACTCGATGATCAGGTGCTGGAACCCGCCGCAGGTGCCGAGCAGCGGCACGCCGCTCGTGCGGGCGTAGGTGATCGCCTCCAGCGCGCCGCGCATGCTGCGGTACGGGCTGCCGGGCGCGATCCAGAGCGCGTCGAAGTCGCCGAGGACCTGCTCGGCGCCGCCGTCCAGCTCGGGGGTGGCGACCCAGGTCGTGGTCGCGCGCGAGCCGGCACGCTCGGCGGCGTGGTCGGCGGCGGCCCCGAGGGCGAGGTGGGTCTCGTTGCCGTCCTGGTAGTCGCCGACCACGCCGATCCTGATCGCGTCCACGCGCCCTCCCCGAGGTCGTCCGCCGGAATCGTCCAACCCTTGCGCGACCGCCGAGCGCCCGCAAGCCAACTTGCCGGCACGGCGGGCTGTTGGCTGGTATCAGTTGGGGCCGACATCCGCGAGCGAGAGGAGCGGTGGACGTGGCGGCGACCTCGGGTGGTCCTGGGCGCCCCAGGCTCGTCCTGGGGGTGTACGTGGTCACCGCGGCCGGGATGGTGCCGGGCCGTGGTCACGCGGAGGTGGCGGCCGGCGCGATCGCCGGCGGCGCGAACGCCGTCCAGCTCCGCGCGCCGGAGCACGGCGACGACGAGCTGCTGCCGCTCGCCCGCGAGCTGGCCGACCGGTGCAGGGAGCGGGGCGTGCTGTTCATCGTCGACAACCGCATGGAGCTGGCCCTGGCCAGCGGCGCGGCCGGCGTGCACCTCGGCCAGGGCGACCCGTGGGCGGAGGCGCGGCTGCGCCTCGGCCCCGAGCCGGTGGTCGGCGTGAGCGTCGAGGACCCGGGCCAGGCCACCGCCGCCGAGGCGGCCGGCGCCGACTACCTCGGCGTCACCGTGTTCTCCACCAGCACCAAGCCCGACGCGGTCCCGCGGGGCCTCCGCCGCCTGCGCGAGATCTGCGACGCCACCTCGCTGCCGGTCGTCGGCATCGGCGGGATCGACGCCAGCAACGCCCGCAAGGTGCTGCAGGCCGGCGCCGCCGGCGTCGCGGTGGTCTCCGCCGTCGCCGCGGCCCCAGACCCCGCCGCCGCCACCCGCGAGCTGGTCGCCGCCATCCGCGGTACCAGCGGCACCCCGCCGATGCGGCTCTGACGACCGCGCGAGACCGGGGGCCGGGATGGGCGGTAAGCGCCCGGCCCCGCCGCCGTGCCGGGAGCGCCGGCGGCGCCGGGCCCCGCCGCCCGCCCGTCGCTCAGCCGTGCGCGCGCAGGGCGGCGATAACCCAGTCGAAGGCGGGGACCCTGGAGGGGAACGGCGGCCAGCCGCGGATCGTGCCGACCAGCTGCCAGTACCGCTCGGCGCGGCCGTCGCTGAAGCGCTCCAGGTGCCGGATCAGCTCGGCGCGCGGCTCCCGGCTGGCGGGGCCCGCCATGATGCGGGCGAGGATCTCGGCACCCTCGGCGGACTCCGGCGGGACGCCTTTCAGCACGGCCGCGCCGCCGTGCTCGCCGACCCGAGCGACGAAGCGGCGGTTCTCGTCCGCGCTGCCGCCGATCTCGAGCCCGCCGCGGGCCCGCCCCTCGGCCGCGAACTCGGCCATGGCGCGGATGGCGCGCCGGAAGTCCGGGTCCTGGACCAGCTCGGCCAGCTCGACCCAGGCGCCGAGCTGCTCGGGTGTCGGGTCGTCAGGAAGCTCCGGCGCCTGCCGCAGGTTCGCCTGGAGATCGGAGTCGTCGCCCAGCCCGTCGAAGACCTCGTCCACGAAGTCGTCGATCAGCCGCTGCCGCGCCGCGGGGGACATGCTCGCCAGCTCGTCCGTCATGGCGGGAGCGTACCCGCGGCGCTCGCGCCAGTCAGGTGCATTTCGCGGACAGTGCTAGAGGTCGAGCTGCCCGACGCGCTGCCGGCCGCGGGCGATCCCGCCGCGCACCATCTCGGCATAGGGGCCGTCGGCCAGCTCGCCGGCGCGCTCCTCGCCGAGCTGGTAGTACCTGGCAGCCTCGGCATGGTCGCCCAGCTGCTCGTGGGCGTTGCCCAGGTTCAGGTACAGCGACGGGTAGAAGCCGCGGACGCGGTCGTCGCCCACCCGGTCGGCGTGGTCCAGCGCGATCTGGTTCCAGTGCAACAACTGCTCGGCGCTCTCCTGGTGGCGGGCGAGGTAGTGCGCGGCGATGCACGCCTCGTAGTTGTCGGTATGCTCGGCCCAGGCCAGCTCGAACAGTCGGCTCGCCTCGTCGAGGCGGCCGGCCGACTCGGCCTCCATGCCCCGCACGCAGAGCTTGACCACCGGGTTGTCAGGGTCGATGTCCATGGCCGCTCCCTCCGATCGCGTGGGCCGCATCCTAGTGGTGGGGAGCGACAGCCCCAGCGCGGCGGCCCGCATGCGGTAGGTTGACGGCGAGCCGCGCGGCGGCTCGGACCAGCACGACCATGCATTGGGAGGCAACCATGAGCGACGATCTTCGCGAGGCGGTCCGGCAGGTCCTCCCCGGGGTGCGCGCGGACCTGGAGGCGCTCATCCGGATCCCGTCGGTGAGCGCCGACCCCGACGCGGCGCCGATGCTGCGCCGCTCCGCGGAGGAGACCGCCAGGCTGCTGCGCGACGCCGGCGCGCCCGAGGTGGAGATCGTCGACGACATCGAGGGCGGCCGGCCAGCGGTGATCGCCCGCTGGCCGGCGCCCGCCGGGGCGCCCACGGTCCTGCTCTACGCGCATCACGACGTGCAGCCGACCGGCGACCTCGCCGGCTGGACCAGCCCGCCGTTCCAGCCGACCGAGCGCGACGGCCGCCTGTACGGCCGCGGCGCCGCCGACGACAAGGCGGGGATCGCCGCGCACCTGGCGGCGCTGCGCGCCTTCGGCGGCCAGCCGCCGGTCGGCGTCACCGTGTTCGTCGAGGGCGAGGAGGAGATCGGCTCGCCGACCCTCGGCGCCTTCCTGGAGCGCCGCCGCGAGCAGCTCAGCGCCGACGTGATCGTGCTGGCCGACTCCGGCAACCTCCAGGCCGGCACGCCCGCGCTGACGACCAGCCTGCGCGGCCTCGTCGGCTGCGTGGTCGAGCTGCGGGCGCTCGACTATGGCGTGCACTCCGGCAACTACGGCGGGGCCGCGCCGGACGCGCTGACCGCCCTCTGCCGGCTGCTGGCCACGCTGCACGACGAGCGCGGCGAGGTGGCCATCGAGGGGTTGGCCACCGCTCCGGCCCCGGCGATCGAGTACCCCGAGGACCGGTTCCGCGCCGAGGCCGGCATGCTCGACGGCGTCGAGCTGATCGGCAGCGGCAGCATCGCCGAGCGGATCTGGGCCAAGCCCTCGGCGTCGGTGCTGGCGATCGACGCGACCCCCGTGGCGGACGCCTCCAACACGCTCATCCCGGTGGCGCGCGCAAAGGTCAGCGTGCGGCTCGCCCCCGGCGACGACGCGCGCCGGGCGCTCGAGGCGCTCACCCGGCACCTGCGCGAGCACACGCCGTGGGGCCTCCAGGTACGCGTGCTCGACGGCGAGGCCGGCCAGCCCTACGCGATCGACACCAGCGGCCCGAGGTACGAGGTCGCCAGGGCCGCCTATAGCGAGGCCTACGGCAAGGAGATGGTCGACATCGGCGTCGGCGGCTCGATCCCGTTCGTGGCCGAGTTCGCCAGGACCTTTCCCGACGCGGCGATCCTTGTGACCAGCGCGGGCGCGGACATGGACTGCCGCGCGCACTCGACCGACGAGAGCCTCGACCTCGCCGACCTGGAGCACGCCAGCCTGGCCGAGGCGCTGCTGCTGGAGCGTCTCGCCAAGCCCTGAGCCGCACGCCGGAATTGTCGGGGCGGCGCGGTAGGCTCGCCTCCAGTCGAGGGAGGTGCGCCCATTGCGCTACGGCCTGTGCCTGCCGACCGGCGGGGCCTGCGGCGATCCCCGCTTCCTGGTCCAGCTCGCCGAGCGAGCCGAGGACACCGGCTGGGACGGCCTCTTCCTGGAGGACTACGTCTGCTACCAGGGCGACCCGGCCACGCCCTGCTGCAACACCTGGGCGGCGCTGAGCGCGATCGCCGCACGCACACGGCGCATGCGCCTCGGCACCGAGGTCACCCCGCTGTCGCGGCGGCGGCCCTGGAACGTGGCGCGCGAGGCCGCCGCCATCGACCAGCTCTCCGACGGCCGCATGATCCTCGGCGTCGGGCTGGGCGACACCGGCGAGGCCATCGGCGTCGATGCCAGTCTCGCCCGGTTCGGCGAGGAGCTGGACCCCAAACGGCGCGGCGAGCAGCTCGACGAGGCGCTGGAGATCATCGCCGGGCTGTGGAGCGGCGAGCCGTTCAGCTTCCACGGGCGGCACTACACGGTCGAGGAGGTGCGGTTCCTGCCGCCGCCGGTGCAGCGGCCACGGATCCCGATCTGGATCGGCGGCGGCTATCCCAACCCGCGGCCGACCAGGCGGGCGGCCCGCTGGGACGGCGCCGCCATGTACAAGGAGACGCACGGCGGCCCCTGGGAGGACATGACCCCCGACGACGTGCGCGCGCTGCTCGCCGCGGCCGGTGACCGCCCCTACACGGTCGCGGTCGGCGGCAGCGGCCGCGGCGACGACTGGGAGGCCGAGCGCGAGCAGATCCGCTCGGTCGCCGAGGCCGGCGCCGGGTGGTGGATCGAGTGGTACCCGCCCCGCGACCCCGAGACGATGGTCGAGCACGTCGAGCGCGGCCCCCTCCGGATCGACTGACCGCCGGCCGGCCTGGCCCGCCGCCGGCCCCGCCGCCGAGCCGCCGCCGAGCCGGCGGGAGAGCCAGGGCAGGCCTCGTCGCGCCAACCTGGCACCCGCGGCCGGCACCGTGAGTTCACCTGATGCTTCCCGGGCCGAAATCTGGTCGTCACCTTCGATGGTCTAGCATGTGAAGCAGATCACAAAGTTGCCGTTTCGAAGAAGTTCGAGAGGAGCGCATGCCTGCCAGCCTTGCCCATCTAACCGCGACCCTCACCGCGCCGCCGGCCGGTCTCCTGGCGGCCCAGGACGCTCCGGCCCGCCTCGGCGGGCTGGTGCTGACGCGGGCCGTCCAGGTGCTGGCGGTCCTGGCGGTCGCGTTCATCCTCGACCGTCTGGCCCGCTGGATCGTGCGCCGGCTGGTCCGCGGGCTCCAGCGGGACCAGGTCCAGCACCGGCTCGAGTCCATCCGGGCCAGGACCCCCAGGGCCCTGCTCGCCAGCACCGACCCGATGCCGAGCCTGCGCCGCTCGCAGCGCGCCGACACCCTCGGCGCGGTGCTGCGCAACCTGTCCTCGGTGGTGATCTGGATGGTCGCCGCCGTCACCATCCTCCAGATCCTCGGCGTGCGGCTCGGCCCGCTGCTGGCCGGCGCCGGCTTCATCGGCCTGGCGATCGCGGTGAGCGCGCAGCAGATGGTGCGCGACTTCCTCGCCGGCATCGCCATGCTGCTGGAGGACCAGTACGGCGTGGGCGACGTGATCGACGTCGGCCCCGCCACCGGCGAGGTCGAGCGGGTCGGCCTGCGGACCACCAGGCTGCGCGCGGTCGACGGCACCGTCTGGCACGTGCGCAACGGCGAGATCGAGCGGGTCGGCAACCACTCGCGCGACTGGTCCCGGGTGCTGCTGGACGTCGAGGTCGCGCGGCGGGCCGACCTGGCGCTGGCCGTCGGCGCCGTGGAGCGGGCCGCCCGCGAGCTGTACGAGGACGAGCGGTGGCGGCCGGTGCTGCTCGACGACCCGGAGGTCTGGGGCGTCGAGGGGTTGTCGCCCGCTTCGGTCACCATCCGGCTGGCCGTCAAGACCCGGCCCTTCCAGCGCGACGATGTCGCCCGTGAGCTGCGCGCCAGGGTCGACGAGGCGATCGAGCGGGCGGGGATCCCGCTGCCCGCGGCCGCCGAGGCCGTCGTCATCTCCGGGAGCCAGGTAGGGTAACCGGATGGAAAAGGCGCGTTCAGTCCCCACAGTGATGCTTCCCGGCGAGGTGACGATGCCGCTGGTCGGCTTCGGGACCTGGCAGCTACCCGGCGCGGCGGCCCAGGCGGCGGCCCGCACCGCCCTGGAGGTCGGCTACCGCCACATCGACACCGCGATGGTCTACGGCAACGAGAGCCAGGTCGGCCAGGCGCTGCGCGACAGCGGCCTGGACCGCGGTGAGGTGTTCCTCACCACCAAGCTGCCACCGGGCAGCGCCGGCCGCGAGCGCGAGACGATCGCCGCGAGCCTGCGCGCGCTCGGCACCGACTACGTCGACCTCTGGCTGGTCCACTGGCCGCCTCCTGGCGGGGCGATGCCGCGGACCTGGCGTGAGCTGCTGGCCATCCGCGACCAGGGGCTCGCCAGAGCGGTCGGGGTGAGCAACTACAGCCTCGCGCAGCTCGACGAGCTGATCGCCGACAGCGGCGAGGCGCCCAGCGTCAACCAGATTCCCTGGAGCCCGCGGCGGCACGACCCCGAGCTGCTGGACGAGCACCGCCGCCGCGGCGTGGTCGTCGAGGGCTACAGCCCGCTCAAGAACACCCGCCTGCGCGACCGGGTGCTGACCGGCATCGCGCAGGCGCACGGCGTGACCCCCGCCCAGGTGGTGCTGCGCTGGCACCTGGAGCACGGCATCCCGGTCCTCCCCAGGTCGTCCAGGCCCGAGCGCATCCGGGAGAACTTCGACCTGTTCGACTTCTCGCTCAGCGAGGAGGAAGTCGCCCGGATCGACGCGCTCTGACGAGCTGACTGGCGTGTCGGTCAGCTCTGGGCGGCGGGGTCGCTCTGGCCGTTGGGGCCCTGCCCGGCCTGGCCCGGCTGCGGGGCGATCACGAACTGCATCCTGCCCTCGGTGACCCGGACGTCGAGCAGCTTGTCGTTCAGCAGTGGGGCGACTCTGGGCGACACGAACACCTTCGCGTCCCCGTCGCTGACCACCTGATCATGCTCGGCTGGCTCCCTGGCAACCTCGAGCTGGAGTGGCGCGCCGGTGCCGGCCGGCGCCCGCGGCTCGTCCGGCGTGTCGATCCGCAGGCCGGACCCGCTGGGCATCTCCGCGTTGGCGACGACCGACTCGATCGCCTTGCGCGCGGTGTCGGTGAGCATGAGCATTGGTGAACCCCCCGATCGGTAGCTTCCGGTCACCAACGCTGTCGGGTACCACGGCGTGCGGCCGGTAACCAGGCTCAGCCGTGGCGGTCGGGCACGAGGTCGAGCTGGCCACGCTCGATCGCGCGCGCCACCTGACGCGCCCACCTGGCGCTCCGCCTCCACCAGCCAGGGCCGCCAGCCACAGCCGCACCTGGAGCCACAGCATCCGCCCGGTCGCCAGCACGGCCAGCCCGACCAGCGAGGAGCCAAGCGCCATCAGCAGCAGGGTGAGCTCGCCCATCTCGGCGAAGCCCGAAGGCGGACGTACCACACGTGACCGTCTGGCGTCTTGACCCGAATCTCACGCATCCGTGCTCATCCGTACGGGGCTGCCTCGTCGGGCAGTGGGGCACCTCGGGCGCGGCCGTGGCTGTCGGCTCGGCGACGCTCGAGGATCGCCGGCAGGCCGAAGGCGGGGAACAGCGAGTAGCCGAAGGTGGTGATCTCGGCGATCTGGCCGTGCTCGACGCGCAGCACGTCGAGCTTGAAGGCGCGGAACTCGCTGTCGCCCCGCCTGCGCAGGTAGCTGCCGGCCGCCGGCAGGCGGTTGGCCCTGGTCGGGAGCAGCCGCCAGTCGCCCTCCCGCTCCTCGCCGAAGGCGCGCTCGAGCAGCACCGCGATCGACGCCAGCCCGTCGAAGAACACCGGGTTGGGCGGCATGGTCACGCGGATGTCCTCGGACGCGATCGCGACCGCCGCCTTGGCGTCGCAGCGCTCGTGCGCCTCGATGAACCGCTCGAGCAGCTCGCGTTCCTCCGCGCTCGGCTCGGGGGCCGACCAGTCGAGACGATGCGAGGGCAGGTGGCCCTGCATCGTGGCCCGCGCGCGCTGGAGCGCGCTGTTGGCCGCCGCGACGCTGGTGTCGAGCAGCGCCGCGGTCTCGCTGGCCGGCCATCCGAGCACGTCCCGCAGGATCAGCGCCGCCCGTTGGCGCGGCGGCAGCACCTGGAGCGCCGCCAGGAACGCCAGCTCGATGGTCTCCCGGGAGACCACCACCGCGTCCGGCTGGTCGGCGCTCGGCGCGACCTCGTCGAGCATGCGGTCCGGATACGGCTGGATCCACGGGACCTCCGCCAGGGAGCGCACCTCGCCCGCCCGCCGCGACGTGCCGCGGATCATGTCCAGGCACACGTTGGTCGCGATCCGGTAGAGCCAGGCCCGGAAGTTGGAGCCTTCCTCGAAGCTCTCCCGCCTGCGCCAGGCGCGCAGGAACGTCTCCTGCACGGCGTCCTCGGCCTCGTCGAACGAGGCGAGCATCCGGTAGCAGTGGACGTGCAGCTCGCGGCGGTACCGCTCGGTGAGCGCGGCGAACTCCCGCTCGTTCACGTGCCCTGCCCGCCGTGCCCCCGCTCCTGGAGGATCCAGGTGTTGCCGTCGGGGTCGCTGAAGTCCGCGAACGAGGCGTAGTCGCGCCGCTCCGGGTCCGGCCCGGGCTGCCAGCCGTTCGCCCCCATGTGGCGGACGTCGCTGACCTCGATCCCGCGCTGGCGCAGGGTGTCCCGCACGGCCTCGATGTCGGTGACCACCAGGTGGGTGCCGCGCACCGAACCGGGCTTGGCGTCGGTCAGGCCGATCCCGACGGTCACCGAGCAGGCCGAGCCCGGCGGGGTCATCTGGACCACCCGGAACTGCTCGCTCGCGCGGTGGTCCACGTCCAGGTTGAAGCCGGCCTTCTCGACGTAGAAGTCCTTGGCGCGGTCCACGTCCGCGACCGGCAGCAGGATGAGCTCCAGCTTCATGTCCACGATGCAGCCTCCCTCGTCGTGCGTCCTGTCTACCTGAGGACCGGCCCGCTGGTCACGTTCGCCATCGTCCCGGTGATGCCGGCGGCCCGGTACCAGTGGAACGCCGACGACCCCGGGAACTCATCGGTGCATCGATGAATCAGCGGAACCAGTCGAATCCGTGACGTTCGCCCTTGTTGTGCTGCTCGACGCTTGCGAGGTCCGCTGTCGCATGGGTGCGCTAGGGTTGGCAGCTCGCAGGCGTCCGCGCGAAAGGAGCCAGCATGGGGCAGCCGGTGGTGCACTTCGAGGTCATCGGGCGGGATGGAGCCAAGCTCCAGCGCTACTACTCCGAGCTGTTCGGCTGGGAGATCGACGCCGACAACCCGATGGCCTACGGGATCGTGCCGCGTGAGGGCAACACTGACTCGAACGGCGTCGGCATCGGCGGCGGCGTCGGCGCGGGTCCGGAGGGCTATGGCGGCCACGTCACCTTCTACGTCCTGGTGCCGGACGTCGAGGCCGCCCTGGGAAACGCCGAGCGCCTCGGCGGCAAGCGCCTGATGGGACCGGAGCGGATCACACCGGACACGGTGATCGGCCAGTTCGCCGATCCCGAGGGCCACCTCGTCGGGGTCATCGCGGCGAACCCCTGACCGCGCCACCGTGCTGCCGGACGGCGGGCCGCACAGCGCGCCGGTCTGGACCGGGATGGAGGGCGACCGGATCGCCTTCCTCACGCCGCCCGGCTCGCGCAAGGCCCGCGACCGGCAGCACGACCTGCGGGCGGCGATCTCGATCACCGACCGCGAAACGGGCGACACCGTGGCGCACGTCCGCGGCCGGGGCGCCGGGCTCAGCGGTCCGGCGCCGCCGGCTCGGGCTCCGACTCCGGCTCGGGCTGGTGGCGCTCGCGCGGCGTCTTCAGCAGCAGCGCCGCCACGACCGCCACGCCCAGCGAGGCGGCGGCGCTGATGCCGAAGGCGAAGTGCAGGCCCTGGGTGAAGGCGTCACGGGCGGCGTCGAGCAGGGCCGTGCCGGTGTGGCCGGGGAGCTGGCCCGCGGCACCCACCGCCCCGCCGAGCGTGTCCCGCGCGGCCTGGGCGGCCTCGGCGGGCACGCCGTCCAGGCAGCAGCCGGCCATCCGCCCCCGGTAGACGGCGGTGCCGACCACCCCGAGCAGCGCGATGCCCAGCGCCCCGCCCAGCTCGCCGCTGGTCTCGGCGATCGCCGAGGCCGCCCCGGCGCGCTCCGGCGGGGCGGCGCCCACGCTCAGGTCGGTCGCCAGGGTGTCCACCGGCGACAGCGCCAGCGAGAACACCACCGACCCGGCGACCAGCACCGCCAGCCCGGAGGCGCTGTGGAGCTGGGTGAACAGCCCGAAGCCGAGCCCGGCGACCACGAGTCCGCCGGCCATCACGAACCGGGGGCGGAGCCGGCGCACCAGCAGCGGCGTCAGCAGCGACCCGGCGATGAACCCGCAGGAGGAGGGCAGCAGCCACAGGCCCGCCTCCAGCGGCGACAGGCCGAGCACCAGCTGGAGGTACTGCGCGATGAACAGCAGCGTGCCGAAGCCGACGAAGAAGCTGAGCACGTTGGTGGTCAGCGCCGCGCTGAACGCGCGCACCCGGAACAGCCCCAGGTCCAGCAGCGGGTCGGCCAGCCGCCGCTGGCGGCGCACGAACACCACGCCGAGCACCAGGCCGCCCAGCACCGACACGGCGGGCCGCCAGCCGGGGCCGTCCTGGGCGAGCTCCTTGAGCCCGTAGATCACCGCCAGGATCGCCACCAGCGACAGCGCCGCGCTGGGCAGGTCCGGCCGGCCCGCGTCGGGGTCACGGAACTCCGGCAGCAGCAGCGGCCCGACCGCCAGCAGCAGGCCCATCACCGGGACGGCCAGCAGGAACACCGAGCCCCACCAGAACCACTCCAGCAGCAGCCCGCCCGCCAGCGGCCCGATCGCGCCGCCCAGCGAGAAGGCGGAGATCCACACCCCGATGGCGGCGGTGCGCTGCTTGGGGTCGAGGAACATGTTGCGGATCAGCGACAGGGTCGAGGGCGCCAGCGTCGCTCCGGCGACGCCGAGCAGCGCCCGTGCCGCGATCAGCATCTCGGCGCTGCGCGAGTACGCCGCCAGCAGCGAGCAGATCGCGAACGCCGCGGCGCCGGCCAGCAGCAGCCGGCGGCGGCCGATGCGGTCGCCGAGCGTTCCCATGGTGACCAGCGACCCGGCGACCAGGAACCCGTAGATGTCCACGATCCAGAGCAGTTGCGCGCTGCTCGGCCGCAGGTCCGCGCTGAGGTGCGGCACCGCCAGGTTCAGCACGGTCAGGTCCATGGCGTAGAGCAGGCAGGGGAGCGCGAGCACCGCCAGCCCGACCCACTCCCGCCGGCCCGCACGGACGGGCGTGGCTGCCTCGGTCACCGATCCATCGCTCCTGGTCACGCTACCCGGCGACCCGCGCGGCGACGACCCGCCGGAGCCCGTCGAGGATGCTCGGCCACCCCTGCGCGAAGCCGTCGCGGTCCTCGGCGGTGGGGAAGCCGCGCTGCACGATGGTCATGCGGGTGCGGCCGTCCTCCTCCTGGAACGTCACCTCCATGGCGGTCTCGATGCTGGACCCGTCCGGCGTCGCCATGGTCGAACGGTAGACCAGGCGCCGCGGCCGGTCGATCTGCTGGAACACGCTCGTCTCGCGGGCCGGCGGGCGCCCCGGCGGCCCGAAGCTGATCAGCCAGCGGCCGCCCACCCGCAGGTCGCACTCGGACTCCACCACCCAGTCCGGCTCGTCCGCGTAGAGCTCCCGCTGGGCCCGCGGGTCGGTGAAGGCGTCGAAGACGATCTCGGGCGCGGCGTCGAACACCCGCTCGAGTCGCAGGTCATGGCTCACGTTCGAGGTCCTTTCCGCTTGTCGAGGTAGCGCTCGAGGCGGTCGAGCCGGCCCTGCCAGTGGCGCCGGTAGGTCTGGATCCAGCGCGCCGCCTCGTCGAGCTGCCCGGGGCCGAGCCGGCACTGCCGCGTGCGGCCGACCTTCTCGGTGGTCACCAGCTCGGCCGCCTCGAGGATCCGGATGTGCTTCTTCAGCCCGGTGAGCGTCATGCCGTAGGGCTGGGCCAGCTCGGTGATGGTGGCCGGGCCGCGCCCCAGCCGCTCCAGGATGGCCCGCCGGGTCGGGTCCGACAGCGCCGAGAAGGTCCGGTCGAGCGTTTGATACTGAACCATTTGGTTCACTGTATGCAGACTCTCCGCCGAGGTCAAGCGGGGATTCCGGCGCCACGTCACACGGACCGGCTACCGTTCCCCGCGGAAGCGGGGCCGTCAGGGCTGGACCGAAGGGAGCAGAGCATGCCGGCGCACGAGCTGATGCCCGCCACCGAACGCGCGCTCGCCCGCCGCATCGCGGTGGAGCAACGGGAGCGGCGCCTCCCCTCGGTGATGGCGGCCGTGGTCCGCGACGGGCACGTGGTGTGGACCGGCGGGCGCGGGCACGTGGACGGCGCGGCGCCGAGCGCCGACACCCAGTACCGCATCGGCTCGATCAGCAAGACCTTCACCGCCGTGCTGGTGCTGCGGCTGCGCGACGAGCACCGGCTCGACCTCGCCGATCCGCTCGATGCCCACCTGCCGGGCACGCCTCTGGGCGACCGCACCATCGCCCAGCTGCTCTCCCATGCCGCCGGGCTCACCGCCGAGCCGCCCGGCGACTGGTGGGAGCGCACCCCCGGGCGAGCGTGGACCGACCTGGCCGGCTCGCTGGACCGGACGTCCCTGCGCCACCGCGCCGGCCGCATGTTCCACTACTCCAACCTGGGCTACGCCGCGCTGGGCGAGCTGGTGGCCCGGCTCCGCGGGACGAGCTGGACCGACGCGCTCCAGCGGGAGATCCTCGGGCCGCTCGGCATGCGGCGTACCACCCCGCTGCCCGAGGCGCCGCACGCGCGCGGCTTCGCCGTCCATCCCTGGGCGGACGTGCTGCTGCCGGAACCGGCGCACGACGCGGCGGCGATGGCGCCGGCCGGACAGCTGTGGTCCACGGTCACCGACCTGTGCCGCTGGGCCGCCTTCTGGTGCGGCGACAGCGGCGAGGTGCTGCACCCGGACACCGTCGCCGAGATGCGCGAGACGGTGGTGCCCGATCCGGAGTCGTCGGGCGACGGCTACGGCCTGGGCCTCCAGGTGGCGGAGCACCGGGGACGCCGGCTGGTCGGGC
Organism: Actinomycetes bacterium; assembly: GCA_036392615.1. Classification (GTDB taxonomy): domain Bacteria; phylum Actinomycetota; class CALGFH01; order CALGFH01; family CALGFH01; genus DASVXQ01. Next base: position 9,948 of record DASVXQ010000003.1, on the reverse strand, counting down.
ACACCGGGTCGATGCCCGGGTTCCTGGCCGTCCTGTGGGCCGAGGTCGGTGACGCCACCGGCGCGGTGGTGCTGGCCAACACCACCAGCGGCCTCAGCCGGACGGTGACCGAGAATCTGCTCGACATCATGGCCGAGCAGGAGCCGCGCGTCCCCGAGGAGTGGAGCCCGCTCGCCGAGGTGGACCCGGACCTGCTCGCCCTGACCGGGCTCTGGTACTGGGGTCCCTCGCCGTTCGTGCTGCGGCTGAAGCCCGACCGCTGGCTGGACCTGGCGCCGGTGGCGGGCGTCGGCCGGGCCTCGCGGTTCCGCCCCGAGCCCGACGGAACCTGGACCGGCCTCGACGGCTATTACGCCGGCGAGCCGCTGCGCCTGGTCCGCCGCCAGGACGGCACCCCCAGCCACCTCGACCTCAACACCTTCGTGCTGACCCGCACACCCTACGACCCGCGAGCCCCGGTCCCCGGCGGCGTCGACCCCGCCGGCTGGCGCGGGGTGGAGTGATCGGATGCGGGGCTGGCAAGGAACCGGCGTCCCGTGGTGGCACGGGCCGGCTGGCTACCAGGTGTACCTGCCGTCGTTCACGGACGGCGACGGCGACGGGCTGGGCGACCTCGCCGGCCTGCAGGAGCACCTGGACTACCCGGCGTGGCTGGGCGTCGACCTCGTCTGGGTGACGCCGTTCTACCGCTCGCCGCTTGCCGACCACGGCTACGACGTGGTCGACCACCGCGGGGTCGACCCGCGCTTCGGCAGCCTGGAGGTCTTCGACGCGCTGCTCGCCAGGGCGCACCGGCTCGGCCTGCGGGTGCTGGTCGATCTGGTCGCCAACCACACCTCCTGGGAGCACCCGTGGCTCGTGGCGGGAGCTGCTGGCCGCCCGCCGCGCGCACCTCCCGGCCACTGACGTTCCGGTCGAGTGGCTCGAAGCGTCCGGCCCCCTGGTGGCCTATCGCCGCGGTGACCTGCTGGTCGCCGCCAACTGCGGCGACGGGCCCGCCGACCTCGTTCCGCCGGCCCGCTGGCAGCTGATCTTCGCCACCGCCCGGCACCACGCGCGGGAGGGCGCCGGCCTGACCCTCCAGCAGGACCACGCCGTCATGCTCCAGCTCGACCCGTCGTGAGGCCGGCCGTCACGCCGCCTGGCCGTGGCGCTCGCCATCAGGGCACGCGATGCGTCCGGCGGAGGGTTGTCGCCAGGCGGTAGAGGCCGGCCTCCCAGGCTCTGCCCCTGCCGGCCAGCGGCGCGACCGCCTGGCCGGGCGGGAGCAGCTCGACCGCGGCGATGCCCTCGCCGCCCTCGGCCTAGGGCCAGCCGGCGCGGGGAGCGGGGGCCTCGGCCATCAGGATCTGGCCGGTCCCGGCCAGCTCGGCGGTGCGCTGCGCGCCGCCCCACTCGGTCGCGACCAGGAACAGGGTGCGCCCGTCGGCGCCGCCGAGCGCGCAGGCGAAGCAGCCGCGGTCCAGCTCGATCCGCTGGAGCACCTCGCCGCCCTCGCGCACCCGCTCGCAGCGCCGGTTGGGGACGTCCGCGTACCAGACGGCGCCGTCGGCGTCGATGCAGATGCCGTCGGGAGCGCCCTCGCCGACGCCGGCCCAGACCCTGCGGTTCGACAGGCCGCCGTCCTCGCCGACGTCGTAGCCCCAGAGGCACCTGCCGTAGGAGTCCGCCACGATCAGCGTCGCGTTGTCGGGCGTCACCGCCATGCCGTTCGGGAAGGCGATCCGGTCGGCCACCTGGCGGGCCGCGCCGTCGGGAGTGGCCAGCGCGACGATGCCGGGGACGAACTCCTCGCCGGCGACGAAGTCGAAGCCGGCGCCGTTGAGATAGGCGTTGCCGCGGCCGTCGACCACGAGCTCGTTCCAGCCGTAGTCGAGACCGCGCAGATCGGCATGGGAAACCAGCGACCCGTCGGGCTCCCTGCGCAGCAGCAGCCGGTCGCGCCCGGAGACGATCAGCAGGCGCCCGTCCGGCAGCCAGTCGATCGAGAAGGGGCCCTGATTGGCCCCGCCGGCGTCCCGACCGCCCGCGGTCGGGACGCGCAGCACCGCCTCGCGGTTGCCGTCGAGGTCGACGGCGATGATCTCCCGCGTGCCCCAGTCGGCGAACCAGAGGCGGCCGTCGTGCCACCGCGGCGACTCGCCGAAGGAGAGGCCGGTGAGCAGGGTCTGGAGTTCGGGCATCGAGGGCTCCTCGGCCGGTCCTGGCTGCTGGCCGACCCGCCGGCCGTGCCCGCGGGCGGGTCCGTGCGCGCGCTCGGCGCCACGGCGGCGATCCTACCGGGCCGGCGCCGCATGGCGGACGACCATAACCTCGTAGCCGCGCGACCCGCCCGGGTCGCGGAGGGAGGCTCGATGTTCGACGGGTTCGCGCTGGATCGGGTGGACGTTGGCGAGGCGCAATTGCGGGTACGGCATGGCGGGTCGGGGCCGCCGGTGCTGTTGCTGCACGGGCATCCGCGGACGCATGCGACCTGGCACAAGGTGGCTCCGCTGCTCGCCGAGCACCACACCGTGGTCTGCCCGGACCTGCGCGGCTACGGCCAGTCGTCCAAGCCACCGACCACGCCCGACCATGCGCCCTACTCCAAGCGGGCGATGGCCGGCGACTGCCTGCGGCTGATGCGGCTGCTTGGCCATGCGCGCTTCGCGGTCGCGGGCCACGACCGTGGCGCCTACGTCGCCAGCCGCATCGCCCTGGACCACCCGGACGCGGTGACCGCCCTGGTGGTCATGGACGCGATCCCGATCGGGGAGGCGCTTGGCCGATGCAACGCGAAGTTCGCCACCAGCTGGTGGCACTGGTTCTTCCTCGGCCAGACCACCAAGCCGGCCGACGAGATCATCAACGCCGACCCCGACGCCTGGTACACCTCCACCGCCGAGCAGATGGGCGAGGAAGCGTGGAGCGACTATCTGGACGCGATCCACGATCCCCAGACCGTCCGCGCCATGTGCGAGGACTACCGGGCCGGCCTGGGGATCGACCGCGAGCACGACGACGCCGACCGGCGCGCCGGCCGCCGCGTCACCTGCCCGACCCTGCTGCTGTGGGCCGCCAAGGACGACCTGGAGGACCTCTACGGCGACCCCTTGCGGATATGGCGCGACTGGGCCGACGACCTGCGCGGCCACCCGTTGGACTCCGGCCACCACCTCGCTGAGGAGATCCCTCGGCAGCTGGCCGCCGACCTCCGGGGCTTCCTCGCGGAGACCGGCGCCCGCCGCTGATCCGGCGCGGACCCCGGCCGGCGCCGGTCAGTCGGGCCGGTGGTCGCCGGTCGTGCCGTCGATGAGCTCGCGCAGGATGTCGGCGTGGCCGGCGTGCCTGGCGGTCTCCTCGACCATGTGGATCAGCACCCAGCGCATCGACACCGGGTCGCCGAACCAGGCGGTGCCGGTCTCCTCCAGGTCGATCTCCTTGATGGCGCGGTCGGCCGCGGCGCGCGCCCGGGCGTAGAACGCCAGGATCTCCTCGGTCGTCTCGTCCGGCGTGGCGGACATGTCGGCGGTCTCGTCGGCCTGGATCGACGGCGGCAGGTCCACCGGGCGGCCGAAGGTCTCGCAGAACCAGCCGTACTCGACCGCCGCGAGGTGCTTGACCAGCCCGAGCAGGTTGGTGCCCGATGGGGTCATCTCGCGGCGCAGGGCGGCGTCGTCGAGCCCCTCCAGCTTCCACAGCACCGCGTCGCGGTGGCGGTCCAGGGCGACCTGCAGGCTCTCCTTCTCCTCACCGGTGAACGGCACCCATCGTCGAGGCATGATCGCCCTCTCCGTCGCGTCGGCCTCAGAACGAGCCTGCGCACCCTACCAGGGACCGGCGACGCCCGCCGAGGCGACGAACCGGGTGAGCGGCGACCAGTACCGCTCCGGCGCGCCAGGTCGAACCGGGCAAAGGTCGACTGGAGCACGAGCCCTCCCGCGTGGCCCGGGTGGCGGGCGCCGTGGAGCATGGCCACGAAGCCGCCCATGGAGTGGCCGTAGACCACCGGCCGGACGATCCCGAGCGCGTCGCAGAACGCACGCAGGTCGTCGGCGCACACCTCGAAGCTCCAGTCGGCCTCCTCGCCCCGGGCCGAGCGGCCGTGCCCGCCCCTCGGGGACGAGCGCCGGGCCGTCGACGTCGAACCACAGCCGCGTCCCGTTCACCTCGACGTGCATGCGCCGTCCCCTCTCCCGTCGCCACCTGCCCTGGAGGCGACAGCCCACGGCGGCCGTTGACCGGCGGGTGCGGCTCGTCCCGGCGGGTTAGCATCTGAGCTGTGATCGAGCGGACGGTGGCGTACGCCCTGCTCAAGGCGATGAAGTCGACCCGCGGGTCGATCTGGCCGGTGCTGGCCGAGCGCGGCGTGCATCCCGGGCAGGACCTGCTGCTGTCGGTGCTCTGGCATGAGGACGGCATCACCCAGGCCGAGCTGGTCGCCCGGCTGGGGATCGAGGCGCCGACCGTCAGCAAGGCGCTCCAGCGGCTGGAGCGGACCGGTCACGTGCGCCGCAAGGCCGGCGGCGGGCGCTCCCGGCGCGTCTACCTCACCGACGAGGGCCGGGCGCTGCGGCGCCCCATCGAGCAGGCCTGGCGCAACGCCGACCGCAGGCTGGCGCGGCGGATCGGCGCCGAGGACATGGCGGCCCTGCGGCGAATTCTTAGCCGGCTAACACAGTCTTGACTTAGCCGGCTAAGATAGGCGGCATGAAACTCGGACTGCATCCCATGAGCTTCAGCTGGCCGGGCGGGCCCGCCGCCATCGGCCCCACCCTCGCCGACGCCGTCGACCGCGTCGAGGCCGCCGGCATCCACAGCATCTGGCCGATGGACCACTTCTTCCAGATCCCGATCGTGGGGGAGCCCGACGAGCCGATGCTGGAGGGCTGGGCGACGATCGCCTGGGCGGCCGGGCGGACCCGGTCGCTGGAATTCGGCACGATGGTCACCGGCGTGCACTGCCGGCACCCCGGACTGCTCGCCAAGTTCGCCACCACCCTGGACGTGCTCTCCGGCGGCCGCGTCTGGCTCGGCATCGGCGCCGGCTGGAACGAGCAGGAGTCGCGCGGCCTGGGCGTGCCGTTCCCGTCGCTGGCCGAGCGCTTCGAGCGCCTGGAGGAGTCGCTGGAGATCCTGCGCCGGATGTTCGACGGCGACGCCACGCCGTACTCCGGCAGGCACTACCGGCTCGATCGGCCGCTCAACGTCCCCGGCCCGGTGCGGCGCCCGCCGATCCTGATCGGCGGGGGAGGGGAGCGCAAGACCCTGCGGCTGGTCGCGCGCCACGCCGACGCCTGCAACCTGTTCGAGAACGCCGACCTGCGGCGCAAGCTGGACGTGCTGCGGGGCCACTGCGAGGACGCGGGCCGGTCCTACGACGCCATCGTCAAGACCACCACCGGCCGGCTCGGCGAGGACCGGGACCTCGGCCGGCTGGTCCAGCGCTTCGCCTCGCTCGCCGAGGCCGGCATCGACCTCGCCATCGTGGACCTGCCGGACCCCGGCGATCCGGGCCTGTTCGACCTCCTCGCCAAGCTGGTCGAGCAACTCGCCCCGCTCGGCCGGCCGGCCCCCGCGGCACTCGGCGGAACCCGTCCCTGACCTCGGGCGGCACCCCAGCCCGATCACCCGCTGCGGGTGAGGACGGCTCACCCCCGCCGCCGGCAAGGTGGGCCGGACCGCTGCGGCCGATCGGGGGACAGATGGGACAGAACACCGCGCTGCCGTTCGAGGACAGGACCGACTTCGAGGACGCCGACCGGGGGATGATCGGCGCGCTCGAACCGTGCGTGGTCAAGGACGCGGACGGCCGGGTCGTGTGGAACAACGACGCGTTCGGCTTCCTGCGGGGCGAGGCCCCGGACACGGCCAACCCGAGCCTGTGGCGGCAGTCGCAGCTCTGCGCCAGGCACGGGCTCTACGAGGTCGCCGACGGCGTCTACCAGGTCCGCGGCCTGGACATCTCCAACATGACCCTGGTCGAGGGCCGCCGCGGCGTGATCGTGATCGACCCGCTGGTGTCCACCGAGACCGCAGCGGCCGCCCTGAGCCTGTATCGCCGGCACCGGGGCGGGCGGCCGGTCACCGGGGTGATCTACACCCACTCCCACATCGACCACTTCGGCGGGGTCGAGGGCGTGGTGAGCGACGAGGTGCCGATCCTGGCGCCGGAGGGCTTCCTCGAGCACGCGGTGGTCGAGAACGTCTACGCCGGCACCGCGATGCTGCGCCGGAGCACCTACCACGCCGGCACCTCGCTGGAGGCGGGACCCAGGGGACTGATCGGGACCGGGCTGGGGCAGACCGGCTCGACCGGCACGGTCTCGCTGCTGCCGCCGACGGTGGACATCACCCACACGGGGCAGGAGGAGACGCTCGACGGCGTGCGGATCGTCTTCCAGTCGACCCCGGACACCGAGGCGCCGTCGGAGATGAACTTCCTGTTCCCCGAGCGCCGCGCCCTGTGCATGGCCGAGAACGCCACCCACAACCTGCACAACATCCTCACCCTGCGGGGCGCGGTGGTGCGCGACGCGCGCATCTGGTCGCGCTACCTCAACCAGGCGATCACGCTGTTCGCCGCCGACGCCGACGTGGCCTTCGCGTCGCACCACTGGCCGACCTGGGGCCGGGACCGGATCGTCCGGTTCCTCGGCCAGCAGCGTGACCTGTACGCCTACCTGCACGACCAGACCCTGCGGATGCTCAACCAGGGCTGGACCGGCAGCGAGATCGCCGAGCGGATGCAGCTGCCCCCCGCGCTCGAGCGGGCCTGGCACGCCCGCGGCTACTACGGCTCGGTCAGCCACAACGCGAAGGCCATCTACCAGCGCTACCTGGGCTGGTTCGACGGCAACCCCGCCCACCTCTGGCAGCACCCGCCGGTCGAGGCGGCCAAGCGCTACGTGGAGTGCATGGGCGGCGTCGACGCGGTGGTCTCCAGGGCCCGCAGCTACGCCGACGCCGGCGACCTGCGCTTCGCCGCCGAGCTGCTCAACCACGCGGTGTTCGCCGAGCCCGAGCGCGGCGAGGCCAAGGAGCTGCTGGCGGACGTCTACCAGCGGCTGGGCTTCGGCGCGGAGAACGGCACCTGGCGCAACTTCTACCTCACCGGCGCCCAGGAGCTGCGGCACGGGCCCGGAGCCGGCGCGACCCCGGTCAGCGCGGCCGGGATGGCCGCCGCGCTGACCGTCGAGCAGCTGTTCGACTCCGTCGCGATCCGGGTGAACGGGCCGCGGGCCTGGGACCAGACCCTCACCATCGACTGGAGCTTCACCGACGAGAAGCGCACCTGGCGGATGACCCTGTCCAACGGCGCCCTGGTCCACTGGCCGGACCCGGCCCCGGGCGACGCCGACCTCGCGCTCACCCTGAGCAGGCCGCAGCTGCTGGGCCTGCTCGCCGGCAAGGGCATGGACGGCATCCAGACCAGCGGCGACCCCGCCACGCTCCAGCGGCTGCTCGGCCTGCTCGACCAGCCCGACCTGGACTTCGCCATCGTCACACCCTGACCGGTCGGCCCAGGCGGGCCGGGACCGGACCCCCGGCCCGCCTGGCCTTTCCCGCCCGTCCCGGTCTGGCGGACAATCCAGGGGCCTTCCGCCCACCAGCATCCGGGAGACCTCCACCAGATGGCGTCCGCTCGAGCACCCGCCCCGGACCCGGGCCCGGCCGAGCGCGCCAGCGCGGTGCTCGCCCTCGGTATCCTCGCGCTGCGCTGGGTGGCGCTCACGCTGATGGTCCTGATGGCCGCGATCACCGGCGACCTGCGGCGGCCGCTGCTCGCCGGCGTGGCGATCGCGGTCACGACCGCGTGGACGCTCTGGCTGACGATCGCCCGTCCACGCGGGACCGCTCCCGTCCTGGCCGCCGACCTCGCCGTCGCGGTCGGGCTCCTGCTGCTCTCCGGCGTCGTGGTCCCCGAGGGCCAGGTGGGGTCGCACCCGTTCTTCGCCAGCGTCTATCCCGTGGCCGCCGCGGTCTTCTGGGGCGCGGCCGCCGGCGCCAGGGCGGGCCTGGCGGCCGGGGCGCTGCTCGGCGTCTCGCTGGTCGCCGCCCAGCTGATCAACGGGATCGACGTGCTCGAAGCCACCACGCCGCAGCTGCTGAGCCTGGCGAGCGGGGCGCTGAACTTCGTGCTCGCGGGCGGCGCCGTCGGCCTGGTCGCCCGGCTGCTGGAACGCTCCGCCGGCGAGCTGCGCGCCGCGGCCGAGGAGGCCATGCGGGCGCGCGAGCAGGCCGCCAGGCTCTCCGAGCGGGAGTCCCTCGCCCGCCAGATCCACGACTCGGTGCTGCAGTCGCTGGCCATGGTGCACAAGCGCGCCCGGGAGCTGGCAGGCGTCGAGGCCGTGCCCGCCGCGGAGGTCGCGCGGCTGGCGGAGATGGCCGCCGGCCAGGAGCGAGCCCTGCGCTCGCTGATCCTGCGCCGCCCGGACGACGCGCCGGGCGGGACGGCCTCGCTGCGCGCCAACCTCGAGGCGCTGGCCCGGGCGGAGCTGCCCATCCCGCTGACCGTCAGCGCCACCGGACCGATCTGGCTGCCGGTGCGCCACGCCGAGGAGCTGACCGCCGCGGTCCGGCAGGCGCTCGACAACGTGGTCGAGCACGCCAGCGCGTCGAAGGTCGCGGTGTTCGCCGACGAGGACGACGGCGCGGTGGTGGTCGCGGTGCGCGACGACGGTGCCGGCTTCTCCTACGACGAGGCGCGGCTGGCGGCGGCCGACAAGATGGGCATCCTGAAGAGCATCAAGGGCAGGGTCGAGCAGCTCGACGGCAGCGTGCGGGTCGAGACCGCGCCGGGCGCGGGCACCGAGATCGAGCTGCGCGTGCCCACCAGGTCGGAGGCCGGATGAGCGGCGCCGGGGCCGACGACCAGCGGCTGCGCGTGCTGGTGGTCGACGACCACCCGGTCTGGCGCGACGGCGTGCGCGCCGACCTCGACGCCTCGGGGCGCGCACGGGTGGTGGCGGAGGCGCGCGACGGCGGCGAGGCGATCGAGCTGGCGCGCGAGACCATGCCGGACGTCGTGCTGATGGACCTGAACCTGCCGACCACCCGGGGGGTCGACGCGATCCGCCGGATCGTCGAGGAGTCGCCGCACGTCAAGGTGCTGGTCCTCTCCGCCTCCGGGGAGGAGGCCGACGTGCTCGAGGCGGTCAAGGTCGGGGCGGGCGGCTACCTGCTCAAGAGCGCCACCGCCGGCGAGCTGGTCGACGCGGTGGTCCGGGTCCGCGCCGGCGAGCCGGTGTTCTCCGCCAACCTGGCCGCACTGGTGCTCGGCGAGTTCCGCAGGATGAGCGCCGCGGTGCCGAACGCCGCCGAGCCCGGTCTCACCCCGCGCGAGACCGAGGTGCTCAAGCTGGTGGCCAAGGGCTACACCTACCGCGAGATCGCCGAAAAGCTGGTCATCAGCGTGAAGACGGTCCAGAACCACGTGCAGAACATCCTCACCAAGCTCCAGCTCTCCAAGCGCTACGAGCTGATGCGCTACGCCATCCAGCGCGGTCTCGACCGCGCCTGAGGGCGTGGGCGGTTGCCGGAAGTACCCAGGAGCATCTGGGTGCTCCGCGCCGCCAAGATGAGGCCGCTGCCGGGTACCCGCGCGGTTGGCCTGCGGCGATGCTCCCGTCCGGGCAACCAACGGAGACTGGGAGCTGAGCGATGTTCTCGCGATGGACCTCGGGACAATGCCCGGCCTGCGGCTCGACCGTCACCGGCCAGCGGCCGACCTGCGCGACCTGCGGCCTGGACCTGGTCGCCGACGAGCTGGCCAAGATCGACTACACCACCGGCTTCCTGACGTGGAGCAGGCGGTGCGCCCTGCTCGACGACCACACCCACGCCCGCCTGCTGCGGGCGCTCGACGAGGCGCGCGGCGCGCTCACCGGCACCCAGCGGGTGCCCCCCGCCAACCCGCCGGAACCGGCGTGGCCCATGCCGGTGGCGCCTTCCGCGATGGCGGCGGCA
>DASVXQ010000002.1:0-23840 GCA_036392615.1 Actinomycetes bacterium | reverse complement strand
CGCGCGACCAGCCGCTCGGCGGCGGCCGGCGCCACCCGGTCGGCGGTCAACGCGCCGTGCCGCTCAACCCTGGCTCGCCCTGGCGCCCTTGGGCAGCGACGACAGGGCGCGCTCGGCGCGCTGGAAGACCTCGTCCAGGTCGCCGGAGGCGCTCACGCGGCGCACCCGGTCGGCGTAGTGGGCCAGCAGCGCCACCGCCTCGCGCCGGTAGGTGACCAGGCGCGCGGCGACCGTGTCGGGGTTGTCGTCGCTGCGGCTCTCCATGCGCGCCCGGCGCGACAGCCGCGCCGAGGCGACCTCGTCCGGGACGATCAGCTCCAGCACCAGCTGGACCCGGCGTCCGTCGTCGCTGAGCACCCGGTCCAGCTCCACGGCCTGACGGACGTTGCGCGGGTAGCCGTCGAGGATGAAGCCGTCGGCGAGGTGCTCCGCCATCACCTGGGCGACGACCCGGTCGGGGATCAGGTGCCCGCGGGTGACCTGCTCGCCGATGTGGTGGGGGTCGCCGCCCTTGACGGAGGCGCGCAGCAGCTGGCCGGACGACACATGGGGGACGCCGAGCAGCTCGGAGAGGTGCGGCCCGACCGTGCCCTTCCCGGATCCGGGGGGGCCGATCAACAGGACGTGCCTGAGTTCTGAGGGAAAGGTAGCCATCGGTCAGCTCACGCTCACGCCGATCAGCCGGCCGATCCCGAAGGTCGCCATGGCAGCGGCGCCGCCCACCAGCAGCTGGCGGATCCCGGTGCGGATCGCCGAGCGGCCGGTGAGCAGGCTGATGCCGGCACCCACCAGGAACAGAGCCAGCGCGGAGAGGATGATGGAAGCGACGAACGCGGCCGTGCCGGCGCTGAACAGCCAGGCGAGGACCGGCACCACCGCGCCGACCGCGAACGAGACGAAGCTGGAGAGCGCCACTCGTGGCGGCGAGCCCAGCTCGTCGGGGTTGAGGCCGAGCTCCTCGCGCGCCATGGTGTCCAGCGCGGTGTCGTGGTCGCGCAGGATACGGGCGGCCATGGCCTCGGCGTCCTCGCGGGCGAGGCCCTTGGCCCGGTAGATCAGTGCCAGCTCGTTGGCCTCCTCCTCCGGCATGGCCTCGATCTCCTCGGACTCGAGCGCGATCTCCCGTTGGAACAGCTCGCGCTGGGAGGTGACCGAGATGAACTCGCCGGCGCCCATCGAGAACGCCCCGGCCAGCAGGCCGGCCAGGCCGGCGAGGAGGATGAACTTGCGGCCCGCCTCCCCTCCCGTGACCCCCATCACCAGGGAGAGGTTGGACACCAGCCCGTCGTTGACGCCGAAGATCGCCGCCCGCAGCGCGCCGCTCGAGTCGCCGCGGTGCCAGCGCTCGCCGCGGCGGATGCCGGACAGGGCGGTGGACGGCGTCAGGCCCGAGAGGACGCGGGCGTGGATCCGCTCATCGGTGGCCATCGCGGCGGTCGCGTCGGGCACGTTGTCGTAATGCCCGGCGTCGGCGACCTCGGCACGCTCCACGATCGGCAGCACCGCGCCGGGCCCGAGGCGCCGCGCCAGCCAGGAGATCATCCTGGTGCGCAGGTCCCTGTGGTAGTCGCCCGGCCCAGGCTCCGGCTCGCCCAGCTCGACGAGCTTGCGCGCCCAGTGGCGCGCGTGGCGCTCCTCGGCGCCGGCGAGCTCCAGGAAGATCTCCCGCTGCTCGCCCCGGGCGCGCTCGGCGAGGGCACGGTACATCGCCGCGCCGTTCATCTCATCGACCCAATGCTCGCGGAACTCGCGCGCCTTGGACTGCGCCGCCCGTGCCATCGACGCCGGTCCTCACCTCCGTCCCCGGCCGGCCTCAGCGGCCGGCCGTGCGCCGTCCAGTGTTGGGCCTGACCGCCCCGGGCGCAACCAGCCAGCCGGCGGCCCTCCGATTGACGCGATGACCTGGGAGCTGGCAGCCTGTAAAGCTCATGATGGCACGCGCGTCGGGGGACCTGTCGGTGTCCGGAGGAGCCAGGCACGAGCCGCTCGGTCCGGCCGCCCTGACGACCCGTGCCTGCGCGCCGATGGGCCTCGGCACGGGCAACTCCGCAGCGGGACGCCCGCCCTGTCGCCGGGCCACGGCGCGGCTCGCGGCCGCCTGAGCAGCACCGTGGCCTTCGCGCTCCTCCGCACGTTCCTTGCGGCCTGAACGCGCCAGCTTTCACCCCGCTCCGTTGTTCGCCAGCTCTCCAAGGAGGAGACCCATGGCCAAGCGTGACGACGTGCTCGTCACCACCGACTGGCTCGCCGACCACCTGAACGACCCCGACATCCGCATCGTGGAGGTCGACGAGGACACCGACGCCTACGGCCGGGGGCACATCCCCGGCGCGGTCGCGGTCAACTGGAACACCGACCTCCAGGACCCGCTGCGGCGCGACTTCATCGACCCGGAGCAGTTCGCCAAGCTCCAGGACTCGGTCGGCGTCACTCCCACGACCACCGTGATCCTCTACGGCGGCAACAACAACTGGTTCGCCGCCTACGCCTACTGGTACTACAAGGTCTACGGGCACGGCCCGGTCAAGCTGCTCGACGGCGGCCGCAAGTCGTGGGAGCTGGAGGGCCGCGAGCTCACCACCGACACCCCGGCGGTCGGCGCCACCAGCGGCTACCCGGTGAACCAGCCCGACTTCTCGATCCGCGCCTTCCGCGACCAGGTGCTGGCCGACTACGTGGGCCAGCCTGACCGCGCGCTGGTCGACGTGCGCTCGCCCGAGGAGTACCGCGGCGAGAAGCTGGCGCCCGACCACCTGCCGCAGGAGGCCGCCCAGCGACCCGGGCACATCCCCGGCGCGGCCAACATCCCCTGGGCCAAGGCGGTGGACGCCGAGACCGGCAAGTTCCTCAGCGACGAGCAGCTCAGCGCGCTGTACGGCGCGCAGGGCATCGACGCCGGCAAGGACGTGGTGGCCTACTGCCGCATCGGGGAGCGCTCGGCGCACACCTGGTTCGCCCTGCACGAGCTGCTCGGCTACCCGAACGTCCGCAACTACGACGGGTCCTGGACCGAGTGGGGCTCGCTGGTGGGCGTCCCGATCGAGCGCTGACCGAGCGGCCGCCGCGCGGCCGCCGTCAGCGCCGAGGCCGGCCCCGGCGCTTCTCCCCCCCGAGCGCCGGGGCCGCCGCATGTTTGTCCCCGCCCCGGGCGTCTGCTATGAATCGACGCCGCACGCACGCCACCGCTCGGAAGGACAACCGCATGACCGCCGCGCTCGATGTCGTGGGCATCGGCAACGCCCTGGTCGACGTGCTCGACCACAGGCCGCACGAGTTCATCGACCGGCATGACCTCGCCAAGGGGACCATGTCCCTGATCGACGAGGACCGCGCCCACCAGCTCTACACCGCGATGGCGCCGGCGCTGGAGATGTCCGGCGGGTCGGCCGCCAACACCATGGTGGGCATCGCCTCGCTGGGCGGCGCGGCGGCCTACATCGGCCGCGTCCGCGACGACCAGCTCGGCCAGTCGTTCGCCGACGACCTGCGCGCCACCGGGGTGGAGTTCTCGGTGCCGCCGGCCACCGACGGGCCGCCGACCGGGCGCTGCATCATCGTGGTCACCCCCGACGCGCAGCGCACCATGAACACCTACCTCGGCGCCTCGACCGACCTCGGCCCCGGCGACGTCGACCCCGACCTGATCGCCCGCGCCAAGCTGATCTACCTGGAGGGTTACCTCTGGGACCGGCCGAGCGCCAAGGACGCCTTCCGCAAGGCCGCCGGGCTCGCCCACGAGTCGGGCCAGCGGGTCGCGCTGACCCTCTCGGACCCGTTCTGCGTGGACCGCCACCGCGAGTCGTTCGTCGAGCTGATCGACGGCGCGGTGGACGTGCTGTTCGCCAACGAGGAGGAGATCGTCTCGCTGTTCCAGGTGGACAGCTTCGACGAGGCGGTGCGGCAGGTCCGCGGCCGCGTCGCCGTGGCGGCGCTGACCCGCGGGGCCGGAGGCTCGGTGGTGATCGCGGGCAGGGACACCTACGACGTCGCGCCCTTCCCCGTGCCCGTGCGCGACACCACCGGCGCGGGCGACCTGTACGCCGCCGGGTTCCTGCACGGCCTGGCGCAGGACTGGCCGCTGGACCGCTGCGGCCGGCTCGGCTCGGCCGCGGCCGCGCACATCATCGCCAGGACCGGCGCCCGGCCGCACGAGCCGCTCGCGCCGCTGATCGAGGTGACCGTCGGGTAGCGCCGCTCAGGCGGCGCGGGCCTCGCCGTCGGCCCGCGGGTCGCTGGCGGCGAGCAGCTCGCCGTCGGCGCCGCGCCGCACCAGCTGGCCGTGGCCGACCTCCTCGTCGAGGTCGCCGAGGGTCACGATCCCGAGACCGGCGGTGGCGATCGAGTCGAGCGCCGGCGAGGGCACGCCCCGCTCGGCCAGCACCAGGTCGACGCCTTCCTCGGTGAGCAGGCTGCCGACCACCCAGCGTGGCGCCGCCAGGGCCTCGGCCGGCGAGCGGCCGGCGTCGAGGTTGAGCAGCAGGTGGGTGTGGATCTGCGGCTGCGCCTTGCCGCCCATGGTCCCATGGGCGCCGACCACCCGGCCCGCGCGGCGCACCAGCACCGGCATGAGCGTGTGGGCCGGGCGCTTGCCCGGTTCGAGCCGGTTCGGCGCGTCGGGGTCGAGGCTGAAGAGGGCGCCGCGGTTGTGCAGGATCAGCCCGGTCTCGGAGTCGAGCAGCCCCGAGCCGAAGGCGTGGAAGACCGACTGGATCAGCGAGACGGCGTGGCCCTCTGCGTCCATCGCCACCACCGCGACCGTGTCCCCGGCCGCCGCCAGCCCGCCGGGCACCTCGGTGGAGGGCGCAACCACCAGCGGCCCGGGCGGCGCCGGGGCCGCTCCACCGGCCGCGGAGGTCCCGCCGGCAGGGCCCCCGTAGCCGGCCGCGGCGTCGGCCAGCTCGGCGGCATGGGCATCGCTCAGCAGCCGCTCGACCGGCACCCCGGCCCAGCGTGGGTCGGCGAGGTGGCGCTCGCGGTCCCTGGACACCAGCCGGAAGAGCTGCGCCAGCGCGCCGGCGCCCGCGCCCAGCGGGTCGCCGAGCCGCAGCCGCTCCAGCGCCGCAAGGACCTCGAGCAGCAGCAGGCCCTGGGAGTTCGGCGGGGCGGTGAGGATCTCGGCGTCCCGATGACGGCCGCGCAGCGGGGCGCTGATCTCCGGGGCGTGCCTGGCCAGGTCGACCGGGGCGAGCGGCACGCCCAGGCGGACCATGCCACTGGCCACGCGCCGGGCCACCGGCCCGTCGTAGAACGAGCGCCAACCGTAGTCGGCCAGCTCGGCGAGGGTGGCCGCCAGCGCGGGCTGCCGCAGCGGCTCGCCGGCACCGATCGGCGCGCCCCCGCAGAAGAAGACCTCGCGCATGCCGGGGTCGAGCGCCAGCAGCTCGGCCGCCTCCAGCAGCGCCCGGTGCACCCCCGGCGCGATCGGCACGCCGTCCCGCGCCTGCGCGATCGCCGGCTGGAGCAGGTCCCCGAACGGCAGCCGCCCGGCGCGCTCGGTCAGCGCCCCCCAGGCGGAGACGGCGCCCGGGACGGTGACGGTCTGCGGGCCGGCCGCCGGCATGCCGCCGAACTCCCGCGCCAGCGCGTCCGCGTCGGCCCGAACCCCGGCGGCCCCGCTGGCGTTGACGCATTCCACCCGCCCGTCCGGCGAGGCCACCAGCGCGATCGCGTCGCCCCCGGCCGAGCACATGTGCGGGTACACCACCGCCAGCGACACCGCCGCCGCCACGGCCGCGTCGACCGCGTTCCCGCCCTGCCGGGCGATCTCCATCCCCGCCGCGGTCGCCAGCGGGTGCGGCGCCGCCAGCGCGATCGTCCGGCCGGCCGCCTCCAGCCGGCCTCGGTCGAGACCCATAGCTCGCCTCTCCGCCCCCCGCTACATTGGCCTGATGGTCAGGCCAATCCCCCACCGGACGACCGTAGGAGCCCCCGCCCGACTTGTCAACGCCGGCCCGATACCCCCGCCTCGGCCCCCTACACGACCCCCAGCGCCAGCATCGCGTCGGCGACCCGCACGAAGCCCGCGATGTTGGCGCCGGCCACGTAGTCGCCCGGCCGCCCGTACTCCTCCGCGACCGTCATGCACCGGTCGTGGATGTCCCGCATGATCTCCTCGAGGCGCTTCTCCGACACCGCGAACGACCACGAGTTCCGCGCCGCGTTCTGCTGCATCTCCAGCGCCGAGATCGCCACCCCGCCGGCGTTGGCCGCCTTGCCAGGCCCGAACGCCACGCCCGCGTCGGCCAGCACCCGCACCGCCTCGGGCGTGGTCGGCATGTTGGCGCCCTCGCCGACCGCCAGGCAGCCGTGCTTGACCATGGACACCGCGTCCTGCTCGCCGATCTCGTTCTGGGTCGCGCAGGGCAGGGCGATCTCGCAGGGCACCTCCCAGACCTTGCCGCCCGGCACGAAGCGGGCCCCCGGGCGCTCCTCGAGGTAGGCGTCCAGCCGCGCCCGCCGGACCTCCTTGACCTGCTTGAGCAGCTCGACGTCGACGCCCCGCCGGTCGACCAGGTAGCCGCTCGAGTCCGAGCAGGCGACCACCCGCCCGCCGAGCTGGGTCACCTTGTCGATGGCGTAGATCGCCACGTTCCCCGAACCGGAGACGACCACCCGGCGCCCCTCGAAGTCGAGGCCGCGGGCCTTGAGCATCTCCGCCACGAAGATCGCGCAGCCGTAGCCGGTCGCCTCGGTGCGCACCGGCGCGCCGCCCCAGCCGATCCCCTTGCCGGTCAGCGTGCCGGACTCCCAGCGGTTGGTGATCCGCTTGTACTGGCCGAACAGGTAGCCGATCTCGCGCGTGCCCACGCCGATGTCGCCGGCCGGGATGTCGGTGTCCGGGCCGAGGTGGCGGTACAGCTCGGTCATGAAGCTCTGGCAGAAGCGCATCACCTCGCGCTCGGAGTGGGCCTTGGGGTCGAAGTCCGAGCCGCCCTTGCCGCCGCCGATCTGCATGCCGGTGAGGCTGTTCTTGAAGATCTGCTCGAACCCGAGGAACTTGACGATCCCCAGGTAGACCGACGGGTGGAAGCGCAGCCCGCCCTTGTACGGGCCGAGCGCGCTGGAGAACTCCACACGGAAGGCGCGGTTGACGTGGATGTGGCCGCGGTCGTCCTCCCAGGGCACCTGGAAGATCACCTGGCGCTCCGGCTCGCAGAGGCGCTCCAGGACTCTGGCCTCGGCGTACTCCGGGCGGCGCTCCAGCACCGGCCCGAGGCTGCACAGCACCTCGTCCACGGCCTGGTGGAACTCGACCTCTCCGGGGTTGCGGCGGAGCACCTCCGCAAAGACCGGCTCGAGCTTGCTTCCTAGCTGCTGCATCGGCCCTCGTTTATCTTGACGCTAAGATACCGCCCGAGCGACGGTACCACAACGAGGGCGCGACCTTGCGCCGACTCCGCGCCGGCTCACGCCGGCCCTCGGAATGATCGGATCGTACCCGACCGGGCCGACGTCGGGACGCGGCGTCCCAGAGCGGGGCGCGCGACGCCGGTCCGGGGGGCTCTAGAATGCCGGCATGACGAGTGACCAGAGCGCGACCAACGCGACGTCCGAGCCACGGCAGGACCACGTCGACCACATCGTCGAACAGTGGAGCCTCCAGCGGCCCGACCTCGACGTCTCGCCGATGGGGATCATCGGCCGGATGTCGCGCCTGTCACGCTTCCTGGAGCACTCGATCGCCGAGGTGCTGGCGCGGCACGGCCTCAACGAGTCGCAGTTCGCGGTGCTGGCCGCGCTGCGGCGCGCGGGGCCGCCCAACTGCCTCTCCCCCACCGACCTCTACAACTCGCTGCTGGTCTCCAGTGGGGCGATGACCAACCGGCTGCGGCGGCTCGAGGAGGCCGGCCTGGTCAAGCGCGTGCCCGACCCGCGCGACGGCCGCAGCCTGCTGGTGGCGCTGACCAGGAAGGGCCACCGCCTGATCGACCAGGCGGTCGAGGCCCACACCGCCAACGAGCACCGCCTGCTCGCCCCGCTCGGCCCCGAGGACCGCAAGGTCCTCACCGACCTGCTGCGCCGCCTCCTCCTCCAGTTCGAGGACCACCGCCAGCCCAGCCCCTCCCGCAACCCCACCCACGACGGCCAGCGGTGAGCAGAGAGGATCATCGATCCCCGCAGCGCCGGCCAGAAGAAGCGCGGCTTGCGGTGGCGCCAGGTGTCGAGCTCGTTGCCCCACATCACCGAGCCGATCGCCAGGCTGATGCCCGACAGGAACGGCAGCGGGGCGAGGTCACCGACCGGCGGCGCGGCCGACAGCTTCCCGCTGAGGGCCGTGTCGCCGAACCCCTTGATGACCAGGTACAGCAGTGGGTCTGGCCGGTCCGCGAGCCCAGGTAGGACGCCGGCAGGGCGGAGCACAGGTAGGGGATCCGGGGGTTGCGCTCGCGCCAAGGATCTTTCGCTCTGATGGATTGCGGCACGTGATTGCCCCGAGGCTTGCCACCACCCCGAACGGGACAGGAGAATACGCCCTTCCGATGTTATTCAGGAAGGACTGTCGCATCCGTGCCGAATGCCGTAGCAGCCGGTGCGCATGAGAGCCTGCCACGGTCGGGCCCGTGGCAGCTTCCGGCCTGGCTGCGGTACGTGGCCATCGGCGGCGTGGCCGCGCTGCTCTACCTGGGGATCCCCGGCGGCGTCCCACTGCCCGCGCTGGTCCCGAGGCTGCTGCTTTACCAGGGGGTGAGCGCCTCGGCGGTGGTCGCGCTGGTGATCGGCGTGCGCCGCCACCGGCCGAGCAACCTGATGCCCTGGTACCTGCTGATCGCCGGGCAGGCTGTCTACCTGCTCGCCGACCTGACCTTCTACGGGCTCCACGATCTGCTCCACCAGGAGCAGTTTCCCTCGTTGGCCGATGCGCTCTACCTCGGCCACTACCCGTTCGTGGTGCTCGCCGTGCTCCAGCTGGCGCGCAGCCGCAGCCGGGGCAACGACCGCGAGGGCCTGATCGACGCGTCGATCATCGCCATCGGCGTGGGCGTGCTGTCGCTGATCTTCCTGATCGAGCCGGCGGTCGCCGCCAACGGGCAGCCGACCCTGATGCGCGCCGCCGCGGCCGCCTACCCGATCATGGACATGCTGGTGTTGGCCGTCGCGGCTCGCCTGGTGGTGGGCGTGGGCCTGCGGCGGCCGGCATTCTACCTGCTGGCCTCGAGCCTGGCGGTGGTGCTGGCGACCGACGCCGGCTACATCTACCTGCAGCTCAACGGCAGCTACCAGACCGACACGCTCACCGGCCGGCTGCTGGACGCCGGCTGGCTGATCTTCTACCTGCTGCTCGGCGCGGCGGCGCTGCACCCGTCCATGCGCACGCTGTCCGAGCGCGACCTGCGCGCCCGCTCGCGGCTGGCGCGCGGGCGGCTGGCCTTCCTTGTCAGCGCGGCGGTGCTCACCCCGGCGGCGATCATCGTGCAGTCGTTCCGCGGGGAGCAGCAGGACACCGCCGTGCTGGCGGTCGCCTGTTCGGTGCTGTTCCTGCTGGTGATCTACCGGATGTCGGGCCTGATCCGGCAGGTCGAGACGGGCGCGGCCGAGCTGCGCGAGCGCGGCGTGGCGCTCCAGTCGGCGCTGTCCAACCTCGAGAAGGTCGAGAGCGAGCGCAAGCACCTGCTCGACCGCACCATGCGCGGCGTCGAGGAGGAGCGCACCCGGATCGCCGCGGAGCTGCACGACGGGCCGATCCAACGGCTGACCGCGGTCGGCTACCAGCTCGAGGAGGCGTCGATGACGCTCTCGGCCACCGACCCCGAGTACGTCAACCAGCTGCTGTCGAACGCGCAGCGGCAGCTCTACGCGGAGATCAGCGAGCTGCGCGGGCTGATGGCCACGCTGCGGCCGCCGGTGCTCGACGAGCTGGGCCTCGGCCTGGCGCTGGCCGACCATCTCGACACCTTCGAGCGGCGCACCGGGATCATGTGCTTCCTCGACTCGGACCGCGAGACGCGGCTGGAGCCGGAGATCGAGACGGTGCTGTACCGGGTCGCGCAGGAGGCGCTGATCAACGTGGCCAAGCACTCGCGCGCCTACCACGTCTGGGTCTACCTGCGCACCGACGACGACCGCGCCGACATGCAGATCCGCGACGACGGCATCGGCTTCGACCCCACAGCGGTCAACGGGCTGACCGGGCGGGGCCACTTCGGCCTGGCGGGCATGCGCGAGCGCGTCGAGATGGCCGGAGGCCGCTACCGGCTGCTCTCCTCCCCCGGCGGCGGCACCGCCATCCGGGTCCGCCTGCCGCGCCGCCGGATGCTGCCCCCCTCCCGGCCCAGATAGCTTGACGTTCAGATGGCTGGCCGCCGGCGGTGGTACCTTCGGTCCATGGACGTCCGTCTCGGCAACCACCTGGTGCCGGCTGCCCCGGCCCCGCCGGAGCGCCTGATCGTGGCGATGACCGGCGTGGACGGGGCGCGCTACGGCATCCGCCTGCTCGAGGCGCTGCGCGAGACGGGCGTCGAGTCGCACCTGGTGATGTGCCCCTGCGCGCGGCAGAGCATCCGCACTGAGACGGGTCAGGACCCCGACCTGGTCCGCCGCCTCGCCAGCCGCTCGTACCACCCGCACAACCAGGCGGCCAAGATCTCCAGCGGCTCGTTCCTCACCAGGGGCATGGTGATCGCGCCGTGCTCGGTGCGGTCGATGTCGGCGATCGTCAACGGCTACGCCACCACCCTGGTGGCGCGCGCCGCCGACGTCACCCTCAAGGAGCGGCGCCCGCTGGTGCTGCTGGTGAACGAGTCGCCGCTGAGCCCGATCCAGGTCGACAACCTGCGGCGCGCCGCCACGGTCCCCGGCGTGGTGGTGTCGTGGCCCGGCGAGCGGGGCGCCGACGCGGTGGTCGACGGCCTGCTGGCGCAGTTCTCCATCCCGCTGGCGACCCGCGGGCGCTGACCTCCCCCGCGGCTGATCGCCCTGTCGCCACTGCTCGGCCCGCGCACCTCCGGGGTGCGCCCGCGCACCCTGCGCGTCTCGCAGGTGGCGGCCGGGCTGACCGTGCTGCTGGTGGTCGTCCAGGCGGCGCTCGACACCCGCTCGCTGGTGACCACGACGTCTACCCGGTTGGCCGGCTGGCTCGCGCCCTGGTGGTGCTCGAGGCGCTGCTCGGCCAGATCTTCCTGGTCACCACCGTGGCCCGCCTGGTGGCCCTGTTCAGCCCCAGTGGCCCGCGGCCGTCACGGGGGCGCCGCTAGGAGGCGGCCCCGCTCCCCGCGCGGGCGCGCCGGCGGGCGCGCAGCCGGACGCCGAGCGGCACTAGCGCCAACGGCACCAGCGCGCAGGCCACCAGCACCGGGCGCAGCCCGAGCAGCGACGACGCCCCGCCGATGACGGCACTGGCCGCCGAGCCGACGGCGATCTGCGCCGAGCGGAAGGCGCCGAGCAGCATGCCCTCGCTCCCGAAGCTGTCGAGCGCCAGCACGTTGGCCACCGGCCCGAGCCCACTCACCAGCGCGGCGAACAGCACCGCCGCCCACAGCGTCCAGGCCGGCCCAGGGGCCAGCGTCCACCAGATCCCCAGGGCGCCGAGCGCGATCCCCAGCCGGCGGGCGGTCCGCAACGAGCCGGCCTGGTCGGTGGCGTTCCCGGAGACGAGCTTGGCGGGCACCGAAAGCAGCCGCGCGGCGGTCAGCGCGAGCGCCGCCGAGGCGGGCGACATGCCCCAGGCGAGCACCGCGAAGGTCGGCAGGAACGCCACCGTGCCATATTGGGACGTGGTGGCCACACTCGCGACCAGCAAGGGCGGACGCAGCAGGCGGCGCAGCGCCGAGCGCACCCCGGGCAGCGCGCCACCGGCCGGCTCGCTCGGCAGCCCCGCCAGCGCGCAGGCGATCCCCGCGGCCGCGGCGAGCGCCGCGACCAACAGGTACGACAGCCGCCAGCCGTGCGCGTCGGCCAGCGCGGCCAGCAGCGCGGCGGCGGCCAGCCCGCCGGAGAAGGCCACGCCGAACAGGCCCATGGCGAAGCCGCGCCGCCTGGTGCCGGCGAGCACCCCGACCGAGTACAGGCCGGAGGCGAAGAACACCCCGGAGCCGAACCCCACCAGCACCTGGGAGAGCAGGAACGCCAGCCGGCCGCCGCTGGCGGCGGTGGCCAGCGTGCCGGCGGTGGTGACCGCCAGGCCGGCGACCACTCCCTGCCTGGCGCCGCGGCGGGCGAGCAGCAGGCCGCCCGCCAGGTTCCCGCTGGCGATCGCGAGCGTCAGCAGCGCGAACGCCAGGCCGGCCGTGCCCAGGTCGATGCCGAGCTCGTCGCGGACCACCGGCACCACCGGCGCCAGCAGCGACTCCGCGGTGGTGACCGCCAGGTAGCCGACCGTGGCCACCACGAACCCGAGCGTCTGGCCGGACCCGGCCGGCGGCTCGGCGCCACCCTGGCCGGAGGGTGGCGCCTCGCCGCCGTCCCCGGCAGCGGGCCGCGCACCTCCGACCGACGACGCCAAGCGCGAACCCCTCCTGTCTTCCGATCCTGGCCAGCATGCTCCCGGTTGGATACCCTCGTGGACATCTTACCGTTGAGAGATCGCGTGCTGAAGCGGAGGTCCATATGTCGAAAGTGGTCAGCGACCGGTTGCCGCAGCAGATCGTCCGGGCGTTCGATGGCCAGGACCTGGAGTCCAAGATCGGCCCGGCGCACCTGCTGGTCACCACGGACGACGACGGCACGCCGCGGCCCTGCATGCTCAGCGCCGGCGAGGTGCTGGCGCCGGGCGACGACCGCCTCCGGCTGATCCTCTGGACGGGCAGCACCACCTGCCACAACCTGGCGCGCGGCGGCCCGGTGCTGCTGTGCTACGTGGTCGGCGGCGACCTCTGGTACGTCAAGGGCACTCCGCGGGCACTGCCGCCGGCCTCCTCCTCCAAGCTGGAGCGCTTCGAGATCGAGGTGCACTCGGTCGAGTCGGACAAGCACGAGGGCATGCCGGTGACCGGCGGGATCACCTTCGGGCTCGACCGGGTCGACGCGGCCAAGGTGACCGCCGGCTGGGAGCGGCAGCTGGCCGCGCTCAGGGAGTAGCGCGCAGGTCCGGCTTCCGCGCCGGCTGCTCGCCCCAGCGCCGCACCAGGTCGACCTCGATGCCGAAGTGGTCGAGCACCCGGCCGACGGTGTGGTCGATCATGTCCTCCAGCGAGCGCGGCCGCGCGTAGAAGGCGGGCACCGGCGGCACCACCAGCGCGCCCGCCCGCGCCACCCGCAGCATGTTCTCCAGGTGGATCACGGACAGGGGCGTCTCGCGCGCCATCAGCAGCAGCTCGCGGCCCTCCTTGAGGGTCACGTCGGCGGCCCGGTGGATGAGGTTCTCGGAGATGCCGTTGGCGATCGCCGCCAGCGACTTCATGCTGCACGGCGCGATGATCATGCCGTCGGTGAGGAACGAGCCGCTGGCGGGCGCCGCGCCGAGGTCGTGCTCGTCGTGGACCTGGTCGGCCAGCTCGACCACCGCGTCGGGGTTGTGGTCGGTCTCGGCGATGATCGTCCGTCGCGCCCAGTGGCTCATGATCAGGTGGGTCTCGACCGGCGTCTCGCGCAGCACCTCGAGCAGGCGGATGCCGTAGATCACCCCGGTCGCCCCGGTCATCCCGAGCACGATCCTCGAAGCTGTACCGCGCGTCTCCAGACCGGATCCCTCCCAACCTTCCCACCGCGTCATGGTCGTCCGCGTGGTGGAACTGTACCGCCGAGCCGCCGGGCTCGCCGCGCCGGCCGGCGGAGCGGCTACGCTACCGTGGCGGCGCAGGCGGCCCGACGTCCCCCGGGGGTGAGCTGGTGCGGTTCTCGCGCGCGGTCCAGGAGATACCCCAGTCCGGCATCCGCGAGGTGATGGAGCTGAGCCGGTCGGTCGAGGATGCCATCCACCTGGAGGTCGGCGACCCCAGCTTCCCGACCCCGCCGCACGTCGTCGAGGCCGCGGCGCGCGCGGCGCGCGACGGCTGGACCAGGTACGTGCCGAGCGCCGGCATCCCCGCGCTGCGCGGGGCGATCGCCGACAAGCTGCGCAAGCACAACGGCGTCGAGGTCGAGCCCGGCGAGGTGATCGTCACCGCCGGCGGGATCGGCGCGGTCCACACCGCCATGGCGGCGGTGCTCGAGCCGGGCGACGAGATCCTGCTGCCCGACCCGGCCTGGCCGAACTTCCGCATGATCGCCGGCGTGCTGCACGCGCGGGAGCGCCTCTACCCGCTGCGCGCCGAGCGCGGCTTCCTGCCGGAGGTCGAGGACCTGGAGCGCGTGGTCGGGCCGCGCTCCAGGGCCGTGCTGGTCAACTCGCCGTCGAACCCGCTCGGCACGATCGTCCCCGCGGAGCGGCTGCGCGAGCTCGCCGAGTTCGCCGAGCGGCACGACCTGTGGCTGATCGCCGACGAGTGCTACGACCAGATGGCCTTCGACGACACCTTCGCCAGCGCCGCCGCCGTCGGGGACCCCGGGCGGGTGCTCGGCTGCTACACCTTCTCGAAGACCTACGCGATGACCGGCTGGCGGGTTGGCTACCTGGCCGGCCCGCCGGCGGCCGCGCCGCTCGGCGACAAGCTCCAGCAGGCGCTGGTGTCCTGCGTGAACGCCCCGGCGCAGATGGCCGCGCTGGCGGCGCTCACCGGCCCGCAGGACGCGGTCGCCGAGATGCGCGAGACCTACCGGGAGCGGCGCGACGCCGTGCTGGCCCTGCTGGCCGAGCACGACACCGGCTGCCCGCGGCCCGCCGGGGCCTTCTACGCCTGGATCGACGTGCGCGGTCGCGCCCCCAGCGCCCACCGGTTCGCCGTCGAGCTGCTCCGCCAGCAGCGGGTCGCGGTCGCGCCGGGCACCGCCTTCGGCCCGGCCGGCGAGGGCTGGGTGCGGATCTCGCTGGCGACCGACACCGACCTGCTGCTCGAAGGCACCCGCCGGCTGGCCCGCTTCTCCATGTAGCGGCGGCTACTCGGGCGGGGGAAGCTCCTCGCGCCAGGAGGGGTTGCCGCCCGGGCCGGGGCCCCACTCGGAGGGGTGGGAGGAACCGCCGGCGCGGCCGCGCTGGCCGTTGCCGTGGTGGCCGGCGTGCTGGCCGCCGCCCCAGCCCTGGCCGGAGGGATGCTCGCCGCCGGGATGGCCGCCGCTCGGGTGCTCGCCGGTGGTGGGGCTGCCCCAGGTCACGGTGGTCCGCGGGATGGCGCGGAGCTGCGCCCAGTGGGCCTCGCCGGCCGAGCGGACCTGCCTGAGGGCCAGCCGGGCGGCGAAGGCCGCGCCGACCAGCGGGGCGATCACCTCCGGAATCACGATCCGCGCGAAGCGTGCCGGCACCAGCCTGACGATCTGGCTGGCGATGCGGATGGCGGCGGCCTCCGGGAGGGCGCGGCGCAGCGAGGCGCCGCGCAGCTTGTTCCACCCACCGACGGCCTGGACCTCGGAGATGACCCCGGCCACCAGGTCGCGCGGGCTGGCGGTGGGCTGCCCGGCGAGCGCGCCGAGATCGGCGCGCAGCTTCGCCTCCAGGACGAACAGCACCAGCACCTCGGCCAGGGCGACGGCCCCGACCGAGCCGAGCACCGCGCCGCCGGCCGGCGGGACGACCGAGCTCACCACCGCGGCGGCCTCCTGGGCGGCCACCAGGCCGCCGATGCCGAGCGCCACCCCGGCGGCGGTGCGCGCGGCGCGGTCGATCAGCCGGCGGGCGACCTCGTCGTCGTCCAGGCCCGGGTAGCGGACCCGCAGCTCCTCCAGGGTGGCCGGCCGGACCTGGGCGGCGGCCTCGTCGAGCAGGGGCTGGATGCCGTGGCGGCCGATGTCGCCGAGCCGGTCCCGCACGACCTTCATCGCGTCGGTGACCAGCCGCTTGGCCGAGCGCTCGTCGGAGGCGCTGGCGCCCTGGTCGGCCAGCCGCTCTCCCCAGGGGCGGTCGCTGCGTGGATCCATCCTGCTGTGCCCTCCCGTGGGAACCGCTGCTGTCTACCAGCCTATCCGTTCCCAGCCGAAATGGCCTTAACGCCCGCGGCCTAGCGGGCGGCGCCGAAGCCGCCGGTGGAGCCGAAGCCACCCCCGCCGCGCGTGCCGGCCCGCTCGGAGCCGAGTGGCGGCAGCTCCTGGACCGGCACGAAGCGGGCGCTGACCACCGGCTGGACCACCAGCTGGGCGATCCGGTCGCCGCGCCGCACGGCGAACGGCTCGGCCGGGTCGGTGTTGAGCAGGATCACCTTGACCTCGCCGCGGTAGCCGGCGTCGATCGTGCCAGGGGCGTTCACCACCGAGATGCCGTGCCTGGCCGCCAGCCCAGAGCGAGGGTGGACGAAGGCCGCGTAGCCCTCGGGAACCGCGACCGCCAGGCCGGTGCCGACCACCGCCCGGCCGCCCGGCGGCAGCAGGACGTCCTCGGCGGCGCACAGGTCCGCCCCGGCGTCGCCCGGGTGGGCGTAGGCGGGCAGCGGCTGGTCCTCGGCGAGCTGGCGGACGGGGACGTCGACCTCGCCCATGGCGGCCCTCCTTGCACTCGAGCCCTCGAACATGGGAAAGGGCCCCGGACCACGCTTCCCCTCGCGGCCCGAGGCCCATCCTCGTCTCCAGCCAAGCCCACGCGACGGATCCGGCCGGAGAATTACAGCGCTGTGATTCTACACCAGGCGCACAGCGGGTGGAAGCATAGCGCGTCTCGACGCGCATGGCGACGACCCTCGGGCGGCCGCGCCGTCCCGGGCGTCACGCCGAGCGGCGACCGCCGCGGGTGCGCAGGTAGTCGCTCACCACGTAGTCGCCCAGCCGGTCGGTGGCCGGCGCGAACACCCGTCCGTGGTTGAGGCGCGCCAGGGTCTGCACGAAGCGGATCAGGCGCGGCTCCTCGTCCAGCATGAAGACGTTGATGGTGGCGCCCCGCTTGGTCAGCCGCAGCACCTCGGCCAGGGTCAGCTCCAGCGTGCGCGGCAGCGGCGGCCACTCGAACCAGGGCCGGCCGCCGGGCTCGATGTGGGCGGTCGGCTCGCCGTCGGTGATCACCAGCACGATCGGGTCGGCCTCGGCATGCCGGTCCAGGTGCCGCCCGGCCAGCATCAGCGCGTGCTGGAGGTTGGTCCCCTGCACCATGTCCGGCTCCAGCTCGGCCAGCTCGCCGGGTTTCAGGTTCCGCGCCATCGCGGAGAAGCCGATGATCTGCAGCGCGTCCTGCGGATAGCGGGTCGAGATCAGGCTGTTGAGCGCCAGCGCGGTGGCCTTGGCGGCCCCCCAGGCGTCGCGCAGCACCATCGAGTAGGACAGGTCGATCAGCAGGCAGACCGCGGCGGCGCTGCGCTGCTCGGTCTCCAGCACCTCAAAGTCCCCCGCCTCCAGGCTGAGCCTCGGGCGCACCGCCGTGGCCGCGCCACCGGAGCGGCCGGGCAGCTCGGGCCCCTGGCGCAGCACGGCGTTCTTGAGCGTGCCGACGATGTCGAGCGGCTGCTCGTCGCCGAACTGCCACGGCCGGGTGGCGCCGGTCGGCTCCCCGGCAACGCCGGCGCCCGCGGTGTCGTGGTCGCCCCGGTCGCGCGCCTCCAGGTGCCGGAAGATGCGCCGCAGCGCGGTGGCGCCGATGCGGCGGATCGCCTTGGGGGTGAGCTTGAGGCGTCCGTGCTCGCGGGTGAGGAAGCCCTGCTCGGTGAGCTCGCGCTCCAGCGCGCGCAGCGCCTCCACGTCCTCGACCGCGCGCGGGCCGAGGTTGCGCCGCAGCGCGTCGAGGTCGATGTCGTCCAGCGCGGCGCCCGGGTAGTCCTGCCCCAGGGTGGCCTCCAGCGCCTCCAGGTCGGCCAGCTCCTCCAGCGCGCTGGTGGCGTCGCCCAGGCCCAGCGGCTGGTCCCCGCCCATCGCGGCGCGCTCGCCCCAGGGCAGGTCCGGCCGGCGCTGGCGCAGCGCCTGCCCGAGCCGGTCCAGCTCGTACTCCAGCCCGAGGTCGCCCAGGGCGGCCTGCGCCAGGCTGGCCAGCTCGGCGCGCTGCTCCGGCGACAGCGAGGCCATCAGCCGGCTGGCGGCGGCCGCCCGCCGGGCCAGCGAGTCGATCAGCTCCTCGAGGTTGCGCGGGTTCTCAGGGAAGAAGTCGCCGTGGCGGCCCATGAACTCGTCGAAGCGCTGCTGCGTGTCCTCGCCGCGTGCGTCCGCCTCCAGCAGCTCGTTCAGGTCGGCGAGCATGTCGCGCATGCGCTGCATCTGCTCCGGCCCGGCGCCGGCGAGCGCGTCGCGCATGCCGCGGAACTGGGTATCGAGCACCTCGCGGCGCAGCAGGTCACGGATCTGCTCGTAGGCGGCGGCCGCCTCCGGCGAGCGCCACTGGTAGTCGGCGAGCTGGCGGACCGCCCGGGCGGTGTCGTCGGGCAGCTGGTCCAGCTCGGCCTCGGCCAGCCGGGCGGCGTCGGACGGGTCGGGGAACAGCGCGCCGCGCTCCTGCTCGACGGCCCGGTCGAGCAGCTCGCGGACCTGCTCGAGGATGCCGCCGAGGCGGCCGCGCTCGCGCAGCTCCCGGCGCCGCTGGCGCGCCTCGCGCATCAGGTCCCGCAGCCCGCGCATGCCGGGCATGCCCCGGCGCAGCAGCGACGACAGCGCCTCGCCGGGGCGGTCGCCCTGCAGCACCCGCTCGCCGATGCGGTCCAGCGCCTCGCGGAGGTCGAACGGCGGCTCCAGCGGGTCCGGGCCGCCGAGCCAGGGCCCGTAGCGGGAGCGGCTGCTCATCGGGGCACCCTCACCTTCCGTACACGGCCCGGCCCGGCAGCTCCTCCTTGCCGAGCCGCTTGCCGAGGTGCAGGCCCTCCATGGCGAACTCCAGCGCCGCCGCGGCCACGCCGGGCGTCTCGGTCTCCGCGTCGCCCAGCCGGCGCAGCAGCTGCGCCAGCCCCGGCACCGGCCCGATTCGCTGGAGCAGCTCGGGCGCGGACACCAGCTCGCCGCTCTCGACCGTCTCGCCCTCGTCGAAGCGCCGCAGCAGCCCGGAGAGGTCCGCCCCGGCCAGGCGCGCGCGGAAGGTCTCGGCCACCGCCCGGCGCAGCAGGTGCTTGAGCAGGTCCAGCTCGCGACCCTCCTCGAGCTCGTCGAACTCGACCTTGCCGAGCGAGGTCGGCACCGCCGCCGGCAGGTCCACCACCCGCACCACCGGCACCGCCTCGCCGGTGACCGCGGCGCGGCGCACCGCCGAGGCGGCGGCGGTCTCTACCGCGGCGATGGCGAAGCGGGCCGACACGCCCGAGCGCGCGTCGATCTGCGGCGCCTCGCGCACCGCCCGGGTGAAGCGCGCGATGATCTCCAGGATGTGGTCGGGCACCACCGGCTCGCCCAGCGCGCCGCCCTGCCAGCGCAGCACGGCCTCCTGGCGGACCAGGTTGATCTCGTCGTCCAGCCGCAGCGGGTAGTGGGTGCGGATCTCCGCGCCGAAGCGGTCCTTCAGCGGGGTGATGATGCGGCCGCGGTTGGTGTAGTCCTCCGGGTTGGCGCTGGCGACCAGCAGCAGGTCCAGCGGCAGCCGCAGCTGGTAGCCGCGCACCTGGATGTCGCGCTCCTCGAGCACGTTGAGCAGCGCCACCTGGATGCGCTCGGCCAGGTCGGGCAGCTCGTTGACGCTGAAGATGCCGCGGTTGGTGCGCGGCACCAGGCCGTAGTGGACCGTCTCCGGGTCGCCCAGGGTGCGGCCCTCGGCCACCTTGATCGGGTCGACGTCGCCGATCAGGTCGCCCACGCTGGTGTCCGGGGTGGCCAGCTTCTCGCCGTAGCGCTCCGAGCGGTGCCGCCAGATGATCTCCAGCGCGTCGCCCTCGGCGGCCACCCGGCGCCGGCAGGAGGTGCAGATGGGCGCGTACGGGTGGTCGTTGACCTCGCAGCCGGCCACCGCCGGGGTCCACTCGTCGAGCAGGTGGACCAGCGAGCGGATCAGCCGCGTCTTGCCCTGGCCGCGCTCCCCCAGCAGCACCACGTCGTGGCCGGCCAGCAGGGCGCGCTCCAGGTCGGGCAGCACGGTGTCGTCGAAGCCGACGATCCCGGGGAAGCGCTCCTCCCCGCTCGCCAGCTTGCTCAGAAGGTTGTCGCGAAGCTCCTGCTTGAGTTCCTTGTAGTGGTGTCCAGAGGCGCGCAGCTCGCCCAGGGTTCCCAGGGCGGGAGCGGCTGGAGTCGTCATGAGTCTCTCCGCTGGTTGATCCCGACAGCGCCGACCTCCACCCTACGACCGATTTCCCCTGAGCGCTTCGGCCAGCAGGCGGACCGCCAGCAGCAGCAGGACCAGGCCGATCACGGCCCACACGGGCTCGCCGGACATGAAGCTGCCGCCGACCACGCCGACGCCCTGGAGGAACCACAGCAGGCCCAACAGCAGGAGCACGACTCCAGCGACGGTCACGAACGATCTTCTGCGCACCTTCCTGGCTCCTCCGGTGCAGCGCCCGCTCCGGGCGCGACCACAGCGTCCGAGGGCCGCCGGACCGGGCAGCCAGGAGGTATCGTCCCGCGCGCGGCCCGAGTTCGCTCGCGATCCGTCGCAGGTTGTGGACAACGCCCCGGACCGGCGGCTCAGCCCGGCTCCGGCGAGCGCCGCCAGGCTGCCTTGCCGAGCTGCCGGAAGCTGCCGTGGAACCGGTCGGCCAGCTCCTCCAGGCCGCGCCCGGCCAGGACCTCGGTGACCACCCGGCGGTCCAGCCGGCGGTTGGCGGCCGCCTGGTCGAGCGGCACGTCGGTGCGGATGGCCATCAGCTCGCGGTTCAGCTCGTAGGTCTGGCGGTCGCCGCGCAGCGCCTCGACCACCCAGGGGCCGAGCAGCCGCGCCACCCCGCCGGGGTCGGCCAGGGCCGCCTCCACGTCGGGGTAGGCGTTCAAGAGCTTGGCGGCGGTCACCGAGCCGATGCCCCGCACGCCGGGCAGGCAGTCGCTGGAGTCGCCGCGCAGCGCGGCGAAGGCCGGGTACTGCTCGGGCCCGACGCCGTAGCGTGCCCGCAGCCAGCTCGGCGAGACGTCCTCCAGGCGGCCGCCGGCGATCATCAGCAGCACCCGCACGGTGGGCCGCACCAGCGCGAAGGCGTCCTGGTCGCCGGTTGCCAGGGTGGCCGCGACCTGGCGGCGGGAGGCCAGCGCCGCCGCGGAGCCGAGCACGTCGTCGGCCTCCAGCCCGTCGGGGGTCACCACCTCGAGCCCCAGCGACCGCAGCAGCTCGGGCAACTCGTCGAGCAGCTCGATCAGCTCCATGGGCTTGGGCGGCCTGGCGGCCTTGTAGGGCGGATGACGGTCGCGGCGCCGGCTGTGGACCGGGTCGTCGAAGCCGATCACGCAGGCGGTCGGCCGCGCCTGGTTGGCGATCCTGGCCAGCATGCCGAGCACCCGCTCGACCGCCTCGCCCGGCTCGCCGTCCAGGCCGCCGACCGCGTGGAAGGCGCGGTGCACCAGCCCGTTGCCGTCCACCGCCAGCAGCATCGGGGTCGGGCGTCCTGGCCGGGAGCGCGGCCGCGCGCGGCGGGCCGCGGTCGCCAGCGCCCGTGCCGCATCGCCGTTCTCCGGCACGGAGAACAGCCGCAGGTCCTCTGGCACGGCGGGCAGCATGCCGACACGATCCCCGCTCCTCCCCTACTCGCGCAAGTGGCGTCTATTCCCTTTTGTGGCAAGCGCGCAGTAGGCTCTGGTGCCCGAAGAAGCGGTGCTCTAGGGAGGAATTCCGTGAAGGCGAAACTCCGCCTGCTTGTCCTTGTGGCGCTGGTGGCCGCCACGATCTTCAGCCTCGTGCCCGGCGCGAAGGCCGACGACGTCAGGACCTTGACCGGCACGCTGGCCGATGGAGCCACCTGGAAGGCGGAGGTGCCCGCCAACTGGAACGGCACCCTGCTGCTCTACAGCCACGGGTACCGCTTCCCTGGCGACAACCCGGCGCAGGACGTCGGCGACCCCGCGACCGGCGCGTTCCTGCTCGCCCACGGCTTCGCACTGGCCGGCTCCTCCTATGCCCACACCGGCTGGGCGCTCCAGGAGGGCATCGGTGACCAGCTCGGCGTGCTCGACGAGTTCAACCGGCAGGTCGGCAAGCCCACGACCACCATCGCGTGGGGCCACTCGCTCGGCGGCATCATGACCGCCGGCCTGGTGCAGGCGGCCCCCGAACGCTTCGACGGCGCGCTGCCGATGTGCGGCGTGCTGGCCGGGGGCGTGGGCACCTGGAACGCCGCGCTGGACGGCCTGTTCGCCTTCAAGGTGCTGCTCGGCGACGACGCCCTCCAGATCGTGCGGATCAGCGACCCGACGGCGAACTTCCAGCTGGCGCAACGGATCCTCCAGACGGCGCAGGCAACCCCGCAGGGCCGCGCCCGGCTCGCGCTGGTGGCGGCGCTGACCGACTCCCCCGGTTGGACCGACCCGGCCACGCCGGAGCCGGACAGGACCGACTACGCCACTCGGCTGGCCAACCAGATCAACTCGATCGCCACTCTCGGCCTCCCGTTCGGCTTTTTCGCCCGCGCCGAGCTCGAGGCGCGGGCCGGCGGCAACGTCTCCTGGAACACCGGGGTGGACTACCGGGTCCAGCTGGCCTTCTCGATCGACCGTCGCGAGGTCGCGGCGCTCTACGAGAGCGCCGGCCTGGACCTCGGCGCGGACCTCCGCACCCTGAACAGCGCCGAGCGGATCAGCGCCGACCCCAACGCGGTCGACTACCTGACCCAGCACGTCTCGTTCAACGGGAACCTCGGCAACGTGCCCGTGCTGGCGATCCACACCACCAACGACCCGCTGGTCGACGTCGAGCAGGAGCAGGCCTACGCCAGCGCCGTCCTCCGCGCCGGCGACGCCGGCCTGCTGCGGCAGGCGTTCGTGCACCGCGCCGGCCACTGCACCTTCACCCCGGCCGAGCAGATCGCGGCGCTCCAGACGCTGCTGGACCGCGTGCAGCGGCACTCCTGGCTCGGCGTCCGCACCGACCCCGCCGCGCTGAACGACCGCGCCGAGGCGCTCGGCCCGCAGCTCAACATCCGCGCGCCGGGCACGCCGGCCGGCCCGTCCTACAGGTTCTTCCTGCCGGCGCCGTTCCTGCGCCCGTTCGACCTGGCTCCCGGCCACCCCGTACTCGGCGAGGCGGCCTAGGAGCTCAGTCCCGCGGCCAGACCCGCTGGGCGCCGACCCAGGTCTCCAGCACGGGGACCGCATCGAGCTTGCTCGGGTCGACCTCCAGCGGGTCGCCGCCGAGGACCACGAAGTCGGCCAGGTAGCCGGGGGCGAGGCGGCCCTTGACACGGGACTCGCCGAAGGCCGCCGCCGACCCGGTGGTGTACAGCTCCAGGGCCTCCCGCGGGGTGATCCGCTGCGAGCCGCCGAGCACGCGGCCGTCCTCCGCCTGGCGGGTGACGCAGCTGCGCATGGCCAGCAGCGGCTGGTACGGCCCGCAGGGATAGTCCGACGAGCCGGCCACGGTGATGCCCGCGTCGAGCAGCGTGCGGTGCGCGAACATCCTCTCCAGCCGCGCCTCGCCGTACCAGTCGAGCAGCTTGGCGCCGTGGTAGGCGACGTAGCCGCCGAACGGCACCGCCACCAGGCCGAGCCGGCGCATGCGCGCCACGATCTCCGGCGTGATCACCGTGCAGTGCTCGATGCGGTGGTGCGCGTCGCCCCTTGGCCAGCGCCGCTCGGCCGCCTCGTAGGCGTCCAGCAGCAGCGCGATCGCCCGGTCGCCGTTGGCGTGGATGCCGAGCCGGCTGCCGGAGCGGTGCACGTCGGCCACCAGGGCGTGCAGCTCCCCGGTGGAGGTCCTCTGCATGCCGTGGTCGTCGCTGCCCTCGAAGGGCTGCTCCAGCAGGCAGGTCCTGCCGGCGATCGCGCCGTCCACGAACGCCTTGACGCCCGCCAGGCGCAGGCGGTGGGAGCCGATGCCGGTGCGCAGGCCGAGCCGGCGCAGGTGCTCGAAG
>DASVXQ010000001.1:0-11014 GCA_036392615.1 Actinomycetes bacterium | reverse complement strand
ACGACGCAACCGAAGGACGCTCGGCCGGCGCATGCGGGTGCGGCGAGGAAGGACCGGTTCATGGCAGCGCGTACCGCCGCGCGCCCGACCGTGCGTCGGGAGCGGCCGCTCCGCCGTGGTCCCCCCGGGCGGCCCGATGCTACGCTCGGAGCCGGATCACCCCGGCGACCAGCGCTGGAACACCAGAATGCGCCGCCGGCCCGGGAACAATCCGGGCACCGCCGGGCGTTGCACGATCGAACGCCACAGCCGTCGACGCGAGGAGCGCATGTTCGCCATCGACCAGCAGAGCTACGACGTCCTGGTCGAGCACGCGCGGGCCGAGTATCCCAACGAGGCATGCGCCCTGCTCGGCGGGCACGACCACACCGTCGCGAAGGTCTACGCGCTGCCCAACGCGGAGGCCAGCCCGACCTTCTACGTGGTCGAGCCCAAGGCGCAGCTGCGGGCCATGAACGAGATGGACGACCGCGGCATGGAGCTGGTCGGCATCTTCCACTCCCACACCTTCACCGAGGCGTACCCGTCGCGCACCGACGTCGACCTGGCCAGCTACCCCGACGCGACCTACCTGATCCTCTCCCTGGCCAACCCCGAGGCGCCCCAGCTGCGCGGCTTCACCATCCGCGACGGCAAGGTCGACGAGGTCGAGATCCGCGTGGCGCCGAGCCCGGACCCGGTCGGAGGATGATCGGCGTGCGCGGGCTCCAGCGGCGCGTCGCCGGGCCGGGCGCGGTCGGCCCGACCGTCGGCCTCGCCTCGCCCGTGTGGCACCGCCAAGGCCCGGCGGCACGCTACGGGCGATGTCGGCCCCGGTTGGTCGCCGGCGCCTAGCGCCAACGCTCATCCGACCCGGTCGACGCAGGCGGGCCACCCGCGGCGTCGCATCCTAGGAGGTTCGATCGCCCCCATGGCCGTGGAAGTTCGTATCCCGACCATCCTGCGGAAATACTCGGACGGCGCCAAGAGCGTCGACGCCGAGGGCAGCACCGTCCGTGAGCTCTTCAGCGACCTCGAGGGACGCTACCCGGGCATCTCGGGCCAGCTCCTCACCGAGGATGGCGGGCTGCACCGCTTCGTCAACGTCTACGTCAACGACGAGGACATCCGCTTCCTCGGCGCCCTGGACGCCAAGCTCGACGACGGCGACGTGGTCGCCATCCTGCCCGCCGTCGCCGGAGGCTGAGGTGCGCCACGAGGACCTGGCGGACGCGATCGGCAACACGCCGCTGGTCGGCCTGCCGCGCCTGTCGCCGTCGCCGAACGTGCGGCTGTGGGCCAAGCTCGAGAGCCACAACCCGACCGGCAGCGTCAAGGACCGCATCGCCAGGCAGATGGTCGACGACGCCGAGAAGGCCGGGCGCCTGACCCGCGGCGACACCCTGCTGGAGCCGTCCAGCGGCAACACCGGCATCGCGCTCGCGCTGATCGCACGGGTGCGCGGCTACCGGCTGGTGGTGGTGATGCCGGAGAACACCTCGCTGGAGCGCCGCCAGGTGCTGGAGGCCTACGGCGCCCGCGTGGTCTTCTCGCCCGCCGACGAGGGCTCCAACGGCTCCATCCGCATGGCGGACCGGCTGGCCGGCGAGCACCCCGACTGGGTGATGCTCTACCAGTACGGCAACCCCGCCAACGCCGAGGCGCACTACGAGACGACCGGCCCCGAGATCTGGCGCGACCTGCCCGAGATCACCCACTTCGTGGCCGGCCTTGGCACCACCGGGACGCTGATGGGCGTCGGCCGCTATCTCAAGGAGCAGAACCCCGAGGTGCGGATCGTCGCCGCCGAGCCGGAGTTCGGCGACCTGGTCTACGGCCTGCGCAACCTCGACGAGGGCTTCGTCCCGCCGATCTTCGACCCCGACCTGCTCGACCGCCGCATCAAGGTGAACTCCTCCGACGCCCTGCGCCGCACCCGCGAGCTGGCCGACGCCGAGGGCGTGTTCGCCGGCATCTCCAGCGGCGCGGTGCTGCACGTCGCCCTGCGCGTGGCCGCGCGCGTCGAGCGCGCCGAGATCGTCGTGCTGGTCGCCGACGGCGGCTGGAAGTACCTCTCCACCGGCGCCTACGGTGCCGACCCCGAGGCCGCCGAGGCCGGCCTGCGCGGCCAGCTCTGGGCGTGAGTTGGCCGACCAGTGACTCGCGCCATTGAGGTCTGCACGGAAATCTGCTCTGGCTCAGAGCCTCGCCGGTGTATTGTCCGTCGGCGAGCTGACTCCCGAGCCCTTAGCAGTGGAGGCGGTGGTGGCAGAAGACCTCGCGGTCGCCCTTGGCCGCCATGAAGCCGACAATGTCGAATTCAAGGCTACAATCCGTGAGCGCGACAAGATCTGTCGGGCTATCTGCGCGCTTGCGAATGATCTGCCTGGCCGAGGGACTGGCTTCCTACTCATCGGCGTCGACGATGAGGGAACCCCATCACGCCTTCCAGTCACCGACGAGCTTCTTCTGAGCATTCGGAATATTCGCAACGACGGCCGTCTGCTCCCAAGACCCACGTTTTCTGTCGAGCAGGCCACCTTTGACGGTGCGGCTTGTGTTCTGGTGACCGTCCCTGCCGCCGTTTCTCCGCCAGTCTCATTCGATGGGCGCATCTTCGTGCGCGTCGGGCCATCCACGCAAGTGGCCACGCCCCGATGAGGAACGGGTGCTTCGTGAACGCCGGCAAGCAGCCGATCTACCCTTCGACCAGCAGCCAGTGCCAGGTAGCTCACTGGCTGACCTCGATCTGGAGCTGTTCACGTCCACCTACCTACCTGCGGCGGTGAGTCCGGAAGTCATTGCAGAGAATGGGCGAACGGTAGAGGACCAGCTCGCCTCCCTACGATTGCTTACTCCAGATGCAATCACTCCAACAGTCCTGGGCCATCTGCTCGTTGGACTTGATCCAACGGCCTGGATTCCAGGCGCCTATGTACAATTCGTGCGCTATGAAGGCGAAGAGGTGGATAGCCCTGTGCAGGACCATGAGGAGCTGCGCGGCAACCTCATCGGCATTCTCGATGCCCTCAATAGGCTGCTTCCGACCAACATCCGCACGGCTGTCACTGAAGCGGGGGACCTTCGCCAACGGGATGTCCCTGACTACCCGTTGATAGCGCTCCGCGAGCTGATTCTGAATGCATTGATGCACCGAAGCTACGACATTACGAACGCCCCGGTCGCGATCAACTGGTTTGCTGACCACGTGGAGGTCGCGAGCCCGGGAGGTCCGTTTGGATCAGTCACTCGGGACAACTTCGATCGGCGTAATGACTACCGGAATCCCGCCCTCGCTGCTGCATTGAAGCAGTTGGGGTACGTCAACCGGTTTGGTCGTGGAATCCGGCTGGTTCGGAGTACGCTGGCAGGCAACGGGAATCCCGAAGCGGAGTTCATGATTGAAGCGCAGTACTGGAGCGTACGGGTGCGGGGCGTCCAATGACGACGACGGTGGCACTGTTCAACAACAAGGGCGGCGTGGGGAAGACCACCCTGGCATTCCACCTCGCGCACATGATGGCGCGTCTTGGACGACGGGTCGTGGCGGCGGATCTTGACCCACAGGCGAACTTGACCTCCGCGTTCTTTGACGAGAACCAACTAGAGCTGTTCTGGGAACCGAGCAGCCACGGAACGATCCTCAACGCTGTCGAGCCAATTCTTCGAGGCCTGGGTGACATCCAGATCCCGCAGGTCCGCGAGGCCGCGGATCGTTTATGGGTTCTTCCTGGGGATCTCGGCCTCAGTCGGTTCGAGGACAGACTCTCAGCAGCCTGGCCCCAAGGGTACGATGGCGATGAGGCCGCATTGCGGACTACTACAGCATTTCACCGCGTCCTTCACGCCGCTGGAGACCAAGTAGAGGCAGAATTGGTCCTGATCGATGTAGGGCCAAATCTTGGAGCAATCAACCGCTCTGCTCTCCTCGCCGCGGACTTCATTTTGATACCGCTCGCTGCCGATCTCTTCTCCCTTCAGGGTCTCCGCAACCTAGGTCCTACGTTGCGTTCCTGGCGGACGAGTTGGCAGGAGAACGTCCTCAAAGAACATGCACCTCCAGGTCTCGATATGCCAGCTGGCTCAATGCGTCCGCTCGGCTATGTCGTTCTTCAGCATGCGGTTCGACTCGACCGCCCTGTGAAAGCATATGATCGATGGTTGCGACGAATTCCAACTGAGTTTCGCCGTTCGGTGCTTGGGGAGCTTACTGTCAATCAAGCCGCCGATCCGGATCCATATCGGCTTGCGACGCTTCGCAATTATCGTAGTCTCATGCCCCTTGCCCAGGATGTCCGCAAGCCGATGTTCGATCTACGGGCAGCCGATGGAGCGCTAGGCAGCACGGCCCGGCTGGTCCGTACCTGCTTCCTCGAATTCGAGGCCCTCGCAGTCGCGGTCCTCGACCGCACGATGCAGCACGCGGTGCCTCCATCCTCTGCTGGTAGCGGGGGTGTGGACGCCTCCCGGTGATCGGGGGCCCGCTGCGGTATCGTCCCCGGCATGGATCCACGACCGATCGGCATCTTCGACTCCGGGGTGGGCGGGCTGACCGTCGCCCGGGCGACCATCGACCTGCTTCCCTACGAGTCGGTGATCTACTTCGGCGACACGGCCCGCTACCCCTACGGCCCCCGCTCGCAGGCGGAGGTCCGCCGCTTCGCCGAGGAGATCATGGACCTGCTGCTGGCCGAGGACGTCAAGCTGGTGGTGGTGGCCTGCAACACCGCCTCGGCCGCCGCCCTGGACGAGCTGCGCGCCGCCTACCCGGTCCCGGTCGTCGACGTGATCGAGCCGACCGCGCGGGCGGCGGTGCGGCTCACCCGCAACCGCAGCGTCGGCGTGATCGGCACGGTCGGCACGATCGGCTCCGGCCGCTACCTCCAGGCGATCGAGGCGACCCGCGAGAACGTCGCCGTCACCGCCAACGCCTGCGCGGAGTTCGTCGACTTCGTCGAGCGGGGCGAGACCACCGGCAAGACCATCCTCGACCTGGCGTCCGGCTACCTCGCCCCGCTGATCGAGGCGGAGGTCGACACGCTGATCCTGGGCTGCACCCACTACCCACTGCTCACCGGCGTGCTCAGCTACCTGCTCGGCCCCGACGTCTTCCTGGTCAGCTCGGCGGAGTGGACCGCCCGCGAGGTGTTCGCCGAGCTGACCCGCGCGGACCTGCACGCCGACTTCGGCACCGAGCCGCACCACCGCTTCCTGAGTTCCGGCGACCCGGAGCAGTTCCGGCGGGTGGGCGCACGGTTCCTCGGGCCAGAGGTCGGCACCATCGAGCGGCGCAGCGCGACCGCCGGCCGGCGCGGCGCCGCGCCACCGGTGCGGGCCGGCGGCGGATGATCCGGCTGACCGTCCTCGGCGCCTGCGGGACCTTCCCGTCGGCCGGCCGCGCCTGCTCCGGCTACCTGGTCGAGGCCTCGGACGGCGACCACGGCGCCAGGGTCTGGGTCGACTGCGGCAGCGGGACGCTGGCCAACCTGCTGCGCTACACGACCCTGCCCGAGCTGGACGCCATCTGGCTCTCGCACCTGCACATCGACCATCTCACCGACCTGCCGGTGGCCTACTACGCGCTGCACTATGGCGACTACGACCCGCCGCCCGCGCCGGTGCCGGTCTACGGACCCGCCGGCTGGGCGGAGCGGATCGCCGGGTTCCTGAAGGCGGAGGAGCCGCCAGTCCTCGAGGAGGCGTTTCAAGTACACGAGCTCCATGACCGGGAGCGGGTTCGTCTCGGCCCGCTCGAGCTGACCGCCGTGGCCACCGTCCACAGCGTCGAGACCTACGGGGTGCGGGCGTCCGCGCCGGGGGCGACCCTGGCGTACTCGGCCGACTCCGGCCCCTGCGACGCCCTCGCCGAGCTGGCCGACGGCGCCGACCTGTTCGTCTGCGAGGCGTCCTGGGCCAGCTGGCCCGAGGGCGCCAACCCGATCCACATGACCCCGGACCTGGCGGGGGAGTGGGCCGCCCGGGCTGGCGCGCGGCGGCTGGCGCTGACCCACCTGCGCGCCGGCAGCGACGCGCGGACGGCGGCCGAGCGGGCCGGCGCGGCCTGCGCCTGCCCGGTGGACGTGGCGGTCGAGGGCGCCAGCTTCGTGCTGGACGGAGTGGCCTCGTGAACCGCAGGGACGGACGCTCCCCCGAGGAGCTGCGACCGGTGTCGATCACGCTGAACTGGCAGAAGACCGCCTTCGCCTCGGCGCTGGTCGAGGTCGGCGACACCAAGGTGGTCTGCGCCGTCAGCCCCGAGGACCGCGTGCCGCCGTTCCTGCGCGGCGGCGGCAAGGGCTGGGTCACCGCCGAGTACTCGATGCTGCCCGGCTCGACCAGCGAGCGCTCCACGCGCGAGTCCGCCAAGGGGCGTCTCGGCGGCCGCACCCACGAGATCCAGCGGCTGATCGGCCGGGCGCTGCGCGCGGTGACCGACACGGCCGCGCTCGGCGAGATGACCCTGTGGGTCGACTGCGACGTGCTCCAGGCGGACGGCGGCACCCGCTGCGCCTCGATCACCGGCGCGTGGACGGCCCTGTTCGCCGCCGCGCACCAGCTCGTCCAGTCCAAGCGGCTGCAGAGCTTCCCGCTGCGCGACCACGTCGCCGCCATCAGCGTCGGGATCATCGACGGCACCCCCTGCCTCGACCTGCCCTACGAGGAGGACGTGCGCGCCTCGGTCGACATGAACGTCGTGATGACCGGTCTCGGCGGCCTGGTCGAGGTCCAGGGCACCGCCGAGGGCGAGCCGTTCAGCCGCAGCGAGCTCGACACGCTGATGGACCTGGCCGGCACGGGCATCGTCCAGCTGGTGCGCGAGCAGAAGCGCGCGCTCGGCCCGATGCTGGAGGAGGCGGCCATCCCGCCGCTGCGCCGGCTGGCGCTCGGCCCCGCCCAGCTCGACCTCGGCGGCCGCCAGAGCGCCGGGTGAGCCGGCGGCCGCGCCTGCTGCTCGCCACCAGCAGCCCCAACAAGCTGCGCGAGCTGCGCGCGATCCTGGAGGGCGTGCCGGTCGAGCTGGTCAGCCTGGGCGAGGCCGGCGCCGGCGAGCGGCCCGACGTCGAGGAGACCGGCGCGACGTTCCTCGACAACGCGCGCCTCAAGGCGCGCGCCTACGCGGCCTGGTCGGGCATGGCCGCGCTGGCCGACGACTCCGGGCTGGAGGTCGACGCGCTCGGCGGGAGACCGGGCGTCCGCTCCGCCCGCTACGCCGGCGAGGGCGCCAGCGACCGGGAGAACCTCGACAAGCTGCTGCGCGAGCTGGAGGGGGTGCCGCCCGAGCGCAGGAGCGCGCGCTTCCGCAGCGCCGCCGTGCTGGCCGACCCGCCGGGCGTCGCGCCTTCCGGGCGCGAGTGGCACACCGAGGCCGCTTGGGAGGGACGCATCATCGAGGCGCCCCGCGGCACGGGCGGCTTCGGCTACGACCCGGTGTTCCTGCCGGACGGCTGGGACCGCACCAGCGCCGAGGTGGAGGCCGCCACCAAGGACGCCGCCTCGCACCGCGGCCAGGCCTTCCGCGCGCTGCGCCCCGCCATCGAGGCCTGGGCGGCCGAGCGCCTCGGCCGGCGGGACGGCTGATCAGCCGAGCTGGCGACCGATGCCGGGGTAGTCGACCACCAGCCCGTCGGCGTCGAAGGCCAGCTCGGCGGTGAAGCCCGAGTCGAGTGACTCGAAGCGGATCAGCCGGCCGCCGGGGCGGTCCCGCAGCGCCGTGTAGCGCTGGCGCGAGGCGCGCACGCCGAGGTCCGGCACGGACACCCAGGCCATCAGCAGGTCCGCCGAGCCGTCCTCCTCGAGCAGCCGGTGCCGCAGCGCCGGCATGCTGTTGGTCAGCGGCGACAACCCCAGGTCGCAGTCCAGCGCGCCGTCGAGCCAGGAGATCCGCCCGGCGGCCGGGGCGGGCAGCCCGGCGGGCCCGGCCGGCTCGGCGCCCCCGGCGGAGGCGGCGCCGGGTGGGGCGAGGCCATCGGGGGCCTCGCCGTCGGCGGTGGTCGCGGCGGTCCAGGCGCCGGCGGGGTCGCGGCGCAGGTCGAGGGTGCGGCGCCAGCCCTGGCCGCGCGCGGTGACCTGGAGGCGGGTGGTCACGAACCCGGGGCCGGTCTCCAGCGAGTAGTCGAGCCGGTAGGCGCCCGGCTCGCCGCCGATGGCCACGCCGCTGGCGAACAGCACCTCGGCCCCGAGGGTGACCTCGGCGTACTCGGCCCCGGCGGGGTCCTCCTTGTGCCAGGCGATGGCTCGCTGCCGCATGCGCCGCAGTCTACGGCCGGCCAGCGACAACCAACCCCGTTCGGGCGGCCGGCTCGCGGATGGGGTCACCCGGTACCGTTGGTGGCGGCGGGCCGCGACCCGCCGCGGTGGCGGGCCGGGTCGGGCGGCCGGGCCCGACGGAGGCGAGGAGGCAGTGCGGGTGATCCGATTGGTGGCCAGCGATCTCGACGGGACCCTGTTGCGCGGCGATCTCAGCGTGTCCGACCGCACCAGGACGGCGATCCACGAGGCGCGGCGCGCGGGCATCGCCTTCGTCGCGGTCACCGGGCGGCCGCCGCGCAGCGTGCGCGCGCTGAACCAGCGGCTGGGCCTGGAGGGGATCGCCGTCTGCGCCAACGGCGCCATGCTCTACGACCTCGACAACGACACCGTGCTCGACCAGACGCTGCTCGCCGCGGAGGTGGCGCTGCAGATCGTCGGCGGCCTGCGCGAGCGGGCACCGGGGGTCGCCTTCGCCTGGGAGGACGCCGACGGCTTCGGCTGCGAGCCGACCTGGGGCCGCGACCCGATGACCCCGATCGACCGGGTCGAGGTGGGCGACCCGCTCGAGCTGATCCACGCGCCGCTGCTGAAGGTGCTCGCCCGCCACTACGGGATGGACTTCGACAAGCTCGCCGAGGCCGCCCGCGAGGTCGCCGGCGAGGAGGCGGTGGTGACCTGGTCGACCCGCCAGGTGGTCGAGGTGTCGGCCGCCGGGGTCACCAAGGCGTTCGCGCTGGAGCGGGTCTGCGACCGCCTCGGCGTCAAGCCGGCCGAGGTGGTCGCCGTCGGCGACATGGCCAACGACCTGAGCATGCTGTCGTGGGCCGGCCACGCCGTGGCGGTCGCCAACGCCGATCCGGCGGTGCTGGAGGCGGTCGACGAGGTGACCACCAGCAACGAGGAGGACGGCGTCGCGCTGGTCCTGGAGCGGCTGCTGGCCGCCGACGGCGACGGCCAGCAGGCCGGCGTCACTCCCCACGCCACAGGAGACTGATCCCATGACGAGCCTCGACCGGCAGCTCGCCCCCGCCATCGAGATCGCCGAGCGCTTCCAGCAGCGCTGGGGGCCGTATCAGCCGCACCGGGCGCTGGAGGTGGACCCGGAGCAGCTGGCCGCCGCCTGGCGCGAGTACGCCAAGCGGCTCGACGACAACTACCCGTTCTTCCACCCGCGCTATGCCGGCCAGATGCTCAAGCCGCCGCACCCGGTGGCGGTCGCCGCCTACCTGGCGGCGATGACCATCAACCCCAACAACCACGCGCTCGACGGCGGCCCGGCCACCGGCGCGATGGAGAAGGAGCTGGTCAAGGACCTGGCCGCGATGTTCCACCTGCCCGGCGACACGCTCGGGCACCTGACCTCCAGCGGCACCATCGCCAACCTGGAGGCGCTGTGGGTCGCCCGGCAGCTCCACCCGGGCAAGGCGATCGCCTACAGCCAGGAGGCCCACTACACCCACGAGCGCATGTGCGGCGTGCTCGGCGTCGACACCGTGCCGGTCCCGGCCGACGACGCCGGCCGCATCGACCTCGACGCGCTCGAGCGGGAGCTGCGCACGGGGGCGGTCGGCACCGTGGTGCTGACCGCCGGCACCACCGGACTGGGCGCGCTCGACCCGATCCACCAGGCGCTGGAGCTGCGCGAGCGCTACGGCTGCCGGCTCCACGTCGACGCCGCCTACGGCGGCTTCTTCGCCCTGCTCGCCTGGGCGGACGACCCGCTGGTGGCGCCCGAGCCGCTGCGGGCCATCGCCGCCTGCGACTCGGTGGTGGTCGACCCGCACAAGCACGGCCTCCAGCCGTACGGCTGCGGCGCGGTGCTGTTCCGCGACCCCGGCGTCGGCCGCCTCTACCAGCACGACTCGCCGTACACCTACTTCACCTCCGACGAGCTGCACCTCGGCGAGATCAGCCTGGAATGCTCGCGGGCCGGCGCGGCCGCCGGCGCCCTGTGGCTCACCCTGCGGGTGCTGCCGCTGGAGGCGGAGCGGGGGCTCGGCCCGGTGCTGGCCGCCGGGGTCCGCGCCGCCCGGGCCTGGGCCGGGCTGCTGGAGAGCAGCGACCCGCTCGGCCTGTACCTGCGCCCGGAGCTCGACATCGTGACCTACTTCCCGCGCCCGGCGGAGCGCACCCTGGCCGCGGTCGACGCCGCCTCCGAGCGCATCCTGCGCGACGCCATGACCGACCCGGACCCGGTGTTCCTCAGCACCCTGCGGGTGGCGGGGGAGCGGCTGCTGCGACGCGACCCCGGGCTGCGAGGCGGCGGGGCCGACCAGGTGCGCATCCTGCGCAGCGTGCTGATGAAGCCCGAGCACGAGCACTACGTCGAGGCGCTGCACCGCCAGCTCGCCCGCTTCGCCGCCGGCGCCGCCGGCGAGCGGGGAGGGCAAACCCTCTGAGTCCCGGCCG
Organism: Actinomycetes bacterium; assembly: GCA_036392615.1. GTDB lineage: Bacteria > Actinomycetota > CALGFH01 > CALGFH01 > CALGFH01 > DASVXQ01. The sequence goes on along the minus strand of DASVXQ010000001.1, from coordinate 376 downwards.
GCGACGCGTGGAGGTGCAGCGGTGCGAGCGGTGGTGTTGCGCGAGTTTGGACCACCGGACGAGCTGGTCGCCGCCGAGGTGGCGGACCCGGCGCCCGGACCGGGTCAGGTCCTGGTCGACGTCGAGCTCGCCAACATCACCTTCGTGGACACCCAGTTGCGCGCCGGCAGGGCGCCCAACCCGGCGATGGCGCCGACCCTGCCGGCGATCCTGGGCACCGGCGTCGGCGGCGTGGTGGCCGCGGTCGGCGACGGGGTCGACGGGTCGCTGGCCTCGAGCCGCGTGGTCGCCAGCACGGGCGGCGGCTACGCCGAGCGGGTGGCGGTGGACGCGGCCGCGCTGATCCCCGTGCCGGACGGGCTGGGCCTGCCCGAGG